>CAZOSA010000008.1:0-25569 GCA_964582155.1 uncultured Enterobacteriaceae bacterium | reverse complement strand
CCACGCTGGTGGTGATCCTGTCGGCGCTGTTCCTCGCCAAGCGGCCCACGCGGCGCGAGCTGATCTCGCTCGGCATGACCTACGCCGGGATCGCGCTGGTGCTCTCGAACCGGTTCAGCGTGACGCCCGAGCACCGCCTGTTCCTGCTGGGCGTGGCGCTCATCTTCGGCTCCGCCATGTGCTACGCCGTGTACCTGGTCACCGGCAGCCAGCTGGTGAAGCGCATCGGCTCGATGCGCTTCACCGCCTACACGATGATGATCTCGAGCGCGCCCGCCGTGGTGCAGTTCGCGTTGCTGGAGAACCCGGCGGCACTGGAGCTTCCCGGGATCGTGTGGCTCTACGCCATTCTCCTGTCGATGGTGTGCACCGTGCTGCCGGTATTCCTGGTGGCCGAGGCCTTGAAGCGCATTGGCGCCAACCATTTCGCGCTCATCGGTGGGCTCGGCCCGGTGACCACGGTACTGGCGGACTTTGTTCTGCTCGACGGCACGCTCACCGCGCCACAGCTCCTCGGCGGCTCGCTGGTGATCATGGGAGTATTGCTGGTCACACTTAAGAAAGGCTGAACGCCATGGATCTGGGCATCAAGGGAAAGTCCGCGCTGGTATGCGCGGCATCTAAGGGACTCGGCAAGGGCTGCGCCATGGCGCTCGCGCGCGAGGGCGTAAACCTTTTCATCACCGCACGCGGCAAGGAAGCGCTCGAGGCGACCGCGGCTGAGATCCGCAAGAGTACCGGCGCGAAGGTCGTCGCCGTCGCCGGCGACATCACCACGGCGGAGGGGCGCGCGCAGGCGCTCGCCGCCTGCCCCAATCCCGACATCCTGGTGAACAACGCCGGCGGCCCGCCGCCCGGGGACTTCCGCAACTGGTCGCGCGAGGACTGGATCAAGGCGATCGACGCCAACATGCTCACGCCGATCGAGCTGATCAAGGCCACGGTGGACGGCATGATCGCGCGCAGGTTTGGCCGCATCATCAACATCACCTCGGCCGCCGTGAAGATGCCGATTCCGGAGCTGGGCCTGTCGAACGGCGCGCGCACCGGCCTGACCGGATTCGTCGCCGGGCTTTCGCGCCAGACGGTGCAGCACAACGTGACGATCAACGCGCTGCTGCCCGGACCGTTCGACACCGACCGGTTGCGCGGCAACATGGAGTTCAACGCCAAGAAACTTGGCAAGACCGCCGCCGAACTGGCGAAAGTGCGCGCCGAGGCGAACCCCGCCAAACGCTTCGGCACCATCGAGGAGTTCGGCGCGGCCTGCGCCTTCCTCGCCAGCGCGCACGCGGGCTACATCACCGGCCAGAATCTCGTGCTGGACGGCGGCGCTTTCCCGGGCACCGTTTAGAAGGGATAAGGCATCGCCTTATCCTGAATTGTTACCGTCAGGCAGAGGCGGAAGCGCCCGATCGGCGCTGACCGCCTTAGCCTCGGCAACAGTCGTTACTACATTTTGGGAACCGCGACGCTGCCTTTGACGTTCACGCAGTTCTGGTATGTACCGTCCTCGACAGCACGGGTAGGAGCCACTAACTGATAGTCGCCGCCGCCGCTAATGCCTTTCCACTTTCCGGTGCCATACACGAACCGCCACGTTCCGAAGCCCGGTTTCTCGCTGGTCCAGCCAATGACTGTAATGTCGCCGTTTGCAGGATCAATTTGTTTGCACCATCCATTGCCGGTCGTCTTGCCGCCGATAACGGCGATCGCGCCAACGCACCGCTGAGTCCAGTTGTCAAAGAGTTTGCTCTCATGCTGGCTGCGCGAAATGCCTTTGTGGTCTAACGTGTAAAGCGTGATGTCTTCACTTTTCGCCAACATGGAAACCGTCCCGGAACGGCAATCGATGCTCGCGAAAGACTGTTGAGCAACTGCTGGCGCGGTGTAAAGCGACATGCCGAGCAGGGTGCTGCAGAATGCCGCGGCCTTGCCGCGTCGGGTTTCAAGAACAGGCGTCATGACTCCCCCTTTGAAATGCGTTAAGGAACGATGTCGCGCAGAGTGGTACAGGAAGTACCGCGAAAAAGGGTCTGTAGCCCGAAGGTGAAGCGGAGATACGATCAGCCCGGGTCGATTGTTCCTGCGTCCTGCTCCAGTGCTGACCTGTGGAAATTCTACTCCCGCCTCTCCCGCAAGGGCTAGGCCGGCGTTCCTGAGCGGGACCGAGTGAAAAGACTTCGGTGAAGCCGCTGGAGATCGTCACCGGAGCCTCGTCGCCGCGCCCCGCAGCTTCAGCTCTAAAACGGATAAGGCGTCGCGCGATCCTGGATCGTCACCCACTGCCACTGGGTGAACTCCTCCCAGTTGGCGACACCGCCGTGGCGCCCGCCGTTGCCCGAGGCCCCTCTGCCGCCGAACGGCACCCAGGGCTCGTCGGCGACGGTCTGGTCGTTGATGTGGATGATGCCGGCCTTCAGCTTCGCGGTGAACGCCATCGCGCGCTCCACCGACTGGGTGATCACCCCGACCGACAGACCGTACTGGGTGGCGTTATTCATCGCGATCGCTTCCTCGTCGGTATCGAACTCGAGCACGCACAGGACGGGACCGAACACCTCCTCCGTGTACACGCGCATGTCGGGCCGGACGCCCTCGAGCACCGTGGGGCTGTAGAACAGCTTGTCGTAGGTGCCGCCCGCGCGCAGCACCGCGCCCTTGGCGACAGCGTCCTTGACGATGCCGTCGATGCGCTCGAGCTGTCTGCTGCTGATGATCGGCCCCAGGGCGACCGGCCCCGCGCTCGGATCGCCCACCGGCAGGTTCTTCGCCTTCGCCACCAGGCGCTCGATCAGGTCGCGCGCAATCTTGCGCTGCGCCAGTACCGTGCCCGTGGCCATGCAGATCTGGCCCTGGTGCAGGTACGCGCCCCACGCCGCGCTGGAAGCCGCAACCTCCAGGTCCGCGTCGTCGAGGACGATGGTGGAATTCTTGCCGCCGAGTTCCAGCGTCACTTTCTTGAGATACCGGCTGGCGAGTTCGCCGACGCGCTTTCCCGCCGCAGTCGAACCGGTGAACGAGATCATCGCGATGTCCGGATCGACGATCATCGCCTCGCCGACCGCCGCGTCGCCAGGCAGCACGTGCAGCAGGCCCGCGGGCAGGCCCGCCGCCTCGAACAGGCGCGCCAGGATGAACCCGCCGGTGACCGGGGTCTGCGGATCGGGCTTGAGCACCACCGCGTTGCCCAGCGCGAGCGCGGGCGCCACCGCGCGGCTGGAGAGAATCAGCGGCGCGTTGAACGGCGAGATCACCCCGACGACACCGTGCGGCACGCGCCGGGCGAAGCTCATGCGCTTCGGGCCCGAGGGCAGCATCATGCCGGGCGGCTGCGTAGCGATCGCCGCGGCCTCGAGCAGGATGCCGGTAACCATGTGCAACTCGAAATCCGCCTTGGGCGGAATCGAGCCGGTCTCGCGCACGATCCAGGGGCGCAGCGCATCCGCGTGCGCCTCGAGCAGCTGTGCCGCGCGCCGCAGCACCGCGGCGCGCTGGTCCGCCGGCGTGTTCGCCCACTCGACCTGCGCCGCTGCGGCGGCCTGCGCCGCCTCGCGAACGTCCTCGGCGTCCGCCATGCCGACCTCCGTCAGTACCTTGCCGGTGGCGGGCTCGATCACTTCGCGCGTGCCGCCCTTCGCCAACTGCCAGCGGCCGGTGAATATCTTGCCTTTCCAGGCGTTCTCGGCGGCGATGGTGAGCGCGGTGGTCTGCTGCTGGGCCATGAAAAGTCCCCCCTTCCAGTTCAATGTTCCGGGTTTGTGCTCGGCGCCGAGGTAGGCCGCGCGCAGGCGCTCGGACTTGAGCAGCTTGCCCGCCTGGCCTTTCATCACCACGACACCGCGTTCGATCACGTAAGCGCCCTCGGCGATCGCCAGCGCCTTGGCCACGTTCTGCTCCACGAGCAGGATGGTCACGCCGTCGTCGCGTATCCGGCGCACGATGCCGAGCAACTCGTCGATCAACTTCGGCGCGAGCCCGAGCGAGGGCTCGTCCAGCATCAGGAGCCTGGGCTTGCCCATCAGCGCGCGCCCCACCGCCAGCATCTGCTGCTCGCCGCCCGACATGGTGCCGGCGAGCTGCTCGCGCCGCTCGGCAAGCTTGGGAAAGAATTCGAACACGCGATCCAGCCGCGCGCCGCGCTCGCCCCTGGGCAACAGGTACGCGCCCAGTTCGAGGTTCTCGCGCACCGTCATCTGCGGGAAGAGCTGCCGTCCTTCCGCCACCTGGGCGAGGCCGCGCTGCACGATGACCGAAGGCTGCACGGGCAGGGCCGCGCCCTCGAACAGCACCTCGCCCTCGCGCGGGATCAGTCCGGATACGGCCTTCAGCAGCGTCGTCTTGCCGGCGCCGTTGGGTCCGACCACCACCGTGATCTCGCCGGCGGGCGCCTCCAGGTCCACGTTCTGCAGGACGCGGATCGGACCGTAGCCGGCGCTCAAACCCTTGATGGACAGAGCGCCGCTCACGCCGCCCTCCTTTGCGGCTCGCCTTCCTCGCCGAGGTAGGCCTCCACCACCGCCGGATCCCGCGCCACGGCCCGCGGATCGCCGTCGGCGATCTTGCGGCCCTGGTGCAGCACGGCGACCCGCTCTACGTGATGCATGAGCACGCGCACCGCATGCTCGATCCAGATCACCGCGAGCCCGAGCTCGTCGCGCACCCGGCGGATCAGTTGCGCAGTGAGGTCCACTTCGGCATGCGTGAGGCCCGCCGCCACCTCGTCCAGCAGCAGCACGCGCGGGCGCGCGCCGAGCGCCATGCCGATCTCGAGCAGCCTCTGGCGCGACGGCGTGAGGCCGCCCGCCGGCACGGACGCCACTTCGGCGAGCCCGAGGAAATCCAGGATGGCGCGCGGGTCGTCGAAAGCGTCGTGCGCGTGGCGCCGCGTGCGCCCGGCAAACTCCAGGCCGAAGCGCACGTTGTCCACGGCGGGCATCTCCTTGAACACGCGCGGTGTCTGGAAGGTGCGCGCGACGCCGTGCGTGGCGAAGGCGTGCGCAGGCTTGCCGGTCAGGTCGTCGCCAGCCACGACCACGCGCCCCGCCGTCGGCGCGAGCACGCCTGAGAGCGTGTGGAAGAAGGTGGTCTTGCCGGCGCCATTGGGGCCTATGACCCCCACCAGCTCGCCGCCATGCACGTCGAGATCCACGGCGTCCACCGCGACCAGCCCGCCAAAGCGCACCGTGACGCCCTTCGCCGAAAGCAGCGCCTCACGCACCGCTTTTCCTCCAGCGCCAGCGCCGCTCGAACAGCGACGCGAGCCCTCCTGGCAGGTAGAGCACCAGCAGGATCAGCAGCAGCCCGAGCAGGATCAGGAACAGGTACGGGAATTGCAATCGCAGGAACTCCGTGAGCAGGCTGAACAGCACCGCCGACGCGATCGGTCCGATGATGGTGTGCGCGCCGCCCACCATGGCGATCAGCACGGTCTGGAAGCCGATGAAAGGATTGAACACCGTGTGCGGGTCAAGATAAGTCCAGCGTGCCGCCATTGCCGCGCCGAGCGCGCCGGCGAAAAACGCCGAGAGCGCGAACGCCATCGCCTTGCTGCGCCGGGCGTGCACGCCCAGCGTCTGCGCGCGCTCTTCGTCCGAGCCGATGCCCCGCAGCGCCAGCCCCAGGCGGCTGTGCCGCACCAGCAGCGCGACGCCCACCGCCAGCGCCGTGATCAGGAGCACGGTGAGATAGATCGTTCCCGCGCCCGGCGCTTCGAGCAGGACGCGGCCCACGGTTCCTGCCACGCTCTTCTCGTAATAGGTGATGGCGTGCTTCACCAGTTCCCCAAGGCCGAAGGTGATGACCGCGAAGTATGCCCCCCGCAGGTGCAACACCGCCATGCCGATCAGGCCGGCGAACGCGGCGGCCACCAGGCCGCCGAGGGTGACCGCCACCGCGTAGGGCAGCGTCGCCAATCCCCAGGCCGTGACGTAGGCGCCCAGGCCGAAGAAGGCGGCGGTGGCGAGCGACAGGTAATTGGTGGCGCCGCAGAACATGGCCCAGCTCACCGCCAGCCCCGCGTACATCAGGCAGGTCAGCGTAAGCGCCAGCGCGAAATCCGACAGCAGCCACGGCATCACGGCAAGTACCAGCGCCGCAGCCAGGGTGGCGGTGAGCGAAGTGCGCAGGCTCATCGCGCGAACAGCCCCTTCGGCCTCGCCAGCAGCACCGCGATCAGAACGCTGTAGGAGAGCAGCATCTTGAGCGACGGGCTGGTGAAGTGCATGCCGAACGCCTCGACCAGGCCGAGGAGGAACCCGCCGAGCAGGCTGCCGAGCGCGCTCCCCAGGCCGCCGAGCACGATCACGATCAATGCCGTAATCGTGTAAGGCTCGCCCATGGAGGGGGAAATCTCGTACAACATCGAGAGCAACGCGCCGGCAACGCCCGCCAATGCCAGGCCGATGCCGAACACCACGGGATGCAGGAAGCGCGTATCGATGCCGACGAGCTGCGCGCCGGTGGGCGACTGCATCATCGCCCGTACCGCCTTGCCGAGCAGCGTCCACTTCAGCACCGCGAGCAGCGTCAGGCTTGCCGCTACCGCGAACGCGAATACCACCAGGCGGTTGGTCATGAGGCGCACGCCGCCGAACTCGATCGGCTCCGCGAGGAACGAATAGCCGCGCAGGTCGGCGCCCCACGCGAGGTAGGCGGCGTTCTGCACCAGGAACATGAGGCCGAACCCCACCAGCAGGCTCCTCGCCTCGATCACCTCCACCGCGGGCGCGGTGCGCATGATGCGCTGGAAGCAGAGCCAGTAGACGAGGACCCCCAGGACGAAAAGCGCGAGCGCCACGGCCGGCAGGAACAGCAGCGGGTTCACCTTGAACACCGTGTGGCCGAGCCACGTGAAGTAGGCGCCCAGCATCAGGAACTCGCCGTGCGAGATGTTGAGGATCCGCATCAGCCCGTACTGCAGGTTCAGGCCGATCGCCACGACGGCGTAGATGCCCCCGGTGATCAGTCCGGTGGCGGCGAGTTCGAACCAGAAGGCCATGGAGATGAAAAAGCCCTGCGGATCATCCGCAGGGCTTGCGTGGGGCGCCGGACTACTTCCAGTCGGGTTTGGGGTAATACGCGGGGGCGGTGGCGTTCTGCGGCGGCCACACCACTTCGAACTCGCCGCTTTGCCACTGGCTCACCACGCCCGGCGTGGAGATGTTCTCGCCGTTGCTGAAGCGGATCTTGCCGATGAGGGTGTCGAACTCCGACCTGGCGATCGTGTCGCGCAGCGCCTTGCGATCCAGGCCCGCCCTGGCCACTGCCTGCTCGAGGATCTGCAATCCGGCCCAGGCATGCGCGCTCGCCCAGCGGTCAGGCTCCTTCTTCCAGCGCGCCACGTGCGCGTCGAAATAGGCCTTGGCCACCGGGCTCGACTTCGGGTTCCAGGTGCCCAGCCCCATCACACCCTCGGCGGTCGGCCCGAACTTGTCGCGGTACACCGGGAACGCGGTGCCGACCGCGGTGTAGAACAGCTTCGGGTTGAAGCCGATCGCCTTGGACTGCCCGGTAATGAGGAAGGTGTCGGGCGGGTAGCTCAGGGCGACGAACGCGTCAGGCCTCTTGGCCTTGATGTCGTTCAGCACCGGTTGCAGGTCCTTGACGCCCAGCGGGTAGCTTTTCTTCTCGATGAGCCGGATGTTCTTCTGCTTGAGCGCGGCCTCCAGGCCGGCGAACTGCTCCAGCCCGAACAGCTCGTCGACGTACACCACCGCGACGGTCTTCGCGCCGCGCGCCACCAGGTACTCGGCGAGCGCATCCATCATGCGGTCCGGTTGCTGCAGCAAGGCGAAGAAGTACGGGTTCTTCATGCCGAGCAGCTTGCGGCCTGTCGCGGTTGGGGAAAGCATCGGATAGCCATACTTCTGCGCCAGCGGCATGACCGCGAAATTCGCGCCGGTGCCCCAGGGCGGCAGGATCAGGTCGACCTTGTCGCTGCCCATCAGCTTCTCGTAGGAGCGCACGACGGTCTCCATGTCGCTGCGATCGTCGAGGGAGACAAGTTCTATCTTGCGCTTCTTGCCCTTCACGTTCAGCCCGCCGCGCGCGTTCACCTGCTCCGCCCACATGATGTAGTTGGGCTCCTGCGTGACTTGCGCGCCGGCCGACCAGGGGCCGGTGCGCGCGATCGCGTAGCCGATGCGTACCGGGGCGTCCTGCGCGAATGCGGGCGCGAGCATAGCCGCGGCGAGCGCGCCCAGGATTGCGCGCCGGGTAAAGCGGGTGGTGGCCATTGCTTCCTCCTTTGGTTGGGGCGGCCCTATTCCGGCAGGCCGTCATATTTCTTATGGTTTTTTAGTACTTTACGATTGAACGGCGGTTCATGCAATCCGTGGCTGGTCGGGGGTTAGAATTCCCGGCCTACCCGGAGGAACTCCCATGAACGCTCCATCCCGTGCCGGGCTGCCGGCGCTACCCCTGAAGGATCCGAAACTGTTCCGCGAACAGTGCTACCTGGATGGCGGCTGGCATGGCGCTGCGGGCGGCAAGAGCTTCCCGGTGCACAACCCGGCGAGCGGCTCGCAGCTCGGCACGGCGCCCGACATGGGCGCCGACGAGACGCGCAAGGCGATCGCCGCCGCCGACGCCGCGCTGCCCGCCTGGCGCGCGAAGACCGGCAAGGAGCGCGCAGCGGTCCTGCGCAAGTGGAACGACCAGATCCTCGCCAACCTGGAGGATCTCGCGCTGATCCTCACCAGCGAGCAGGGCAAGCCGCTCGCCGAATCCAGGGGCGAGGTCAGCATCGGCGCCGCCTACATCGAGTGGTTCGCGGAGGAAGCCAAGCGCATCTACGGCGACACCATTCCGACGCCGTGGGCCGATCGCAGGATCCTGGTGATCAAGCAGCCGGTGGGGGTGTGCGCGGCGATCACGCCGTGGAATTTCCCGCATTCCATGATCACGCGCAAGGTCGCGCCGGCGCTCGCCGCGGGCTGCACAGTGATCCTCAAGCCCGCCAAGCAGACGCCCTACTCCGCGCTCGCGCTCGCAGAACTCGCCGAGCGCGCCGGCTTTCCGAAAGGCGTGTTGAACATCCTCACCGGCAATGCGCCGGCGATCGGGGGCGAGTTGTGCGCCAATCCCGCCGTGCGCAAAATCTCCTTTACCGGCTCGACCGAGATCGGGCGCCTGCTGATGAAGCAGGCCGCGCCCACGGTGAAGAAGATCTCGCTCGAGCTGGGAGGTAATGCGCCGTTCATCGTGTTCGACGACGCCGACCTGGACGCGGCGGTCGAGGGGGCCATGGTGTCGAAGTACCGCAACACCGGCCAGACCTGCGTCTGCGCCAACCGGCTTTTCGTGCAGGACGGCGTGTACGATAAATTTGCCGCCAAGCTCACGCAAAAGGTGAAGGAACTCAAGGTTGGCACCGGCACCGAGGCAGGCGTCACGCAGGGCCCGCTGATCGACCAGAACGCGCTGGCGAAAGTAGAAGAGCACGTGGCGGATGCCCTGGCAGGCGGCGCCAAGGCGCTCACCGGCGCGAAGCGCCACGCGCTGGGCCGCACCTACTACGAGCCGACCGTGCTCACCGAGGTCAAGCCGACGATGAAGATCTTCCGCGAGGAGACCTTCGGCCCGGTGGCGCCACTGTTCCGCTTCAAGACCGACGCCGAGGTGATCGAACTCGCGAACCGCACCGAGTACGGGCTCGCCGCCTACTTCTACAGCCGCGACATCGGCCGCGTGTGGCGTGTCGCCGAAGCGCTCGAGTACGGCATGGTGGGCGTGAACAGCGGCCTGATCACCACGGAAGTGGCGCCCTTCGGCGGCGTCAAGCAGTCGGGCCTCGGCCGCGAAGGCTCGAAGTACGGCTGCGAAGAGTTCGTCGAGGTGAAGTACATATGCATGGGCGGGGTGTAGCGGAAAATGGACATCACGGAGCGTGATTTCCAAATGATGTAGGGTGGGCCAATGGCTCACCCTACCGCTAAGGTCGCAAACTGCGACCTTAGAACTTCAGCCGCATCGCGAGCATCGACGACGGGGTGAAGCCCATCTTCCGGTAGAGCCCCTGCGCACGCGCGTTGTCGCCGTCGGTGAGGAGCATCACGCGCCGCGCGCCTTCGGCGCGCGCCTGCTCGATCACGTGCTCGAGCAGCGCCTTGCCCACGCCCTTGCGCCGGTACTCCGGCCGCACGATGCAGTCCTCGAACCAGGCCGCCTTGCCGCCCTCGGCCGTGCTGGTCGTGAATTGCAGCGCGGCCATGGCGATCACTTTATTCGCTTCGCGCGCCACGTAGATCCGTGCGCGCGAGGAGTCCGCGAGGATGATTTCCAGTGCGCGGCGCTGCTTTTTGGGATCGGGTGAGAGCTCGGCTTCCTGCGTGAACAGAATCCCCAGCAGCTCGACGAGCTGGGGGATTTCGGCGGCGAGCGCCGTGCCGAGCTCGGGCTTCAAACGTTGAAGCGAAAGTGCATGACGTCGCCGTCGCGCACGATGTAGTCCTTGCCTTCGAGGCGGAGCTTCCCGGCTTCCTTCGCGCCCAGCTCTCCGCCATGCGCGACGAAATCCTCGTAGGCGGCGACCTCGGCGCGGATGAAGCCGCGCTCGAAATCGGTATGGATCACGCCCGCCGCCTGCGGCGCGGTCGCGCCCTGCACCACGGTCCAGGCGCGCACTTCCTTGTCGCCGGCGGTAAAGTAGGTCTGCAGGCCGAGCAGCGTATAGGCGGCGCGGATCAGGCGGCTGAGGCCCGGTTCCTGCAGCCCGACGTCGGCGAGGAACACCTGCTTGTCCTCGTCGCTCATGTCGGCGATCTGCGCTTCGAGGGCCGCGCAGATCGCCACCACCGGCGCGCGCTCCTGGGCGACATGGGCCTCGACGCGCGCGAGCAGCGGATTGTCCTTGAACCCCTTTTCCGCAACGTTGGCGACGTACATGGTCGGCTTCATGGTGAGGAGAAACAGTGGCTTGAGCACCACCAATTCCTCTTTCGACCAGGCCACCGAGCGCGCCGGACGCCCCTGGTCCAGCGCCGCTTCCGCTTGCTCCAGCACTGCCACCAGGCGCTGGGCTTCCTTGTCGCCGCCGGTCTTCGCCAGTTTGCTGTTCTTCGACAATTGCTTGCTCACCGACTCCAGGTCGGCAAGCGCCAGTTCGGTGTTGATGGTCTCGATGTCGGACACAGGATCGATCCTGTTGGCCACGTGGACCACGTTCGGATCCTCGAAGCAGCGCACCACGTGCGCGATGGCGTCGGTCTCGCGGATGTTGGCGAGGAACTTGTTGCCCAGGCCCTCTCCCTTGGAGGCGCCCGCCACCAGCCCGGCGATGTCCACGAATTCCACTGCCGCCGGAATCACTTTCTGCGGCTTGGCGATCGCCGCCAGCCTGCCAAGGCGCGGGTCTGGCACCTCGACGATGCCGACATTCGGCTCGATGGTGCAGAAAGGGTAGTTCTCGGCGGCGATCGCCGCCTTGGTGAGCGCATTGAAGAGCGTGGACTTGCCGACGTTCGGCAGGCCCACGATGGCGCACTTGAGGGTCATTTCTTCGAGCCCGTGAGACCTTTGAAGAAGCCCTTCAGGCCGCTTTCTTTCCTTACTTCCGGTTTCGGTTGCGGCTTGGCTTGCGGTGCGGACTCAGCCTTCTTCGCTTCCAGCTTCTTCGATTCCGCCTTCTGCGTGACAGGTTTGTCCTGGCTGTGCAGCTTGAGCATCGCCGCCTGCACGTCGCCTTCCAGCATCAGCGGCATGACCTCCAGGGAACGCGCGATCGCGCCGTCGATGGCTTCGCGCTCCCCGGCGGGCGGCTTCTCGAGCACGTAGTCCGCACCCGAGTCCTTGTCGTCCGGCCGGCCGACGCCCAGGCGCAGCCGCCAGTAATCGTGCGAGCCGAGGCGCTGCGAGATGTCGCGCAGGCCGTTGTGGCCGGAGATGCCCCCGCCCTGCTTGATGCGCGCGGTGCCGGGCGGGAAATCGAGCTCGTCGTGCACCACCAGGATCTCTTGCGCAGGGATCTTGAAGAACCCGGCAAGCATCTGCACGGCGCGCCCGGAGGCGTTCATGAAGGTCTGCGGCAGCACCAGCCACAGGCCCGCGTCGCGCGCCACGAGCGCCTGGTAGTGATTGTCCTTCTTGAGCGCCATGCCCCGGGCCAGCGCCAAACGCTCCACGAGCCAGAACCCGGCGTTGTGCCGGGTACGCTCGTGCTCCTTGCCCGGGTTGCCCAGGCCGACGATGAGGCGGATCTTGGACAGCGGTTACTTCTTGTCTTTTTTGTCGGCCTTGTCGCCCGGCTTGTCCGCGATCTTGTCGCCGGGCTTGGCCTTGTCTCCGGCCTTGGCCTTGTCGCCGGGCTTGGCCTTGTCGCCTGCCGCCGCCGGCGTCGCGCCCTCGGCCGCCTTCTCGGGAGCCGCCTGCGCCGTGGCCGGCACGTCGGCCGCCGCCGGCACCGCCTCGGTGGCCGTGGTCTCTTCCTCGACCACCAGCGCCGGGAGGATGCAGGTCGCCACCACCGGATTCTCCCCCTTGTGCAGCGTCGACTCGACACCCGCGGGCAGCGCAAGGTCCCTGGCATGGATGGACTTGCCCACCGACAGGTTGATCAGGTCCACCTCGATGAATTCGGGCAGATCGTCGGGGAAGCAGGTGACGTCGATATCGTTCAGCACGTGGCTCACCACGCCTGCCTGGTCCTTCACGCCGGGCGACTTCTCCGCGTTGACGAAATGCAAGGGCACTTTCATGTGAATCTTCTTGTCCTTGGAGACGCGCTGGAAATCCACGTGCTGCACCTGTGCCTTGTACGGATGCATGTTGAAGGCACGCAACAGCACCGGCTCGCTGCCGTCGCCGAGTTTCAGCGTCAGGATCGAAGCGTGGAACTTCTCGTTCGTCAGGTGGCGGTAGAGCTCCTTGTGGTCGAGCACGATGTTGACCGCGCCCTGCGCTCCGCCGTACACGATGCCCGGAACCTTTCCCGAGCGGCGCAGGCGGCGGCTCGCGCCCGTGCCTTGCGCTTTGCGCTGGTGGGCGCCGATTTCGAATTTCATGCACTGCTCCTTTTACTCGATGAACAGAGAACTCACCGAGTCCTCGTTGAATATCCTCAAAATGGTTTCCGCCAACAGTCCCGCCACCGACAATTGGCGGATTTTGCTGCAGGCCCGGGCGTCGTCGCGCAGCGGAATGGTGTCGGTGACGACCAGCTCGTCCAGGTCGGAGCCGGCGATGCGCTCCACGGCCTGGCCCGACAGCACCGCGTGCGTGCAGTACGCCACCACCTTGGTGGCGCCTTCCTGCTTGAGCACCTGCGCGGCCTTCACCAGCGTACCGGCGGTGTCCACCATATCGTCCATGATCACGCAGGTCCGGCCTTCGACTTCGCCGATGACGTTCATCACCTCGGAGACGTTGGCGCGCGGCCGGCGCTTGTCGATGATCGCCAGGTCCGACTCCAGCCGTTTGGCGAGCGCCCTGGCGCGCACCACGCCACCGACGTCCGGCGAGACCACGATCAGGTTTTCGTAGCGCTGCTTCCACACATCCCCGAGCAGCACCGGCGCCGCGTAGACGTTGTCCACCGGCATGTCGAAGAACCCCTGGATCTGGTCGGCGTGCAGGTCCATCGTCAGCACGCGCGCCACGCCCACCGAGGTAAGCATGTTGGCCACCACCTTCGCGCTGATGGCGACTCGCGCCGAGCGCGGCCGCCGGTCCTGGCGCGCGTAGCCGAAGTAGGGAATGGCGGCGGTGACACGCGCGGCCGAGGAGCGCTTGAGCGCGTCCACCATCACCAGCAGCTCCATCAGGTTGTCGTTGGTCGGCGCGCAGGTGGACTGCAGCACGAACACGTCCCTGCCGCGCACGTTCTCCATGATCTCGATCATCACCTCGCCGTCGGAAAACTTGCCGACGATCGCCCGCCCCAGCGACAGGTTCAGGTGCTTCACCACGTCCTGTGCCAGGCTGGGGCTGGCGTTGCCCGTGAACACCATCAGACGATCCAGTACCGAGGCGGGCGGGTTGGCGATCTTGTTCACCGGTTCACGCTGGCGTCGGTAAATGGCTGGGGAGGAAGGATTCGAACCCTCGAATGGCGGAATCAAAATCCGCTGCCTTAACCAACTTGGCGACTCCCCAATGGATCAAGTTCATATGATCAATAATCGCGCAGCGGGTGTCGTTGCAGCCCCTGCGCGACGAATCCGCTCATTGTGGCAGGCAGTTCGCCCAGCACCGCGCGCGCCTCTGCTTCCCTTGTGAACTCCGCGAACACGCAAGCTCCCGACCCCGTCATCCGCGCCTGCGGGTGGCGCCCCCGCAGCCACTGCAGATGCGCCGCAATCTCCGGTCGGCGCCTGAGCGCCACAGGCTCAAGATCGTTTGTTCCCAAGCCGGAGAAAAAGGGCGGTATTTTGAGTGGTTTTGTATTACGTGTCAACGCGTTATCGCTGAAAACCTCCGCCGTGGACAGCGCCACGGGCGGCACCAGCACCACGTACCACGCATCCGGCAACTGCAGCGCGGCAAGGCGCTCGCCGATGCCTTCGCCGAGCGCGTTCTCGCCGAAGACAAAGAACGGCACGTCGGCGCCCAGTTGCGCAGCCAGCGCCTGCAAATCCGCGCGTTCGAGCCCGGCGCGCCAAAGCCGGTTAAGGACAATGAGGGTAGTCGCCGCGTCGGAGGAGCCTCCGCCCAGCCCGCCGCCCACCGGCAGCTGCTTGTCGAGCGCAAGGTCGGCGCCCAGCGGCACCTTGGCGCGGGCCTGCAGCAGCAGCGCCGCGCGCACGCAAAGGTCCTGTTCGGCCGACACCCCGGGCAGCGGATCGTGGCGCAGGACCCTGCCGTCGTGGCGCACGGCGACGCCGACGCGGTCCTGGCGATCGATCAACCTGAACGCGGTCTGCAACAGGTGATAGCCGTCGGCGCGGCGGCCCAGCACGTGCAGGAACAGGTTCAGCTTCCCGGGAGCGGGAAACCAATTCACTTCCACTCGCCGATGGCGAGCCGCAGTTCGAGTCCCGGATAGTTGAGCTTGAGCCGCGTCGGGCGCCCGTCCTCGTGGCCTGAGTACTCGATGCGCCAGCCGTGCTGCTCGAGGGAGAGCAGTCGGCCGTCCTGGGAGTATTGCGCGGCGGACGGCGCGTCGGCTGCGGGGCGCCCGCGCACCCAGTCGGCGAGCCCGCGCAACGGCAGGCGGAATCCCAGCACCTGCTCGGTCAGTGTCTCGGCGTCGGCGGCGGCGTAGCGCTTGTTGTCGCCGGCGAGTAGCGTAATCTCCTCGCCCTCGCGCGAGATGCGCGCCAGGCCCTGGCCGAAGGGCGAACTCAGCAGCATTTCATCCGCCGTTGCGCGGTGGCGCCAGGCAAGGATGCCGGAGGCCGCTTCGTCGCGGTAGCGCGCGGCGAAGCGCCCCGTGAGCTCGAACTCGAAGTCGCCCGCGGGCGCCGAAGGCAGCTGCGCGCAGGCGGAGAGCAACGCCACCACCGCAGCCAGAACACGCGTCAGGTTGTGCATGCGCGGCCTTCAGCGGCGCAGCCGCTTGACCGTCTTCTGCAGCGATTCGTTCTCGGGATGGTTCTTGAGCGCTTCCTGCCAGATGCGCTCGGCCTCGCCGCGCTCGCCCAACATCCACAGCACTTCGCCCAGGTGCGCCGCGATCTCGCCGTCCGGCCGGCCCTGGTAGGCGCGCCGCAACTGCTGTGCGGCGCCCGCCAGGTCGCCCATGCGATACAGAACCCAGCCGAGGCTGTCGACGATGTAGTAGTCATCGGGCGAGAGCTCCAGCGCGCGCTCGACAAGCTTGCGCGCCTCGGGCAGGCGCAGGTTGCGGTCGGCGAACGAGTAGCCCAGCGCGTTGTACGCATGCGCGTGATCGGGCTTGATCTGGATCAGTTTGCGCAAATTGCTTTCCAGGATCTCGAAGCGCTCCAGCTTTTCGGCGGTCAGCGCGTGGTCATACAGCAACTCCGGCTGGTCCGGCTGTGCCTCCAGCGCCTTGCCCAGCAACTCGAACGCGTCACGGTCCTGCTTGGCCTCGCGCAGCAGCTGCGCTTCCACGATCAGCAGCTGAATGCGCTGCTCCCCGCTCGCGCTGAGTGTGCGCAGGAATTCGCGCGCCTCGGCCACCTTGCCCTGCTTGGCCATGACGCCGGCGATGCGCATGCGTGCGGGCAGAAAATGCTCGCCGCGCTGGATGCTTTGGTACCAATCGATGGCGCCGCTCCAGTTCTTTTGCTCCTCGGCGGCCTGTCCGAGAGTGAAGCGCACCCCGTTCGGATCACGGAAACCGGTATCGAGCAGGCGCTTCAGGTTCGCTTCGGCGGTGGCGTAGTCCTTGAGCTGCAATGCGAGCAGACCGACCGCGTACACAACCTCGCCGTTGTTCGGGAATGCAGCCAGCAGCTTTTCGAACTCGGCGCGCGCCTCGGCATACTTCCTGTCGCCCGCCAGCAGGCGCGCATAGCTGAGCCGCGCCTCGCGCGCCTTCGGGTTTTTCTCAAGGAACGCGGCGAGCGAAGCGCCCGCCAGCGCCGGCGTCTTGCGCTGCAGGACTTGCGCCTCAAAGATCGCCGCGACCTCCCAGTCGGGGCGCAGTTGCATGGCGCGGCGCGTTTCGGCGAGCGCCGCATCGTCATCGTTCACCGCCAGCGCCGCCTGCGCCAGCGCGAGGTGCGCCTGCGGCAGATCGGGATACTTTGCAGCCAGCGTGCGCACCAGGCGCAGATTGGCCTGCTTGTCCGGATTGGCGGCCAGCATGCGTGCCAGTTGCACGAAACCGCCGGCAGCCGCAGCGCCGTCACTGGCCAGCAACTTGGCAAGATAGGGCTCGGCTTCCTCCACCTGGCGCGCGCCGACCAGAAGCGCCGCCATCGTCTGCAGCGCCTGCTGCGAAGCGGGGTCGGCCTGGTGCCAGGCGCGAGCGGCCTCCAGCGCCAAGCCCGGCGCGCGCGCGATGTTCGCAACCTCCACCGCGCGGCGGGCGAGGCGGGGGTCCCGCGTGCGCTTGGCAAGTTCAACGTAGGTTTGCGCGGCAAGCGCCGCATCGCCGCGCTGCAGCGCAATCTCGGCCAGCAGCATCTCGTAGAGGAGCTCTTCGGTCAGCTCCTGCGCCGGCAGATTCGACGGCTGCTCGGCGGCGGCGCGAGGCGGCTCGTCCTCGTCCTCGGCGTCGTCGGCAACCTGTGCCAGCGCCGCGCCGCCGGCGAGCAGCAGCGCGACAGCGAGCGCGAGCAGGCGCATGGGGACGGACATGTCGCCTGCAGTGTAGGTATATTTGGTGCCCCGCACAAGCAATCAAGTCTCATGCCCGAGCTGCCAGAAGTTGAAGTCACACGACGCGGCATTGCGCGCCAGCTTACCGGGCGCTGCATCTCGGCGGTCGCGGTGCGCGAGCCGCGCCTGCGCTGGCCGGTCCCCGCAACAGTGCGCAGTCTCGCCGGCCGCACCGTGCGCGCGGTGGGCCGGCGCGCGAAGTACCTGCTGCTGGATTGCGGCGACGGCCAGTTGATCCTGCACCTGGGCATGAGCGGCAGCCTGCGCGTGCTGCCCGCGGGCACCGCGCCCGGGAAGCACGACCATTTCGACCTGGTGTTCGGCGATCTCATGCTGCGATTGCGCGACCCGCGGCGCTTCGGGGCGGTCCTGTGGTCGGCCGCGGATGCGCCGCCCCATCCTCTGCTCAGCCGCCTGGGAATCGAGCCTTTGTCGCGCGCGCTCGATGGGCGGCGCCTGTATGCGCTAACGCGCGCGCACCGCGCCGCGATCAAGATTTTCCTGATGGACAGCCGGCGCGTGGCCGGCGTCGGCAACATCTACGCGAGCGAGAGCCTGTTCCGCGCGGGCATCGATCCGCGCGTGCCGGCGCGGCGCCTGACGCCCGAACGCTGCGCGCGCCTGGCGCGCGCCGTCAAGGTCACGCTGCGCGCAGCGATCCGCGCGGGCGGTTCGTCGTTGCGCGATTTCGTCGGCAGCGATGGCGCCTACGGTTGCTTCCAGCACCGAAGCCTGGTTTACGGCCGGGAAGGCAAGCCATGCCGGCGCTGCGGCACGACGGTGCGCCGCATCGTGCAGGGACAGCGCTCCACCTACCTCTGCCCCGCCTGCCAGCGCTGAGTCTTCAGGACTTGCCCAGGGACTTCACCTTGGCGGCCAGTTTGGCCCCGACTATGGGATGTACGAACTTGGCGACGTCACCGCCGAGCACCGCGATTTCGCGCACCAGCGTCGCCGAAATGAACATGTGCTGCTCGGAAGGGGTCAGGAACATCGTTTCGAAGTCCGGGCACAGGCTGCGGTTCATCCCTGCGAGCTGGAACTCGTACTCGAAGTCGGACACCGCGCGCAACCCGCGCAGCGCCACGTGCGCGCCTTGTTTGCGGACGAATTCGATCAGCAGGCCGCTGAAGCCGACCACCTGCACGTTTTTCAGGTCGTCCAGCACCTCGCGCGCCATCGCCACGCGCTCCCGATTGGTGAAGAATGTGCGTTTGGCCGTGCTGTCCGCGACGCCCAGGATCAGCGTGTCGAACAGCTTCGCCGCGCGCCGCACCAAGTCCTCGTGGCCGCGCGTCAGCGGATCGAAAGTTCCGGGATACACCGCTCGGATCATTCTGGCTCCCATGCAAGCAATTGGTAGCTGACCTGGCCGGCGCGCGCGCGCTTCAACTCGCGCCACGGCCCCGCGATCTCGACAGGCTGCGCCGCCTCCAGGTAGACGCGTGCGCCCGGCCCGAGGCGCGGCGGCAGTTTCCCGAGCAGCGCCGGCAGGGCATTCTGCCTGAACGGCGGGTCGAGGAAAACCACGTCAAAGCGCGCGCCGGCGCGCGCCAGATAGTCCAGCGCCGCACCCGACTCGATCGACACGTTCTGCGCCCCGAGCCGCTCGCGACTGCGCCGCAGCGTCACCAGCGCCGCCCGGTCATTCTCCACCATCACCACGCGCGCCGCGCCGCGCGAAGCGGCCTCGAAGCCGAGCGCTCCGCTGCCGGCGTACAGGTCCAGGCAGGCGCGGCCGTCGAGCCGCTGGCCGAGCCAGTTGAACAAGGTCTCGCGAACGCGGGCCGGCGTGGGCCGCAGGCCGGGGCGCGCCGGCACTTCGATCAGGCGGCTGCGCCACTCGCCGCCGCCGATGCGCACGCGGCCGGGTTTCACGGTGCGCTTGCTAGAATCCACGCGACCATGTTAGCAGCGACCTCGTGGGCGGCGCGCCTCCGGCACGGCCTCGCGCGCACCCGTGCCGCGCTCGGCGGCGGGCTGGGTGCGCTGTTCGGCCGCGCCGCGGTGAACGATGCGCTGTTCGAGGAGCTGGAGACTGCCCTGCTGCAGGCCGACTGCGGCGTCGAGGCGACCCGTACCCTGCTCGAGCGGCTGCGCGCGCGTGCGCGCAATGAGCGCATCGCGGAACCGCAGTCGCTCAAGCGGGCACTTCTCGAGGAATTGCGCGCGCTCCTCGCGCCTCTGGAGAAGCCGTTCGACCTGGTGCGCGCCAAGCCGCTGGTCGTCATGGTCGCGGGCGTCAACGGCTCGGGCAAGACCACCTCCATCGGCAAGCTGGCGAAATGGCTCCAGGGGCAAGGGCGCAGCGTGCTGCTCGCCGCCGGCGACACGTTTCGCGCGGCGGCGCGCGAGCAGCTCGTTGTCTGGGGTGCGAGGAACGGCGTCGCCGTGATTTCGCAGCAGGGGGGCGACGCCGCGGCGGTGGTTTATGACGCCGTGGCCGCGGCACGCGCGCGCGGCATCGACGTGCTGATCGCCGACACCGCCGGGCGCCTGCCCACGCAACTGCACCTGATGGAGGAGATCAAGAAAGTGAAACGTGTCCTGGCCAAGGCGCTGCCGGGCGCCCCGCACGAAGTGCTGCTGGTGCTGGACGCGAACACCGGCCAGAACGCACTCGCGCAGGTGAAATCCTTCGACGAGGCGCTTGGCCTCACCGGACTGGTGCTCACCAAGCTTGACGGCACCGCCAAAGGCGGGGTGGTGTGCGCGATCGCGCAGCAGCGACCGGTGCCGCTCCTGTTCGTCGGGGTTGGTGAGGGCATCGACGACCTCAGACCGTTCGCGGCCGCCGAATTCGCCGAGGCGCTCCTTGATTAGCTTCTCCCGCGTCTCCAAACGCTATCCCGGCGGCCAGGACGCCTTGCGCGGCGTGTCGTTCGCGCTGCAATCCGGCGAGTTCGCCTTCCTCACCGGGCACTCCGGCGCGGGCAAGTCCACCCTGCTCAAGCTGATTGCGGCGATCGAGCGGCCGAGCACCGGCAGCGTGGTCGTCAACGGCCAGAATATCGGCGCGCTCAAGCGCTCCGCGGTGCCTTACCTGCGGCGCAACCTGGGATTGGTGTTCCAGGATCAAAAGCTGCTTTACGACCGCTCGGTCTACGACAACGTGATGCTGCCGCTCTCCTTCAGCGGCCAGCCTCCGAGGGAAGCGGCGCGCCGCGCGCGCGCCGCCCTTGACAAGGTGGGCCTGCTTGCTCGCGAGCGTGCCAACCCGGTGCAGCTCTCCGGAGGCGAGCAGCAGCGCCTGGCGATCGCACGCGCAGTGGTGAACCGGCCCGCGCTGCTCGTCGCCGATGAACCCACCGCCAATCTCGACGCGGAATCGGCGGCGCGCATCATCGACATCTTCGTTTCCTTTCACCAGGTCGGCGTCACCCTGCTGATCGCCACGCATGACCAGGGCCTGATCGAACGCTACGGCAAGCGCGTACTGCACCTGGCCGAAGGAAAACTGGCCGCATGATCGCCTGGCTGCGCCAGCACCGCGAGGCCGGCGCGCGCGCGCTGGGCAAGCTTGCCGCGCAGCGCGCCGCGGCCCTGCTCAATGCACTGGTGATCGGCGTGGCGCTGTCGCTGCCCGCGGGGGGCTATGCGCTGCTCGCCAATCTGCAGGGCGTGGCGCAGCGCTTCAGCTTCGAGCCCCAGCTGTCGGTGTTCCTGAAGCAGGGGGCGAAGCGCGCCGAGCTCGAAGCCCGGCTGCGCGCCGACCGGCGCATCGCACGATTGCGATTCGTTTCCCGCGAGGAGGCGCTCAAGGAGCTGCGCGAGTCCGCGGGCCTGGCCGACGTGGTTGCGGCGCTGGAGCACAATCCCCTGCCGGACGCGTTCGTGCTGCGCACGGCTGAACCCGGCGCCGGGGCGCTCGCAGCGCTCGCCGCCGAGCTACGCGCGCTGCCCGGCGTGGCGCAGGTGCAGGTCGACTCGGCATGGGCGCAGCGCCTGGGTGCACTGGCGCGCATCGGCCGCCTCGCGCTCGCCGCGCTTGCCGCCCTGCTCGCCACCGGGCTGGTCGCGGTGACTTTTAACACCATCCGCCTCCAGATCCTGACGCAGCGCGAGGAAATCGAGGTATCGCAACTCCTCGGCGCGACCGACGCCTTCGTGCGCCGGCCATTCTTCTACCTCGGGTTCCTGCAGGGACTCGCCGGGGGGGTACTCGCGTTGGGCATCCTGTGGCTCGGTCTCGCCACGCTCAATCCCGGGGTACGCGAACTTGCACAGACCTACGGATCCAGCTTCCAGCTCGCCTTTGTCTCCGGCGTCGATGCGCTGGGATTGGTCGTATTTTCCGCCGTCCTGGGTTGGCTTGGTGCCCTGCTATCAGTAAGTAAATACTTACGATAAGGCTAAGGCTCTGATTGACCTGACATAGAGCGGTTTAGGGAACCCCACGCACGCTTAGCACTCCAATAGCACGAGTGCTAAGATTCGACCCAGGAGACATCAAGATGCAAACCCCACAGGCTTTGCCGATGGCAATGCCCCTGCCGATGGCCGCGGGCAGCCTGCCGACCTACATCCAGTCGGTCAACCGCTTTCCGCTGCTCAGCGCGGCGCAGGAGCAGGCGTATGCGCGGCGTTTCCGCGAGGACGGCGATGTCGATGCGGCACGCCAACTGGTGCTATCGCACCTGCGGCTCGTGGTCGCTGTCGCCCGCGGTTATCTCGGCTACGGCCTGTCGCACGCCGACCTGATCCAGGAGGGCAATATCGGACTGATGAAAGCGGTGAAACGCTTCGACCCCTCGCGCGGCGTGCGCCTGGTGTCCTTCGCGATCCACTGGGTCAAGGCCGAGATCCACGAGTACATCCTGCGCAACTGGCGCTTGGTGAAGGTGGCCACCACCAAGGCGCAGCGCAAGCTGTTCTTCAACCTGCGCTCGATGCGGCAAGGGCTCGCACCGCTCGGCGCCGCGGAAATTGCGCGTGTCGCCGCCGCGCTGAAGGTCAAGCCGGCGGAAGTGACGGAGATGGAGACGAGGCTTGCCGGCCGTGACGTCGCCTTCGAAGCGGACGACAGCGACGAGGAAGCGTACGCGCCCGTGCATTACCTTGCGGCCGACCCGGAGGCCGAGCCTTCGAGGGTGCTGCAAGCGCAGGAAGACGAAAAAGTGGGCGCCGCCAGCCTGCAGCGCGCGCTGGCGGGCCTGGACGCGCGCAGCCGCCGCATCCTCGAAGCACGCTGGCTGAAGGAAAAGGACACCGCGACGCTGCACGACCTGGCCGCTGAGTTCAAGGTCTCGGCCGAGCGCATCCGGCAGATCGAAGCCAAGGCGATGCAAAAAATGAAAAAACTGATACAGGCGCAGGACGCGCCACGCATCCTGCCGGCGCCCGCCGCGGCGTAGTAAGCCTTACTTCAGCAACACGCGCAGGTCGTCCGCCAGGTCCTCGGCGATGCGCTCGTGGCGCACGAACAGCCGCAGCCGCCCCTGGGGATCGAACACGTAGCTCTGGGCGCTATGGTCGATGGAGTAGTCCTGCGGCGTCTTCCCGGGCCGCTTCTCGAAGTACACCTTGAACTCCTTCGCCGCGCGACGCGTGGCCTGCAGATCACCGCGCAAGCCGAGAAATCGCGGGTCGAAGGCCGGCACGTACCTGGCGAGCGCCTCCTGTGTGTCGCGCTCCGGATCCACCGTGACCAGCAGCACCTGCACGCGGGCGGCGTCGGCGCCGAGCTGCCTGAGCGCCTGCGCCGCGTCGGCGAGCGTCGTCGGGCATACATCGGGGCAGTGCGTGAAACCGAAAAAGAGCACCACCGCCTTGCCGCGGAAGTCCTCAAGCCGCCGCGGCTTGCCCGTGTGGTCGGTGAGCTCCAGGCGCTTGCCGTAGTCGACACCGGAGATGTCGGTGCTCTTGAATTTCGGCTGCCCGCCGTCGCAAGCGGCCAACGAGAGAGCGCAGAGCGCCGCGAGGCTAAAGCGGGAAATAGTGGTCAACGAGCAGCGCGGCGAACAACGTAGCGAGATAGAAGATCGAATAGCGGAAGGTGCGCCGCGCCAGCTGGTCGCTGTAAGCGACGTAGATGCGCACCGCGTAGGCGACGAACGCGCCGCCCAATGCAAGCGCCGCGGCCAGGTAGATCCATCCGCTCATGCGGATGGCGAATGGCAATAGCGACACGCCGAACAGGATCAGCGTATAGAGCAGCACCTGCAATCGCGTATAGCGGGCGCCATGCGTAACTGGCAGCATCGGCAGGCCGGCCTTGGCGTAGTCCTCAGTGCGGTAAAGAGCCAACGCCCAGAAATGCGGCGGCGTCCAGGCGAAGATGATCAGGAACAGAATCATGGCTTGCGTCGTCACCTCGCCTGTGACCGCCGCCCAGCCCAGCACCGGCGGCATGGCTCCCGATGCACCGCCGATCACGATGTTCTGCGGCGTGAGCGGTTTCAGGATCACCGTGTAGACAACAGCGTAGCCGACGAAGGTGGCGAGCGTGAGCCACATCGTGAGGTCGTTGACCCACTGGTGCAGAGTGAAGAGCCCCAAGCCGCCGACCACGCCGGCGAACACCAGTGTCTCGAGCGGCGTCACCTGCCCGCGCGGCAGCGGACGCGCGCGGGTCCGCGCCATCACGGCATCGATCCTCTGCTCGACCAGGCAGTTTACCGCCGCGGCCGCGCCCGCGGTGAGCGCGATGCCGACAGTGCCGGCTATCAGCGCCTGCAGCGGCACCATGCCAGGCGTCGCCAGGAACATGCCGATCACGGCGGTGAATACGATGAGCGAAACCACCCGCGGCTTGGTGAGCTGGTAGAACTGGCTCAGGCGCGCGGCGAACGGTCGGCCGGCAAGGCTGGAGGACATCAAGATGCTCTACGTTTCGTGACGCTGAAATACAGTGAAGTTTAGCACCGCCGCAATGGTCGACAAAAGAAGCGATATCGGCGAAGGCGCTAAAATCCCGCCTCAAGTGGATCTGGCAGGAATGTACAAAATATCTCTCAAATTTAGCATCATGGTGACAACCCTCGCGCTGGTCGCGCTGCTTGCCGCAGTATGGCTCGCTGATATAGATCGGGCACACGATTCGCGAGCCATGTTGCTGCCGGATCGGGTGATGACATTGTTCCCCGACCCGAAGCCGCTGACGGCCTTTGCGCTCACCGATGACAAGAATCGCGTGTTTGACCTTGCGAGCTTGAAGGGTAAATGGTCATTTCTCTTTTTCGGCTTCACCCATTGCCCTGACGTCTGTCCGACGACCCTGGCGGTACTGGCCCGCGCGCGTGACAACATCGCCAGGAACACGGGCGGCGCCGAGAATATCCAATTTGTCTTCATCTCAGTAGATCCAAATCGCGATACCGCCAGCAAGCTCAGGCAATACGTGGAGTACTTTGATGCAACCTTTGTCGGCGTGACGGGAGACACCGCGCAGATCGGTAACCTTGCCGGTCAGTTAGGCGCCACGTATCAGGTTGCGATCACACCGGGGTTGGAAAACTATCCCGTCTATCACACCACGGCGGTATTTCTGGTGGATCCGCGAGCCCGATCTCATGCCGTGTTCACGCCGCCCCATGATGCGCAGGCGATCAGCAAGCGTTTCAAAGTGATGCGGGAGCTTGAAGCAGGCAATGCGACATGAGGTGGTGGGATCCGGTTTTCGTCTGCCTGATATTGGCGCTGAGCCTCGTCCCCGCTGCGAGTGAAGAGGCGGGCGTTTCCGTACGCGATGCCTGGATCAGGGAAACGCCGCCCGGCATGACCATGATGGCGGGATACATGGAGTTGCGAAACAGCACATCACGGCAAAAAGTACTTGTGGCCGCAAGCAGTTCCGCGTTCGAGAGCGTGATGATTCACCGCACTATCCTCAAGGACGGCATGGCGGCTATGGTGCACCCGTCGCAGATCGAGCTTGCATCCAACGCGAGTTTGATCTTTGCGCCGGGCGGTTATCATCTGATGCTGCTGATGCCGAAGCGGACGCTGCGCGCCGGCAACCCGGTTGTCATCAACCTGGAATTCCGCGGCGGCCTTGTTTTACCCGTCGCCTTCGAGGTCCGCAAATGAGAGCGCGGGGCAACAGGTCGCGTTTATGAATGCAAATGCTGTCCGCCAATAGCCTTCCATTGCTGCACAAAATACTGAGCGTCCTGATTGGAGCGCGGTGTCACTGCCACCAGAATGCCGCCGTCGTGGATGCCAGTTTCATACTGTTTGACACGCTCTTCCGGGATGCCCCAATCGCTAAGCGCTCCAATAAGGCCAACCGTCAGGCCAGCGGCGCCAGCGGCCGCCAGTGCCACAGCTAACGGCCCTGCGAGAACCAGGCCCAAGCCGGGAAGCGCCACGACACCCACGGCGATGATGGCCGGGATGATCATG
>CAZOSA010000007.1:0-27504 GCA_964582155.1 uncultured Enterobacteriaceae bacterium | reverse complement strand
CTCATGCAATCGAGCGGCGTCGGCAACATCGTCAACGCGCTCGGCATGGCGCGCGAGTGCCGCTTCCCGATGCTGATCCTGGTCACCATGCGCGGCGAAAACGGCGAGTTCAACCCCTGGCAGGTGCCGATGGGGCAGGCGACGCCGCAGGTGCTGCGCGCGATGGGCGTCGCGGTGCATCACGTGAGCAGCGCTGCGCAAGTGCCGGGCCAGGTGGAAGCCTCGGCGCGGATCGCTTTCGGCAGCTATTGCGCTGCCGCCGTGCTGATCTCCCAGATGCTGATCGGCATCAAGAGTTTCCAGGAGCAGGCCAGCCAGTGAGCCTGCATCGCCGGGAGGTGGTGAGCGCGCTGCTGCAGGACCGCGGCGGGCTGCTGGTCGTCGCCGGCCTGGGTTCCACCGCCTGGGATTGCACCGCCGCGGGCGACCATGACCTGACTTTCCCGATGTGGGGCGCGATGGGCTGCGCCGCAATGATGGGATTGGGGCTGGCGCTGGCGCAGCCGCAACGCCGCGTGCTGGTGCTCACGGGCGACGGCGAGATGCTGATGGGCCTGGGCTCGCTTGCCACCATCGGCGTGCAAAGGCCGCAGAATCTTTCCGTCGTGGTGATCGACAACGAGCGCTACGGCGAAACCGGCATGCAGGAAACGCACACGGCGCACGGCGTGGACCTCGCCGCCATGGCGCGCGCCGCGGGATTCGCCTCCGGCGCCCTGCTGCGCGATGCCGCGAGCGTTGCCGCGCTGCGCAATACGATCCACGAGGCCGCGGGACCGCACTTCGCCCAGGTGAAGGTGGTGGCGGAGAAGATTGCGCTGGTATTGCCGCCGCGCGAAGGCGCGCTGCTGAAGAGCCGCTTCCGCGCCGCGCTGCTGGGCGGGGGCGCCGCCCTTCAATGAGGCTGGCGGCAGCGCTCCTGCTTTTCTGGTGCGGGGCGGCGCTTGCGCAACTGACCTCCTGGAGCGGCGGACCCACGCCCTCCCTGCGCCTGCAGGACCTCGAGGGCAAGGTCCACGCGCTGGAGGACTACCGCGGCAAGGTGGTGCTGATCAACTTCTGGGCGACCTGGTGCGAGCCGTGCCGCGACGAGATGCCCTCCATCGAGCGGCTGCGCACCTCGCTGGCAGGCCGCCCCTTCGCGGTGCTGGCGGTCAACCTCGCCGAGCCCGAGTCGCGCGTGCGCGGGTTCCTGAAAAAGGTGCCGCTCGGCTTTCCGGTGCTCCTCGACCGCGACACCGCCACCGCCAAAGCGTGGAAGGCGCGATTGCTGCCCGCGACCTTCATCGTCGGGCCCGATGGCCGCGTGCGCTACAGCTATTTCGGGGAGCTCGATTGGTCGCGCGAAGCGGTGCGCAACGCCATCGTCGCCTTGCTGCCGCAGTAGCCGGCCTGGTGCTTTCGCTGCACGCCGGCGCGCAGGACGCGCCGGCCCAGGCGCCTTTCATCACCACGCCGCCCGAGGTCGTGGCGCGCATGCTGCAGCTGGCGCGCACCGGCCCGGAGGACTTCGTCGTCGACCTCGGGTCGGGCGACGGGCGCATCGTGATCCACGCGGCGAAAGCGCACGGCGCGCGCGGCCTCGGGGTCGAGCTGGATGCGCAGCTGGTGGCGCTGGCGCGCGAGCGCGCGCGTCGCGCCGGCATGGCGGAACTCGCGACATTCGAGGTGGGCGACGCGCTGCGCACCGACCTGTCGCGGGCGAGCGTGGTCACCATCTACCTGCTGCCCGTCCTCCTCGACCAGTTGCGCCCGCGCCTGCTGGCGCAGCTGCGCCCGGGCTCGCGCATTGTGACGCATGCCTTCGGCATGACGGGCTGGATGCCCGATCGCAGCGAACGGGTGCGCCTGGGCGCGCGCCATGCGGGGCAGGGCGACGAGAGCCGGATCTTTCTTTTCGTGGTACCCGCCGATGCGCGCGGCACTTGGCGCGCGCCCGGTGGCTGGACGCTGCGCATCCACCAGAATTTCCAGCGCATCGAGCTCGAGGCGCAGCGCGACGGGCTGCCGCACGCGGTGACCGAGGCACGGCTCGAAGGCACGTCGCTGAGTTTCTCGGGGCCCGGCTACGCCTTTCGCGGCCGCGTCGAGGGCGATCGTCTGCCGGGCGAGCTGGTGCGCGACGGCGCGGGCGCGCCGCTCGCTTTTTCGCGCGGGCGCTAGAGGACCTTGCCGGGGTTCATCAGGCCCTGCGGGTCGAGCGCGCGCTTGAGGCTGCGCATCAGCTCGAGCTCCAGCGGATCCTTGTGGCGCCGGATCTCCTCGCGCTTGAGCTGGCCC
This sequence comes from uncultured Enterobacteriaceae bacterium, assembly GCA_964582155.1. Taxonomy (GTDB): domain Bacteria; phylum Pseudomonadota; class Gammaproteobacteria; order Burkholderiales; family SG8-39; genus JAABQT01. The sequence continues at coordinate 25,224 of CAZOSA010000007.1, read as the reverse complement.
AGTCCGTGCTCGGCCGAGATCGAGCCGCCGAGCGCCGCCACCACGTCGTAGACGACGCGGTTCACCGCCTCGCGCCGCGCGAGCAGCGCCTCGCCGCCGGCGTTGTAGTGGATGTTGCCGTCGCCGATGTGGCCGAAGGCGTACACCGGGACGCCGGGAAAAGCCGACTCGAGTGCCGCTCCGGCGCGCTCGATCAGTTCCGGCACTTTCGACACCGGCACGGAGACGTCGTGCTTGACGTTGGCGAACTGCGCCTCGGGTATCGTCTCGCGGATCCTCCAGAGCGCCCGCGACTGGGATGTGCTCGACGCGAGCACCACGTCGTCCACGAGGCTCGAGCATTCCGCGAACGCCTGTTCCACCTGCGCCGCGAGTGTCGCCGCGTCCCCGGCGTCGGCGATTTCGGCGAGCACGTACCAGGGGTGCGGGCGCGGCAGCGGATCGCGAGTTGCGGGCGCATGGGTGAGCACCGCCTCGAGGCAGCGGCGCGACACCAGCTCGAACGCGCTGATGCGCCCGCCGAGCTGGCGGCGCAGCCGCGCCAGCAGTTCGACCGCGCGCGCTGGGCTTTGCACTGCGATCCACGCGGTGGCGCTCGCCGAAGGCCTGGGATGGAGCTTCAGCACCGCCGCCGTGATCACCCCCAGCGTGCCCTCCGCCCCGATGAACAGCTGTTTCAGGTCGTAGCCGGTGTTGTCCTTGCGCAGCGCGCGCAGCCCGTTCCACACGCGCGCGTCGGGCAGCACCACCTCGAGCCCGAGTACCTGCTCGCGCGCATTGCCGTAGCGCAGGACGTTGACGCCGCCGGCGTTGGTGGAGAGGTTGCCCCCGATCTGGCAGCTGCCCTCGGCGGCGAGCGACAGCGGGAACAGGCGCCCGGCATCCTCCGCGGCGCGCTGGAGGGCAGCCAGCACGCAACCTGCTTCGACCGTCATGGTGTCGTTCAGCACGTCGATGCCGCGAATCCGATTGAGCCTCGAGAGCGACAACACGATTTCGGGCCGTGTGCCCGTCGGCACCGAGCCGCCCGAGAGGCCCGTATTGCCGCCCTGGGGCACGATCGCGATGCCTTCGCGCGCGCACAGGCCGACGAGCCCCGCGACCTCGGCGGTACTCGCGGGGCGCAGCACGCACAGGGCGTCGGCCCGGTATTGCTTGCGCCAGTCGGTGGTGTAGGGCGCGGTGTCCGGTGCCGCGCTCAGCACGTTTTTCTCGCCGATCAGGGCAGCGAACGTGGACTGCAGGCGGGCATCCATGTTGGGTATTATCGCCCGATGAACGCCACGACCCACGATCCCGCCCGGGGCGCGCTGCCCTTTGTCGCCGGCGCCGTCGCAAGTAGCGTCGAGGAAGCGATCCTCTCGCGCCGCAGCCTGCGCGCCTTCCGCCCGGACCCGGTGCCGCGCGAGACGGTGGAGCGCATCCTGGCGCTTGCCAGCCGCGCGCCTTCCGGCACCAACATCCAGCCCTGGCACGTCTACGTGGTTGCCGGCGAGGCGCGCGACCGGCTCGCCGCGGCGATGCAGGCGCAATTCATGCAGCACGGCGAAGAGGGCTGGAAGCGCGAGTACGAGTACTACCCGACAAAGTGGCGCGATCCCTACCTCGCGCGCCGCAGGAAGCTGGGCTGGGACCTCTATGGCCTGCTCGGCATCGGCAAGGGCGAGCGCGGCAAGACCCGCCTTCAGCACGCGCGCAACTACCTTTTCTTCGACGCGCCGGTGGGCCTCGTGGTCACCCTGGAACGCGACCTGCCGGTCGGCGCCTGGCTCGACACCGGCATGTTCCTGCAGAGCGTGATGCTGGCGGCGCGCGGCTTCGGCCTGGACACCTGCCCGCAGGCGGCGATCGCCTCGGCGCACACGGTGTTGCGGCGCGAGCTGCAGATCCCGCAGCAGGAGATCGTGGTGTGCGGCATGTCGCTCGGCTACGCGCGCGCGGACGCCATCGAGAACACGCTGGTGACGGAGCGCGAGCCGGTGACGCGCTTCGCGCGTTTCTTCGGCTATTGATGCGCGCCTGGCTCGTCGCGCTGTGGCTCGCGGCGGCGCCCGCCTTCGCGCAGGGGCCGGCGCTGGTGGTGGGCGCGGTGCTGCCCGAAACCGGGCTGCTGGCTGATCTCGCCGGCGACATGAGAAAGGCGCTCGTCCTGTGGCAGGAGGAGCGCAACGCCGCGGGCGGCCTGCTTGGTCGGCGCGTCGACCTGCGCATCCTGGACGATCGCTCCGACGCCGGCGCCTCGGGCAGGCTGTATACGCGGCTGATCGAGGCCGAAGGCGCGCAGCTGCTCATCGGGCCGTTCGGCAGCGCCGCTTCGGTGGTCGCCGCTGCCGTGGCCGAGCGCTCGCGCAGGGTCATGGTCAATGCAAGCGGTGTTTCCAGCAACTCGCAACGCGCTGGCAGGCGCTACGTGTTCCAGGTGCCGACGCCAAGTTCCGAGTATGGGGCGAGCGCCCTCGAATTCGTGCTCGCCATGGGATACCGGCGTCTGCACGTGGTGGCACGCAACGACCCCGGAGCGCGCGAGGCGGCGGCGGGGCTGGTGAAGAAAGCCGCTGCCGCAGGGCTCGAGCCGGGACTGGTGCAGTCGCTGACGGCCGGCGAGCTCGACTACGCCACGCAGATCGCCGCGGCGCGCGCGCGCGACGCCCAGGCCTGGATCGCGTTCGGCCAGCCCCGGGACGCGGCGGAAATGGTGAAGTCGTTCAAGCGGATCGGCTACGCACCGTGGCTGTTCCTGGCGCAAGGGGCTTCCGAGCCGCGATTTGTGCAGTTGGTGGGGCAGGACGCCGAGTCCGTGCTGGGGCTTTCGACCTACGACACGCGCTTCGTCACGCGCGGCAATGCTGCGTTCGTGCAGGCCTGGCGCAAGCGCTGGTCGGGCGAACCGGGAGCGCTCGCGGCCACGACTTACTCCGCGGCGCAGGTGCTGGAGGAGGGCGTGCGCGAGGCCGGGACGCTCGACCAGGAAAGTCTGCGCGAGGCGCTCGCGGCGATCGATATCGAGACCCCGATCGGCCGCTATCGCGTGGATGCGACCGGCGAGCAGGCGGCAGCCAGGCCGGTGGTGGTGCAGATCATCGCCGGGCGGCGCGAGGTCGTCTGGCCGCGCGCGCTCGCCACGGCAAAATGGCGTCTTCCGTATCCACGCTGGGATGAAAGGCAGGCTCATGCCGCTCAATAGGACGTTCCTGTTCGCGCCGGGCAACCACCCGCGGCGCGTGGAGAAGGCGTTCGGCTTGGGCGCCGATGCCGTGATTCTCGATCTGGAGGACGCGGTGGCGGCCTCGGACAAGGCGGCGGCGAGGAAACCCGTTGCCGAGGCGCTCAAACGCCCGCGCAGTTGCCGCGGCTACGTGCGGGTGAATGCACCCTCCACGCCGTTCTGCTACCGCGACCTGGTGGAGACCATCCACGACAAGGTGGACGGCGTGGTGCTGCCCAAGGTGGAGAGCGCGGCCGACCTGCACGCCATCGACTGGCTGCTGACGGCGCTCGAGCGCGAGCAGGGCATGGTCGAGGGCTCGATCGACCTGATGCCTTTGGTGGAGACTGCCGCCGGCGTCGCACGCGTGGACCGCATTGTGCAGGCGCGAAACCTCAGGCCCTACCGAGGCGCCTGGCGCGTGAAGCGCGTCGCTTTCGGCGCCGCCGACTTCAGCCTCGATGCCGGCTTGCTGCCGTCGCACGAAGAGCCCGAACTGGCCGAGGCGCGCGCGCGCGTGGTACTCGCCTCGCGCGCCGCGGGAATGGAGGGTCCGCTCGACAGTCCCTGGTTCCACCTGCGCGATGTGGAAGGTTTCAGGCGCGCCCTGGAGCGCAGCCGCCGCGGCGGCTTCCAGGGGCGGCTGTGCGTGCATCCGGACCAGGTCGCGGTGGCCAACGCAGCCTTCACTCCGAGCGCAGACGAAGTGGCCCGCGCAGAGCGCGTCATCGCCGTGTTCAAGCAGGTCGAGGCGCAGGGTGCGGCGGCGGTGGAGGTGGACGGGCAGATGGTGGACTATCCCGTCGTCTATCGCGCGCAAGCGCTGCTTGAAACCATGCGCGAGATCCGCAGCCGGGGCGGCTGAGCGTCCTGCACCCGATCCTGCTCCCGCTCGCGGTCACGCTCGCGATCCAGACCCTGGTCGCGTTCGCGATCTACAGCGCGCCGGTGATGGCGCCAGTGGCGGGCCCCGCATTGGGCGTGGCGCCCTCGGCGGTCGGCTACTTCATCGCCATCGCCTATGCGGGCAGCATGATCGGCTCAGCGGCCGCGGGAGGCTGGGTCGCGCGTTTCGGTCCGATCCGCGTCAGTCAGGCGGGCTTGTTCCTGTGCTTTTGCGGGCTGGCGCTGGCGGCGAGCGCCTGGCCGCCGTTCGTGCTTTTAGGCGCGTTCGTGGTCGGCCTGGGCTACGGCCCGACCACGCCGGCGAGCTCGGTGATCCTGGTGCGTTCCGCGCCGCCGTCGATGTTTTCGCTCATCTTCTCGATCAAGCAGACCGGCGTGCCGGCGGGCGGCGTGCTCGCCGGCGCACTCGTGCCCGCGCTGGTACTGGCGGCGGGCTGGGAATGGACCGCGCTGCTGATCGGGGTCTGCAGCCTTGCATTGGCGCTGGCCATCGCGCCGGTGCGCGCGCGCTACGATACCGCGCTCAATCCTGCCGCGCCGGTCTCGCTGCGCGCGGCGTTCCAGCCGATCGGGCTGGTGGCGCGCACGCCCGAGTTGCGCGAGATGGCGGTGACCTCCTTCGTCTATGGCGGCGTGCAGATCACGCTGGTCACCTACCTGGTGAGCTTTCTCGTCGAGAGTTTCGCGCTGACGCTGGTGCTCGCCGGCTTCGTCATGGCGGTCTCGCAGGTGGCGAGCGTCGCGGGCCGGATCGTCTGGGGCGCGCTCGCGGACCGCGCGCTCGCGCGGCGCACCATGCTCGGGCTCCTGGGCCTGGGCATGGGCGTATCGGCGCTGGCAACGCTGGCGGCGCATCCGGATTGGCCGGGATGGCTGCTGGTCGTATTCGCCTCGTTCTTCGGCGCCACCGCCGTGGGCTGGAACGGCGTGTTCCTTGCCGAGGTGGCGCGCATCGCGCCGCACGGACAGGTCAGCCAGGCGACCGGCGGGTGCCTGTTCTTTACTTTCCTCGGCGTGGTGGTGACCCCGCCGATGTTCAACCTGGTGCTCGCGCTGGGCGGCAGCTACGCGCTGGCCTACGCGCTGCTCGGGTTGCCCGGGCTGATCGTCGGCACTCGGCTGCTGTTGAGGCGCTCAAGCTAGAATCCGTCGGGCGATGGACGAACTTCCGCCGGGCTTCAAGGCGTTGGCCTCAGCAAGCCCGTTCAACGAGCTGGTGGGTCCGCTGCACGAAAAGCGTGGCGCGGGCGGTATTTCACTCGGCCTGCGCATCGAAGCGAAGCACGCCAATTCCCGCAGCATCTGCCACGGCGGCGTGCTGGCCACGCTTGCCGACCTGGCGCTGGGCTACGCGCTGATGGTGAAGACCGGCTCGCGCAGCGGCTTCGTCACCGCGCACCTCGACCTGGACTTCGCGGGCGTGGCGCAAGTCGGCGACTGGCTGCATTCCGACGTCGAGGTGCAGCGCGTCGGTTCGCGCCTGGCGTTCGCCACCGGCTACCTGTGCGTGGGCGATAAGCGCATTGTTCGCATGAGCGGCATCTTTGCACTGCCGGGCCGGATCGCCGCCTGAGCGTGGTGCGCGCCGTCGTCCTCGTGCACGGCCTGTGGTTACCCGCGCTGGCAATGACGCCGCTGGCCGCGCGGCTGCAGGCCGCAGGATTCCGCTGCCACCTGTTCTCCTACCATGGGCGCGAGCGGCCGCTGGAAGCGCATGCCGAGCGCCTGGCGCGCTACGCACGCGGCATCGGGCCGGCGCATTTCGTCGGGCACAGCCTCGGCGGACTGGTCGTGCTCGAATCGCTCCTGCGCCACCCTGATGAAACCAGGGTGGTGAATGTCGTGCTGCTCGGCGCGCCGGCGCGCGGCAACTTCGCCGGGAGGCGCCTCGCGCGTCACGGCTGGGGGCGCTGGTTCCTCGGCGCGAGCGAACCCGTGTGGCGGGAAGGGCGCGCTGCACGCTGGTCGCGGCCCGAACCGCTCGGCATCGTCGCCGGAACGGTGCCCATTGGCCTTGGACGGCTGTTCGGCGCGCTGCCGGGTGCGAACGACGGCGTGGTGCGCGTCGAGGAGACCGAGGTGGCGGGCATGCGCGAGCGCATTGAGCTGCCGGTCGGCCATAGCACGATGCTGCTCTCGGCGCGCGTCGCCGCGCAGGTGCGGGACTTCCTCGAGCATGCGCGCTTTACTGCTCCTCGCTAGCGCGCTCGCGCTGCCCGGCTGCGGCGCGCTGTCGTACTACGCGCAGTCGATCGGCGGGCACTTCGACCTGACATCCCGCGCGCGGCCGCTGGACGAGGTGCTGGCGGATGCGAACGCACCGGCGGCCTTGAAAGAGCGCCTGACGGCGGCGACGGCGATCCGCGCGTTCGCGTCGCGAGAGCTCAAGCTGCCGGACAACGGTTCCTACCGCAGCTACGCCGAGCTCGGCCGGCCCTACGCGCTGTGGAACGTGGTCGCGGCGCCGGAATTCTCCGTGCAGCCGGTACAGTCGTGCTTTCCGGTTGCCGGCTGCGTCGGCTACCGCGGTTACTACGCGAAGGTGGGGGCCGAAAAGTACGCCGCGAGCCTGCGCGCGGCGGGCAACGACGTGATCGTCTACGGCGTGCCGGCCTACTCGACGCTCGGATGGTTCGACGATCCGCTGCTCTCGACCTTCATTGGCTTGCCCGACGCCGAACTGGCGCGGCTCGTGTTCCACGAGCTCGCGCACCAGGTGGTCTACGTCAAGGACGATTCGACTTTCAACGAGTCGTTCGCAGTGGCGGTGGAGCGCGAGGGGGTGCGCCGGTGGCTGGCTGCGAACGGACGAACGGCGGAACAGAGCCGCAGTCGGGAGCAGTTCGCGATGCTGGTGGCGTCGACGCGCGCAAAGCTTGAGGTGCTCTACCGCTCGCGCCTCGCGCCCGAGGCGATGCGCGAGAGGAAGCGCGCGGAACTGGAAAATTTGCGCCCATTGCTCGCCCGCTTGTCCGGCTTCGAAGGCCAGGAGCCGAACAACGCGTTGCTCGCTTCCTACGCGACCTACACGGACCTCGTGCCGATGTTCGAGCGGATGCTCGCGGAGTCCAAAGGCGATCTGCCGGGTTTCTACGCCAGGGTGAAGCAGCTTGCCAGCGAGCGGTCCAGCCGGGATCCATCGTCAGCGCCGCGCCGGTGACCAGCGCGATTCGCGTCACGTCAGCGGCAGGTCCACGTGCTTGCGGAAAGGCGGACGCTGGCCGAGGCGCTCGTACCAGGCCTGCACATGCGTGAATGACGCACGCTCGATCGGCACGCGCATCCAGCGCTGCACCTCGCAGCCGATCGGGATGTCGCCCATGGTGAAGGCCGACCCGGCAACGTAGGGCCTCTGCGCCAGGACGCCGTCGAGCATGGCGATGAGCTCGGCGCTCTTCCTGCACCCTTCCTCGATCGCTTTCACGTCGCGCTTTTCCGCCGGCGTGCGAATCAGGCCCCAGAACACGTTGCGCATCGCACCCTGGAAGGAGAACGCCCAGTCCATCCAGCGTTCGGCGTCGGCCCGCGCGCGCAGGTCGGTGGGCCACAGGGTGCCGGCGCCGTGCCTGGCGCACAAGTAGCGCACGATGCTGTGCGACTCCCACAGCTGGAACCCGTCGTCGTCGATCGTCGGCACCAGGCCCGTGGGATTCATCTTGCGGTACTCGGGCGTGTTGACCACGCCGTACTGCATGCCGGCGTCCATGCGCTGGTACTGGAGGCCAAGCTCTTCGGCGCACCACAGCGCCTTTTTCACGTTGACCGAATTGGTCCTGCCCCAGATTTTCAGCATGCCTAGAACCCCACGGCCTGGCCGTCGCGCCGCGGGTCGCTGGCGGCGATGTAGCCGCCCTCGGTCTTCCAGATGAGCTGCGCGCTGCCGAACTGGTTGTAGTCGTCCACCTTGACGATCATGTGGCCGCGCCGCTGCAGCTCCTCGAGCGATGCGGCCGGGAAGTTGCCTTCCTCGACGCTCACGTCCATGCCCTGCACGAAGCGAAAGCGCGGCCCATCGCAGGCCGCCTGCGGGTGCTGGCCGTAGTCGGCGATCCTCACCATCATCTGGGCGTGGCCCTGCGGCTGCATGGTGCCGCCCATCACGCCGAAGCTCATCACCGGTTTGCCCTCCTTGGTCACGAAGCCCGGAATGATGGTCTGGTAGGGGCGCTTTTTCGGCCCCACGCAATTCGGGTGCCCGGGTTTGAGCACGAAAGTGCCGCCGCGGTTCTGCAGCGAGATCCCCGTGCCCGGCACCACCACGCCCGAGCCGAAGCCCATGTAGTTCGACTGGATGTAGGACACCATCATCCCCGAGGCATCCGCCGCGGTGAGGTACACCGTGCCGCCCTTGGGCGGGGTGCCATGGGGGAATGCCTGCGCCCGCTTCATGTCGATGAGCTTCGCACGATCCTTGAGGTAGCCCGCATCGAGCAGCTGCCGCGGCTTGATGTCCATGTGCTCCAGGTCCGCGATGTAGCGCCAGGCGTCCGCGAACGCGAGCTTTTGCGCCTCGATCTGCAGGTGCAGGCTGTCCGGGCCGTCCACGGGGTGGCTGCGCATATCGAACTGCTCGAGAATTCCGAGCGCGATCAACGCCACCATCCCCTGGCCGTTGGGCGGCAGCTCGTGCAGCGTGTAGCCGCGGTAGTTCATCTGCAGCGGCGCGATCCAGTCGGACTTGTGCGCGGCCATGTCGGAGGCGCGCAGCACGCCGCCATGCTGTTTCGAATGGGATGCCAGGCGCTCCGACAGCGGGCCGTTGTAGAACGCCTCGCCCTTGGTCGTCGCGATGGCCTCCAGCGTCGCCGCGTGGTCGGGAAAGCGGAACAGCTCCCCCGGCTGCGGCGCGCGGCCGTTGGGCAGGAAGGCTTCAGCGAATCCGGGCTGGCTCTTCAGCTCCGGCACCTGCTTGGCCCACTGCGAGGCGATGGTCGGCGACACGAGGAATCCCTCGCGCCCGTAGCGCATCGCGGCCTCGAACAGCTTTTCGAATGGCAGCTTGCCGAATTTCTCCGACAGCATGCGCCAGGCCGAGACGCAGCCCGGCACCGTCACGCTGTTCCAGCCGCGCTGCGTCATGGCGGCCTGTCCCTTGAAGAATTCGGGCGTCCAGCCTTCGGGCGAGCGGCCGGAGGCGTTGAGGCCGTGCAGCTCCTTGCCGTCCCAGACGATGGCGTAGGCATCCGAGCCGATGCCGTTGGAGACCGGCTCGACCAGCGTGAGCGTGATGGCCGTGGCGAGGATCGCGTCCACGGCGTTGCCGCCGCCGGCGAGCATCTGCAGCCCGGCCTGTGCCGCGAGCGGCTGCGAGGTGGCGACGACGTTTTTCGCCAGCAGCGGCCGGCGCGGCCAAGGGTAGGGGTTGGTCCAGCTGAAAGGCGTCACGCCAGTTCCCTTTCCATGTCAAGCACCACCCGCCCGAGCACCTTGCCGGCCTTCAGTTCCTCCAGCGTGCGGTTCAGGTCTTCCGGGCGGCGCAGCTCCACCGGCGTGGCCTTGAGTTTTTTCTTCTTCGCCAGCGCCACCACCTCCTTCAGCTCCTGCAGGTTGCCGACGTAGGAGCCGACGATGCCGATGGCGCGCTGCGCGATCGGCGGCAGGGGGTGCACCAGCTCCCCGCCGTACAGGCCGCAGAGCACGTAGCGCCCGCCTTTTCTCAGCGCGCCGGTGCCGAGCATCGCGGTGGCGGGCATGCCGACGAAGTCGATCGCGCCGGCGAGGCTGCCCATCGCGAACTGGCCGAGCTTCTGCACCGCGTCCGGCGCGCGCGTGTCGAGCGTGAGCTTCGCGCCCTGCTTCTTCGCCGCGGCGAGTTTGCCTTCATCCACGTCGCAGGCGATGACGTTCTTCACGCCCTTCGCCTTGAGGATCGAGAGGGCGACGAGGCCCAGCCCGCCGCAGCCGATCACCGCCACCCAGTCCTTCGGCCCGAGCCTGGGCAGCTTGTTCAGGCCGCTGTAGGCGGTGATCGCCGAGCAGCCGAGCGTCGCCGCGAAGCCCTCGTCGATGCCCGCGGCATCCACCAGGTACTTCGGGTGCGGCACGAGCACGTGCGTCGAGTAGCCGCCGGGTTTCATGACGCCGAGGAATTGGGCCCGCATGCAGTAGTTGTCCTGCCCTGCCTGGCACACCGCGCACTTGCCGCAGCCGATCCAGGGATAGACGATCCGCTTCTGCCCGACTTTCACGCCCTTGGCGCGCGGGCCCACGGCCGCAACCACGCCGAAAGGCTCGTGGCCGAGAGTGAAGGGCGGGATGCAGCCGCGGTCTTTCACGTAGAAGCGCTTGCCGCCGCCCCAGTCGAAGTAGCCGTCCCAGATATGCACGTCCGAGTGGCATACGCCCGAGCGCGTGATCTTCACCAGTACTTCGGTCCCGGTGGGCTTGGGCGTTTCCTGCATCACTTTCTGCAGGGGTTTACCGTGCTCGATGATTTGATAGCTGATCATGGTTTCCCCGCTTCAGTTAGGGCCTGGTCGATGTCCCACAGGATGTCCTCCAGCGTCTCGATGCCCACCGACATGCGGATCATGTCGGGGGTGACGCCCGCTTTCAATTGCTCCTCGTCCGTCATCTGCCGGTGCGTGGTCGAGGCCGGGTGGATGATGAGGGTCTTCGCGTCGCCGATGTTGGCGAGGTGGCTCATGAACTGCGCCGCCTCGATGAAGCGCACGCCGGCCTGCGCGCCGCCCTTCACGCCGAAATTCAACAGGCCCGACGCGCCCTTGGGCAGGTACTTCTGCGCGAGCTTGTAGTACTTGTTGTCCGGCAGGCCGGGGTAGTTCACCCAGGCCACCTGCTTGTGGCCCTGGAGGAATTTCGCCACCGCGAGCGCGTTGGCGCAATGCCGGTCCATCCTTACCCCGAGCGTCTCCAGGCCCTGCAGCAACAGCCAAGCGTTGAGCGGCGCGAGCGTCGGCCCGAAGGTGCGCATGATTTCCATGCGCGCCTTCATGGTGAAGCCGAAATCGCCGAAGGTCTCGTGAAAAATGATGCCGTGGTAGCCGGGGGAGGGCGTGGTGAACTCGGGGAACTTGCCGTTGCCCCAGGGGAACTTGCCCGACTCGACGATCACCCCGCCCATGGTGGTGCCGTGCCCGCCGATGTACTTGGTGGCCGAATGCACCACCAGGTCCGCACCGTATTTCATCGGGCGGCACAGATACGGCGAGGGCACGGTGTTGTCCACCAGGAAGGGCACGCCGGCGTCCCTGGCGATTTTCGCCACCGCCTCGAGGTCCACGATGTTGATCAGCGGGTTGCCGAGCGTCTCGGCGTAGAGCAGCTTCGTGTTCGGTTTCAGCGCCTGCCTGAAATTCTCCGGGTCGTCCGGATGGACGAAAGTGGTCTCGATGCCCAGTTTCTTCAGGTTCACGCCGAGCAGCGTGTGCGTGCCGCCATAAAGCGTGGACGCCGACACCACGTGGTCGCCCGCCTGGCATAGCGTGAGAATCGCCGTGGCCTCCGCCGCCTGGCCGGTGGCGCAGGCAAGCGCCGCGCGTCCGTCCTCCAGCGCCGCCATGCGCTCCTCGAACACCGCCACCGTCGGGTTCGAGATGCGCGAGTAGACATTGCCGAAAGTCTGCAGGTTGAACAGGCTCGCGGCGTGGTCCGCCGAGTCGAAAACGAACGAGGTGGTCTGGTAGATCGGCGCCGCGCGCGCCCCGGTGGCGGGGTCCGGGATCTGGCCGGCGTGCAGCGAAAGCGTCTCGAATCCGAACTTGCGGTCGGCCATGGTGCGCCGATTCTAGCCGAGCGGTCAGCCTAGCGATCCTTGCGCCAGAATACGCCGGAGTGGTCGATGGGGATGATCTCTTCCGCGATGCCGTGTGCAGCGCGGTAATCCGTGACCGCCTGCTGGCAGGCCCTTATGGACGCGTAGTCGTCGATGATCGCGTATCCGCCTTGTTCCAGCTTGGGATAGAGGTGGGTCAGCGCATCCATGGTCGACTCGTAGAGATCTCCGTCCAGGCGCAGCACGGCGAGGCGCTGCACCGGGGCGCGTGGCAGCGTGTCTCGGAACCAGCCCTTGAGAAAGCGCACCTGGTCGTCCAGCAGCCCGTAGCGGCGGAAGTTCTCCTGTACTTCCTCGAGCGATACCGCCAGCTCCTTGTACTCGTGGAACTTGTAGCCGGCATCCTGGGGATACTTCCCGGTGTCGGGCGGCGGCAGGCCCTCGAAGGAATCGGCGACCCAGACGATGCGGTCGGTCACGCCGCGGGCCTTCAGCACGCCGCGCATGAAGATGCAGGCGCCCCCGCGCCAGGCGCCGGTCTCGATGAAGTCGCCCGGCACCCCGCGCTCGAGCACGTCCTCGACACAGAAATGCAGGGCGTCGAGCCGCTTGATGCCGATCATCGTGTGCGCCACGACGGGCCAGTCGCGGCCCTCGCCGCGGCTGCGCACGTCGAAGGGCAGGTCCTCGCCGAGCAGCGTGCCGGGGTCCTGGTAGATCATGTTGGTGAGGCAACGCTTCAACAGATCCAGGTACAGGTTCTTCGCGTCGTTCATCGGCCTCTCCTGCCGAACTCAGCGCGCGGCGTCGCCCATGCGGTAGTCGTGCGACAGCTCGTCGAGCTTCGCCTTCAGTGCGGAATCGAGTTTCAGTTCCGCGGCGGCGATGCTCGCCTTCAGCTGCTCGGGCTTGCTCGCGCCGATGAGCGCGGAGGTGACTGCCGGATGCGCCAGCACCCAGGCCACCGCCAGCGTGGTGTGCTCGACGCCCGCCCCCTTCGCCAGGCCGACGAACTCATCCACGGTGGCGAACTCGCGCTCCTGCCAGTAGCGCTCTGAGTACATTTTCCCGGCGTTGCCCAGCGTGAAGCGCGTGCCCTCGGGCGGCGGCGCGGCGCGCTTGTGCTTGCCGGTGAGCAGTCCCCCGGCGAGCGGGTTGTAGGGGATCACCGCCAAACCCTCTTCCGCGCAGAAGGGCAGCAGCTCGCGCTCGACCTGGCGGAACAGCAGGTTGTAGCGCGGCTGCACCGAGACCAGCTTCGCCAGTCCCAGCGCTTCGCTCCGGCCGAGCGACCTGGCCACGCGATAGGCGTGATAGTTGGACACGCCCACGTACCGCGCCTTGCCGCTTTTCACCACGGCATCGAAGGCTTCCACGGTCTCGTCCACCGGCGTACTGGCGTCGAAGTGGTGCACCTGGTACAGATCCACGTAGTCGGTGCCCAGGCGCTTGAGCGAGGCGTCGATGGCGTTCATGACGTGCTTGCGCGATGTGCCCTGCTGCCAGGGCGCGGGACCCATCTTGCCGCTGCACTTGGTGGCGACGATGTACTGCTCGCGGCGCCCCTTCAGCCACCTGCCGAGGATCTCCTCGGTCCTGCCGGCGTCCTCGAGCTTGCCGCCGAGCGGGTAGGCGTCCGCCGTATCGAGGAAGGTAATGCCCTGCTCCGCGGCGGCGTCGAGGATGGCGAACGAGACTTTCTCGTCGCATTGCAGGCCGAAAGTCATGGTGCCGAGGCACAGGCGCGAGACTTGCAGGCCGGTGCGGCCGAAGCGGACGTGCTGCATCATTGAACTCCTGAGTTGTTCAGGGCGAGTATCCCGGGACGGCAGGTCGCATACGGTAGCGCGAGTGCCGTCCGCGCACCAGCGTGGAGCAGCGAGCCGCTCAGCTCCGCGGGTCGGAGGTCGGCGGTTCGCCCTGCGGGCGCGATACCGCGCGCCGGTACTTCGAAGGCGGGATGCCGACTTGATGCAGGAAGAAGCGGGTGAAATTGCTCTGCGCCGAAAAGCCCAGTTCCGCCGACACGTCGGCGATGCGCGTACGGCCGCTCGAGAGCTTGGAAATCGCGCTCTCCACGCACAGCAGGTCGAGGTAGGAGCGCGGCGAGCGCCCGGTGCACAGCTGGAACAGGTCGTAGAAGCGCGAGCGCGACAGCCCGACCTGGCTCGCAAGATCGTCGATGTTCACGTCCTTGTTGGGGCGCGCACGCAGCAGCGCCAGCGCCTTGCGGATACGCGTGTCGGCGAAGCGCGAGCCGCGCCAGAGCGCCGCCCCCGTGCGCCGGCGCGCCACATAGGATTCGATCACCGACAGCATCATCTCCTGCAGCATGAACTCGAGCCGCTCCGGCGACAGGAACTGGTCGTTCAGCGCCTCGATCGCCAGGGTATCGGCGAGCTGCCGGATGCGCGGCGTGATCGTCTCTCGGGCGCGTGGGAACATTGCCCCGCCGGCTTCCTCGAACGCCGCCGGAAAACCGGCGCGCAGCCATTCGATGGCCGGGTGGAAGGCGACGACACGCGCCGGCGCGCCGTTGGCGCTCCCCAGGGTCTGCGCGGCTTCGCCCGGATTGGCAAACAGGGCGTCCTCGCGCGTCAGCGACTGCGGCGTCCCGCCGATGGACACGACGGTGTCGGCGCCGTCCACCTTGAGCAGGATCAGTGGCTCGGCCTGCGCCTGCGGCGTCCCGGCCGCGGACGCCTCCGCGAGCACGAGGCGGCCGAAGCGTCCTTCGAAGAGGCGAATGGGCTTGGACATGGACGCTAGGATAACGGCGAGCGCAAGTGTGCGCTAGTGGCAAATGCCATGTGAATCATCTTAAAAACAGATACCTAGCTTGTTCCGTCGACCAGCCAGCGCGCTCGCTTGGCCGAAATGACCCGGGTATTGACGCCGACCCAATTCAAGCCGCCGAACAGGCGCCCATGCTCGATCTTCACGCAGCGGTCCATGACCGCCTCCAGTCCAGCCGCGCGCGCCTTGGCGGCAGCGGCTTCGTTCCTGACGCCCAGCTGCTGCCAGAGCACCTTGGCACCGATGGCGATAGCGTCTTCGCAGATCGGCATGATGTCCTCGGTCTTGCGGAAGCAATCCACCATGTCCACCTTGCCGGGGATATCGCGCAGGGACTTGTAGCACTTCTGCCCGAGCACCTCGGCATAGCGCGGGTTGACCGGGATCACCGTGTAACCGTGCCCCTGCAGGTACTTGGCGGCGAAGTAGCTCGGCCGGAACCAGTCCGCCGACAGGCCGACGATGGCGATGACGCGGTTTTGCGAAAGCAGGCGGCGCAGCGTATCGATGTCGTCCATAGGCCGGATACTATAATCCAGCGACCCAAGGAGGCACTCCAATGTACGTGGAAGAACGCATGTACCTGTTGCAGGTCGGCAAGGCGCCGGAATATTTCAAGCACTACGAAGAAGTCGGCATGAAGGTGCAATTAAAGCACCTGCCAAACCTGGTGGGTTATTACGTCACCGAAGTCGGCATGCAGAACCTGGTGACGCACCTGTGGGCCTACGACGACCTGCTGCAACGCGAGAAAATGCGCGCGGCGATGCAGGCCGACCCCGAGTGGCAGGCCTACCTGCCGAAGATCCGCCCGTTGATCGTTTCGCAGGACACGAAGATGCACAAGTGCGCTCCCTTTTTCGTCGCGCGCCTGAAGAAAATGCTCGCCGCGGTGAAGTGAGCCTGCATCCGCAAGTCGCGGCGCTGCTCGAGCGGGCGGCGAAGTCGCCGCTGCCGCCGTATTACGAGGTGCCCGCGCACATCGCGCGGCGCATCTTCCGCGATACGCGCAGCGCGCTCGCGCCCGCGTCCCCGGAAGTTGCCGAGGCGCGCCTGCTCCTCGCTCCCGGTCCGGTGGCGCTACGCTATTACCGGCCGCATGGCACGAAGCCGGACGAGCTGTTGCCGGCGCTGGTGTACATGCACGGCGGTGGCTGGGTGATTGGCGACCTCGACACGCACGACGTACTCTGCCGCCAGCTTGCCAACGGCGCGCGCTGCGCGGTGTATTCGGCGGACTATCGTCTTGCGCCCGAGCACCCGTTCCCGGCCGCGGTCGACGACTGTATCGCGGCGGTGAAGTTCGTTGCCGGGCGTCACAAGCTCGTCGCCGTCGGCGGCGACAGCGCGGGCGCCAACCTCGCCACGGTGGTGGCGCTCGACGCCCGTGATCGCAAGGGTCCCGAAATTGCGTTCCAGCTTCTCATTTACCCCGCCACCGACCAGCGCGGCGAGCATCCCTCGGTCGCGAGGAACGGCGAGGGCTATCTGCTGACGAAAAAGGCGATGGATTATTTCCGGGCGCAGTATCTGCCGCGACCGGCGGATCTGCTCGACTGGCGTGCCTCGCCCCTGCTCGCAAAGAGCCTGGCGGGCCTGCCGCCCGCCTGCGTGATTACGGCGGGCTACGACCCGCTGCTCGACGAGGGCTGCGCCTACGCGCAGCGCCTGGCGCAGGAAGGGGTGGAGGTGGCGTACCAAGAGTATCCTGACATGCTGCACGGTTTCATTTTGTTCGGCGGCGTGCTGGACACGGCGAACGCCGCGGTGGCGAACTGCTGCGCGGCGCTGCGCGGCCGCTGGACAATGGAGGAACCATGACGTCCCATGCAAATCTGATCTGGCAGTTGTTGTCCCAGTTTTTCATCGTCGTGGTGCTGGTGTTCGCCGGCGTCGGCTTCGCCGTGGGGATCGGATTGATCATGTCCAGCGCGAGGACCTTGCGATTTTTCCGTGTGATGAATCGATGGATCCCCACCCGGGGCGCGCTCAGGCCGATGGAGATACCGCGGGACACCGATCAGTTCTCGCACCGGCGCCGGCGCTGGGTTGGCGGCGCGCTGATCGCAGGTGGCATTTTTGCGGCAGCCGGACTGGCCACCGGAGTCGACGCCGCCGCAGTCGGCGCGGCATTTGCCAAAGGAGACGTGGTTCGCCTGGTCGCCATCGTGGCCGGGGCCTTGAGGTGGTTCCTGATTGCCGGCAGCGCAGCCGGTGTCGTGATCGGATTGATGCTCTGCTTTTCCCCGAATGCCCTGGCCACCCTCGAAAAATATGCCAACCAGTGGTTTTCTGCCCGGCGCGTGCTGCGGGGCGGGGATGACATGATTCTGACGCTCGACAGGCTGGTCGAGGCGCATCCCGGGCCGTCGGGCTGGATCCTCGCGTGCACCACGCTGGGCGCGGCGGCCTACGCCGCCACGCTGCTGTTCGCGCGCTCCTGAGGACGAGTTTTCTTGGGACACGATCTGCATGTCCGCCACGGCGGCCGCGTCCTTGCCGATGCGCTGGTCGGACACGGCGTGAAACTGGCATTCGGCGTTCCCGGCGAAAGCTACCTGCCGGTGCTGGACGGCTTGCACGACGTTGCCGACCAGCTGAAGTTCATCGTGTGCCGCCAGGAGGGCGGCGCCTCCTACATGGCGGAGGCCTACGGCAAGCTGACCGGTCAACCGGGCGTCCTGTTCGTGACGCGCGGCCCTGGCGCCAGCAACGGCGCGATCGGCGTGCACACGGCGTTCCAGGACTCCACGCCGATGGTGGTGTTCGTCGGCCAGGTGGGAAGCGATTTCGCAGAGCGCGAAGCATTTCAGGAAATCGACTACCGGCGCATGTACGGACCGATGACCAAGTGGGTGGCGCAGATCGACCGTACCGAGCGCATCCCGGAGTACGTCAGCCACGCTTTCCACACGGCGATGGCGGGTCGTCCCGGCCCGGTGCTGCTCGCGCTGCCCGAAGACATGCTGTTTGCCCAAGCTGCGGTGGCGGACGTGCCGCACTACAAGACCGTGCGGCCGGCGCCTTCGCCCGCCGACATGCGCGAACTGCACAAACTGATGCAGGCGGCCGAGCGGCCTTTGGTCATCGTCGGCGGCGGCGGCTGGGATCGAGCCGCCTGCCAAGGACTGCGCGCCTGGCTGGAAGCGGCGCAACTGCCGGCGGGCACGTCGTTTCGCTGCCAGGATCTGCTCGACAACCGCAGCTCGAGCTTTGCGGGCGACGTCGGCATCGGCATCAACCCGAAGCTCGCGCAGCGCGTGCGCGAGGCGGATGTGGTCCTCGCCCTCGGCGCACGCCTGGGTGAGATGACCACCGGCGGCTATGCGCTGCTCCAGGTTCCGGTGCCCAGCCAAACCTTGATCCACGTGCACGGCGGGGCGGAAGAACTGGGGCGCGTATACCGCGCGGCGCTGCCGATCAACTCGGGCATGGCGCAATTCGTCGAGGCGCTCGCGCAAGTGAGGCTGGACGGGGCTGAATGGGCGGGCCGCACCAAGTTGGCGCATGAGGAATACCTGGCGTGGAGCCAGCCGCAGCCGATCCCCGGGAAGCTGCAGTACGCTGAAATCGTAAAGTGGCTGTCGGACACCCTGCCCGAGGACGCCATCGTGTGCGGCGGCGCGGGAAATTTCTCCGGCTGGGTGCACCGTTTCTTCCGCTACAAGGGTTTCCGCACCCAGCTCGGCTCGACCAACGGCTCGATGGGCTGTGGGCTGCCTGCCGCAGTGGCGGCGAAGCTCGCCGCGCCTGAGCGCACCGTCGTCGCGATCACGGGCGACGGCGATTTTCTTATGAACGGGCAGGAACTGGCGACCGCCGCGCAATACGGCGCGCCGCTCATCGTGCTGGTGGTGAACAACGGCATGTACGGCACCATCCGCATGCACCAGGAACGTGAATACCCGGGACGGATTTCAGGAACCGCGCTTGACAATCCCGATTTCGCCGCTTACGCGCGCGCCTTCGGCGGGCACGGCGAGCTCGTGGAAACGACCGATCAGTTCGCGCCGGCTTTCGAGCGCGCGTGCGCCTCGGGCAAGCCGGCGCTGATCGAGCTGAGGATCGACCCGGACGCCATCACCACCACCAGCACCCTGTCGGGAATCCGCAAGCAGGCGCTCGAGCGCCGCAAGTAATTACGTGGTGGCGACGAAGTTCTGGTCGTCCTGGTGCTCGCGCTCGAACTTGAGGAACTCGAAGTAGCCGCAGCGCGAGCCGTAGGGGTAGCCGCGGCAGGTGGACGGGCGCGACTGGTACACCGTGCAGCGGCGCTCCTTGCGGTCAAGGAACATGCACACCGAGGTGAAGTGCTCGTCCTCGCGGTGGCGCAGGATGCGCACCTCGTCTTCCCGCTCGAGTTTCGTGTAGCGCTCCTCGGCCACCGCCTCGCTCACGCCGAAATGGCGCGCCAGGCGCGCGATGTCCGCCTTGGACACCTCGATCTGCGGGTAGCTGCAGCAGTAGGCGGGGCACTTGCTGCAGTCGTAAGTCGGCTTGGTCATTGCATCGCGATGAAAAACGAGCGCGCATGTTACCCCGAAAGCCGGGGGATAATCCGCGCATGCAAGCGATGTGGCGACCGACGCAGGAGGCGATCGAGCAGGCGCAGCTCACCCAGTTCGCGCGCCAGGCGGTGCGCAAGCACAGGCTCGACCTGAACAGCTACCCGGAGTTCTACCAGTGGTCGGTGGACAACCCGGAATTGTTCTGGAACGAGGTGTGGGAGTGGTGCGGGGTCAGGGCGTCGCGCAAGGGCAGCACGGTGCTGGCGGACGGCGACAAGATGCCGGGTGCGCACTGGTTCCCGGAGGCGCGGCTCAACTTCGCCGAGAACCTCCTGCGGCGCGGCGACCGCGGCGACGCACTGGTGTTCTGGGACGAGCGCGGCGCGCAGCGGCGCGTGAGCTACTCGGAGCTGACCAGCGACGTGTCGCGCGCGGCGCAGGCCCTGGCGCAGCTTGGCCTGCGCGCCGGCGACCGCGCCGCGGCCTTCATACCCAACCTGCCGGAAACCGCGATGTTCGCGCTCGCCGCGCTGTCCCATGGCATCGTCTGGTCTTCCTGCTCGCCGGACTTCGGCGTGGACGGCGTCATCGACCGCTTCGGACAGATCGAGCCCAAGATACTGTTCGTCGCCGACGGCTACCTCTACAACGGCACGCAGCACGACGTACTGGATCGGGTGCGCGAGATCGCAGAGCGCCTGCCGAGCCTGCGCAAGGTGGTGGTGGTGCCCCATCTCGACGCACGCCCGGACATTTCCGGTATCCCGAAGGCAGTGCTGCTCGACGAATGGCTGCGCAAGCACACGCCGGGCGACATCGCCTGGGCGCAGCTGCCCTTCGAGCACCCGGCCTACATTCTCTATACCTCGGGCACCACCGGCAAGCCCAAGTGCATCGTGCACGGCGCCGGCGGCACGCTGCTGGCTGCCCTCAAAATGTACAAGCTGCAGCTGGATGTGCGACCGGGAGATCATTTTTTCTACTACACCACCTGCAACTGGGTGATGTGGAACCTGCTGTTCCACGGCCTGGCGGCCGAAGCCACCGTCATGCTCTACGACGGCTCGCCGTTCGCGCGCGAGGGCAGGATCCTGTTCGATTACGCGCAGCGCGAGCGCTTCAGCCATTTCGGCACCTCGGCGAAGTTCATCGACGCCATCGCCAAGCGCGGCGTGAAACCGCGCGAGACGCATCCGCTGCCGGGGCTGCGCATGATCATTTCCACCGGCTCGCCGCTGGTGGCGGAGTGCTACGACTTCGTGTACCGCGACGTGAAAGCTGATGTGTGCCTCGCATCGATTTCGGGCGGCACCGACATCATGGCGGCGTTCGCCGATGCCAACCCGGTGTTGCCCGTGGTTCGCGGCGAGCTGCAGTGCCGCTCGCTCGGTCTGGCGGTCGACGTGTACGACCCGCAGGGCAATTCCCTCGTCGGCGAGAAAGGCGAGTTGGTATGCACCCGGCCTTTTCCGTCGATGCCGCTCGGGTTCTGGAACGACCGCGGCGGCGAGAAATACCACGCGGCGTATTTCGCGAAGTACCCGAACGTCTGGTGCCACGGCGACTGGTGCGAACTGACCGAGCGCGGCACGATGATCGTCCACGGGCGCTCGGACGCGACGCTCAATCCGGGCGGCGTGCGCATCGGCACGGCCGAGATCTACGGCCAGGTGGAGAAAATCCCCGAAGTGGAAGAGTCGGTCGCCATCGGCCAGCTGTGGCCGCTCGAGCAGCCCACCGACACGCGCGTGGTGCTGTTCGTCAAGCTGCGCGAGGGGCTGCGGCTGGATGCCGCGCTGCAGGAGACCATCCGCCGGCAGATCGCAGACCATACGACCAAGCGCCACGTGCCGGCGAAAATCGTGCAGGTGGCGGATATCCCGCGCACCAAGAACAACAAGGTGGTCGAGCTCGCCGTGAAGGCGGTGGTGCATGGCATGCCGGTCTCCAACACCGACGCGCTTGCCAATCCTGAAGCGCTGGATTTGTATCGCGACCTGCCCGAACTGCAGCACTGAGGAGCGCCATGATCGTCGTCCACCACCTGAACAATTCCCGCTCGCAGCGCGTGCTATGGCTGCTGGAGGAACTGGGCCTCGCCTACGAGGTGAGGCGCTACCAGCGTGATGCGAAAACCATGCTCGCCCCGCCCGAGTTGCGCGGGGTTCACCCCCTGGGCAAGTCGCCGGCGATCCAGGACGGCGCGGTGACGCTGGCCGAGTCCGGCGCGATCCTCGAGTACCTCGTGGACCGCCACGGCAACGGCCGGCTGATCCCGGCGGCGGGCACGCCGGAGCGGCTGCGCTACACCTATTGGATGCACTTCGCGGAGGGCTCCGCGATGCCGCCGCTGCTATTGAAACTCATATTCGACCGCCTCGAGAAGGCGCCCATGCCGTTCTTCGTGCGCCCGGTGGCGCGCGCCATCGCGCAGCGCGCGAGGAACTCGTTCATCCAGCCCAACATTGACCGTAATCTGGATTTCATGGAGCGCGAGCTCGCGAGCCGGGAATGGTTTGCGGGCGGCGAATTCAGCGCCGCCGACGTGCAGATGAGCTTTCCACTGGAGGCGGCCGTCGTGCGCGGCGGCCTGGACGCAAAGCGCCCCAGGCTGATGGCGTTTCTCGAGCGCATCCACGCGCGCCCGGCGTATCGTCGCGCCATCGAGAAAGGCGGCGCATACACGCTGCTGCGCTGATCAGCTCAGCAGGAATTTCTCCACCGCGGCGATCTGATCGTCGCTCATCAGCGCCGGCGCGTGGCCGACGCCCGGAAATTCGACCATGCTGGTTTTCGGCCCCCGGGCCAGCATGTCGCGGGCCACGTCGCGCGGCAGCACGTCGGAATCGCCGCCGCGCAGCAAAAGGGTCGGTGCTCGCACCGCGTCCCAGTGGCGCCAGAGATTGATGCCGCGCACCAGTTCCATGCCCATCGGCATGTCCAGATCGGCGCCGTTCCACAGCGACGCCCCGATCGCGGGGTCATAGGCGAGGCGGTAGCGCCCGTCCTCCTGGCGCGTAACGCTGTGCCTTGCCAGATGGCGCCACTGCGCATCGCTGAGCGGACCGAAGCTCGCGCACACCTCCCGCATATGGCGCTCCACCGCGCGCAGGTCGGGGAAGGGCTCATGGCGGCGTACGAAGCCCTTCAGCCGTGACAGCGCGCTCCAGGGAATGGTCGCGCCGACGTCATTGAGCACCAGGCGGCGGATCGGGCTGCCTGGGCGCGCTGCGAGCAGCATGCCGATGATGCCCCCCATCGAAGTCCCGACCCAGTCCACCTTGGAGTCCCGCTTCGCCAGGATGCCGCGCAGCCGGTCGAGCAGTGAACGAAAAGCCGGTGCTGTGGCGCGTGCGATGAGCGCCGCTGCATCGGACTGGTAAAGGTCGAAGCCGTAGTCGGCCTTGTTCGGCAGCCAATCGCTGCGCCCGCGGCCGGCGACATCCATGCACACAACGCGGCAACGCGGCGCGAGCCGCTGCGCGAGGAAATCGAAGTCGCGGGCGTTACGCGTCAGACCGGGGGCGCAGATCACGACGTGGCGGGCGCCGGCGTCACCCCAGTCTGTATAGGCGATATGGTGAAAGCCGCTGGGACCGAAGCACTGCAGGTTTTCCAGGCGCATGCCGATACTCCAAGCACCGAGCGTGCCAGCGGCACGCCTCAGGCGTCGGCCGCGATTTCCCTGCGCAGGCGCACTGCCCGGGCGAACTCGAGCACCGCCCGCGCCAGTTGCAGGCGGTCCTCGGCGTTGCGCATGTAGGTCTGCGTCACCAGCACGTCGAAGCCGCTCGCCCTGATGCCGTCGGCGAGCGCTTCGTCCGCGTGGTCGATGACGATGCCGTCGATCAGTTTGTAATACTCCATCGCCACTGCGCGCGGCGAAACTTCGCGCCTCATCTCCTGCATGATTTTCGCCGCCGAGCCCTGCAGCGCGCGGCCGCCGATGATCGGGCTAACCGCGACCACCGGAGCACCGCGCTTGCGCAGCGCCTCGCGCATGCCGTTCACGGCGAGAATCGGGTGCATGCTGTGGTACGGGTTGCAGGGGCACAGGACCACGGCCTCGAGATCGGGTGCGTGCAGGGCATCCAGGACCGCGTCGGACAGTCGCGCTTCATCCGCGCCGCCATACTGGAAGCTGCGCACCGCGGGCTCGCATTTCAGCTGCAGGAAATAGTCCTGGAAGCGCATGGCGCCGGACTCGGTGTTGACGATGGTGCGCACCGGGTCGTCGCTCATCGGCAGCACGCGCGCCTCGATGCCCAGGCGCTGGCACAGTTCGAACGTGATCGCGGTCGGCGGCCGCTCTGCGCGCAGGGCCTCTGCGCGCAGCAGCTGGAAGGCCAGCGCGCGATCGCCCATCGGCACCTCGTCCGGTCCGCCCAGCCGCGACAACATGCCGTGGCATGCAAAAGTCTCGCCGGCCGGTTCCCAGCCCTTGGTCGCGTCCGCGATACCAGCGAGCGCGTAGAGCATGGTATCCACGTCGGGCGAGACCTGCAGCCCGAGGTATTCGTAATCGTCGCCGGTATTGACGATCACCGCGAGGTTCCTGCCGCGCAGGCGGTACAGCCCCTCGGCGAGTTTGGCGCCGCCGGCCTGGCCTCCCAACGCCACCACTGTGCCCATGCGGGGATTCTAGCCGCGCCCGATCACCGCCGCGAGCGCCGCGATGATCTCGGGCCGCTCGCCGATGGCGGGCTCGAGCGAAATTTCCAGGCCCGGGTGGCGCGCGCCGGCCGCCGCAGCGAGCGCCGGCAGGTCGCGCTTGAGGTGCGCGCCTTGTCCGAGAAACACGGGCACCACGCGCACCCGGCGCGCCCCGCGCCCGGCGAGCCGCGCCACGGCTTGCTCGAGCGTCGGCGACATGAACTCGAGAAACGCGAGTTCGACCTCGTAGTGCGGCGCAAGCTGCGCGCGCAGCGCCTCGAACGGCTGTGCCCAGTGCGCATCGCGCGAGCCATGCGCGAACAGGATGAGGGCCTGCTTCAATGCAGCGTGGCGCGCCGCCCCTCGTAGATACCCTGCAACAGCCGCAGCGAGCCGAGGCAGATGGCGCCGTGCGTCAGCGCGTGGCCGAGATCCTCGACGATGTCGAGCGTTACCGGAACATGCAGCGCGGCGAGCACGCGCGCCGCGCGCTCGGCGTGCACGCGCGATACCACGGCGTCGTGCTCGCCGTGCACCAGGTGGATGCGCGAGCCCATGCGCGCCCCGTTTTGCGGCAGGCGAGCGAAGCGCGCCGAATAGGCCACCACCGCGCCGGCCAGCCCGGGCAGCTGCTTCACCGCCTCCAGCGCCACGGTGCCCCCCTGCGAGAAGCCGATCAACACGGTGCGCTCCGTCGGCACGCCGCAATTGGTCTGCTCGCGGCGCACCAGCGCCTCCAGGCGCGGCAGGATGGCGGCGACGCGCTCGATGCGGTTTTCGTCGTTCAGGCCGCGGCTCGAATACCACTGCTGCGCCTCGTGGTCGACTTCGGAGGCGGCGAAGCCGCTCGGCACTACCAGCGCGGCGCTGGGAAAGCGCGCCTGGAAGCGGAACGCGATCGGGATCATGGATTTCGAGGTCGCGCCGCAGCCGTGCAGGAACACGAACAGGTGCTTGGCGCGAAGCTCCGGGGTCGGCCCGAAGCGGAAGATCTTGCCGGGCATGCGGGATCGGGTGCGCGGCCATTCTCGCCCCATTTGCCGGCGCCTGTAAACAGCCGCCGGGCGTGCCGGCTCCGCCCAGGATGATGCTCGCAACGCTCAAGCGGCGCGTTGGCGCGGCGGCTCAAGTGCTTGCTTCAGGTAGCGCCCGGTATGGCTCTCGCCGCTCCGGGCCACGGCCTCGGGGGTCCCGGCGACGATGATGCGTCCGCCGCCGTCGCCGCCCTCCGGACCGAGGTCGATGACCCAGTCGGCGGTCTTGATGACCTCGAGATTGTGCTCGATCACGACCACCGTGTTGCCGGCGTCGCGCAGGCGGTGCAGCACGTCGAGCAGCAACTGGATGTCGTGGAAATGCAGCCCGGTGGTGGGCTCATCGAGGATGTAGAGCGTGCGCCCGGTGTCGCGCTTGGAAAGCTC
>CAZOSA010000006.1:0-27716 GCA_964582155.1 uncultured Enterobacteriaceae bacterium | reverse complement strand
GGCCGATGGCGTCGGCTTTCTGTTCGCGCGCGGTGTCGAGGATCTTCTGCGCGGGCACCATGACGCCGAGATTCACCACGTCGTAGTTGTTGCACTGGAGCACCACGGCGACGATGTTCTTGCCGATATCGTGCACGTCCCCCTTCACCGTCGCGATCACGATCTTGCCCTTGGGACGGCCGGCCTCGCCGGTCTTTGCCTTCTCCTCTTCGATGTAGGGCACCAGGTGCGCCACCGCCAGCTTCATGACGCGGGCCGATTTGACCACCTGCGGCAGAAACATCTTGCCGGCTCCGAACAGGTCGCCGACCACGTTCATGCCATCCATCAGGGGTCCTTCGATCACCTCGATGGGGTGCGCCGCGGCGAGCCGCGCTTCCTCGGTGTCGGCCACGACGTGGGTGGCCGTGCCGGTCACCAGCGCGTGCACCAGGCGCTCGCGCACCGGCGCACGCCGCCAGGCGCCGTCTTCCTTCGCCGCCTTGCCGCCGCCCGATTTCACGCTGATGGCAAACTCGACCAACCGCTCGGTGGCGTCGGCGCGGCGGTTGAGGATTACGTCCTCCACGCGCTCGCGCAACTGCGGCTCGATCTCCTCGTACACGCCCAGCTGGCCGGCGTTGACGATGCCCATGGACATGCCGGCCCGCACCGCGTAAAAAAGGAAGGCCGTGTGCATCGCCTCGCGCACCGCGTCGTTGCCGCGGAACGAGAACGACAGGTTGGACAAGCCGCCCGAAACCTGCGTGTGTGGCAGGTTTTCGCGGATCCAGCGCGCCGCCTCGAGGTAGTCGAGGGCGTAACGCACGTGTTCTTCCAGGCCGGTCGCTACGGCGAAGATGTTCGGGTCGAAAATGATGTCTTCGGCGTCGAAGCCGGCCTGCGCGATCAGCAGATCGTAGCCACGCTTGCAGATCTGCGTGCGGCGCAGGAGGGTGTCGGCCTGGCCCTGCTCGTCGAAGGCCATCACCACCACCGCCGCGCCGTATTGGCGCGCGCGGCGCGCCTGGCGCAGGAACTCCGCCTCGCCTTCCTTCAGGCTGATCGAGTTGACGATGCATTTGCCCTGCATGCATTTCAGTCCCGCCTCGATCACGCGCCACTTGGAGCTGTCGATCATCACCGGCACGCGCGCGATGTCGGGCTCGGCGGCGATCAGGCTGAGAAAGCGCTGCATCGCGGCTTCAGAGTCGAGCATCGCCTCGTCCATGTTGACGTCGATGACCTGCGCGCCGGTTTCCACCTGCTGGCGTGCCACGGTCAGCGCCTCGGCGTAGTCGCCGGCGAGGATCAGGCGCGCAAATGCTTTGGAACCGGTGACGTTGGTGCGCTCGCCGACGTTGACGAACAACGAGTCCGCGCCGACGTTGAGCGGCTCGAGCCCGGCGAGGCGCAGTTTTTTCGGCAGCTGCGGGACGCGCCGCGGCGCGACGCCCTGCACCGCCTGCGCCAGCGCGCGAATGTGCTCGGCCGTGGTGCCGCAGCAGCCGCCGACAATGTTGAGCCAGCCGTTTCGTGCCCACTCGCCCATCAGCGCCGCCATGTTCTCGGGCGTGTCGTCGTATTCGCCGAAGGCGTTCGGCAGGCCGGCGTTCGGGTGGCAGGAGACGAAGGCTTGCGCAATCGAGGCCAGTTCCTCCACGTGCGGGCGCAGTTCCCGCGCTCCCAGGGCGCAGTTCAAACCCACCGCCAGCGGTCGCACGTGGCGCACGGAGTTGTAGAACGCCTCGGTGGTCTGTCCTGAGAGCGTGCGCCCCGAGGCGTCGGTGATGGTGCCGGAGACGATCACCGGCCAGCGCGCGCCGCGCCGCTCGAAAAGTTCTTCCAGCGCGAACAGCGCGGCCTTGGCATTCAACGTGTCGAACACCGTCTCCACCAGGAACAAGTCCACGCCGCCTTCAGCAAGCGCTTGCGCCGCCTCGGTGTACGCTGCCACCAGCTGGTCGAAGCTGATGGAGCGAAAGCCCGGATCGTTGACGTCGGGCGACATCGACGCGGTTTTGGTGGTCGGCCCGAGCACGCCGGCGGCGAAGCGCGGGCGCGACGGATCCTTCGCTTCCCATGCGCGCGCCGCCGCCACCGCGAGGCGCGCCGCGGCAAGGTTCAGTTCGGCGACCTGCGCGTCCATGCCGTAGTCGGCCATCGACACCGAGGTCGAGTTGAAAGTGTTGGTCTCGACGATGTCGGCGCCGGCCTCCAGGTACTGCTCGTGGATGCGCCGGATGAGTTCGGGCTGCGTCAGCGCCAGCAGGTCGTTATTGCCCTTCAGGTCGCGCGGCCAATCGCGGAAGCGCTCGCCGCGGAACTGCGCCTCGTCCAGTGCCTCGCGCTGGATCATGGTGCCCATGGCGCCGTCGAGGACGAGGATCCTCTTGGCGAGGAGGTCTGCGAGCAGCGCGCTGCGGTTGTCTTGCTTCATCGGCTTCCGGAAAATGAAAACGCCCGTTCGGCTTGCGCGGAAACGGGCGTGTCAGCACGTCTCTTTAGCGGTATTTATAACGCGCCCGCAAGCTGCACATCAAATCGGCGCGATTGCGCAGTGTGCCTACTTAAGCCTGCTATGTCAATCGCTTACGCGTATAATGCGCAGCCTCCATGGACCACGTTGAACCCAGGCGCGCACGAGTCCCGGCAGTGGGAGCAGTGTTGAGCGAAGCGCCGTTCCGCTCCATCGCCGCGTCGTTTCCCTGCCAGGTGCAATGGGGCGACTGCGATCCGGCCGGGATCATCTTTTACCCGACTTATTTCCGCTGGATGGACGCGGCCTGCTGGGCGTTGTTCGCCGGCGTCGGCTACACCGCGAAGCGCATGCGCGCCGAGCATCTCGCCATGCCGCTGGTGTCCGCGGACTGCCAGTTCCTGTATCCCGCGGAGCAGGGCGACCGCTGCGAGGTGCGCTCGCGCATTCTGCGTTTCGGTGGCAAGTCCTTCGCCGTCTCGCACGAGGTGCAGCGCGAGGACGGCATGGCGCTCGCACAGGGCTCGGAAACCCGCGTATGGGGAAAGTTCGAAACCGGTCACGGCACGCGCCTGCGCGGGCAGGCGATTCCCGAGGAGCTCAAGGCGCTGTTTCGCGCAGTGTGACGAGGAGACCGGCAATGCTTGAGGTGCATCCGCCCTATCTGTACCCGCCCTACAAGAGCACGCTGCTGCGCGCTCCCAGGCACAAACTGGTGCGCGTGCCACCCAGTCCGCTCGATACTGCGGCCCCGGTATTCCCCAAGCGCTTCTCGAAAGCGAGCGAGGCCGACCTTACCGCCTGGGGCAAGGCGCCGCCGCTTGGCGAGAAGATGATCCTGGTCGGACGGGTGCTCGACGAGGCCGGCCGCCCAGCGCGCGGCGCGCTGGTCGAGCTGTGGCAGTGCAACGCCGCCGGCCGCTACGCGCACCCGGTGGACCAGCACGATGCGCCGCTCGACCCGAATTTCCTCGGGCGCGGCCAAGCGCTGACGGACGATGCAGGCGCGTTCCGCTTCGTCACCATCAAGCCGGGCGCTTATCCTTGGCGCAATCAACCCTTCGGCTGGCGGCCGGCGCACATCCACTTCTCGCTGTTCGGCAACACTTATGCGCAACGGCTGATCACGCAGATGTTCTTCCCGGGCGACCCGCTGCTGCCGATCGACCCGATCTATAACAGCGCCCCGGATCCGGCGGCACGCACGCGCATGCTGGCGCACCTCGAGCTCGAGAGCGGCATCGAGGAAGTGGCGCTCGGCTACCGCTTCGAAATCGTGCTGGGCGGGCACCACGCGACGCCCATGGGCCATTGAGCGTGCCGGGAGAAACACCGTCCCAGACCATCGGGCCTTTCTTTCACATCGGGTTGGAGTGGAAGGGTGGCGAGAAGGCCGAGTTCGGCGAGCAGCCGGGCAAGCGCATCACACTCACCGGGTGCATGACGGACGGTGCGGGCGCGCCCATTGATGACGCGATGATCGAGACCTGGCAAATGGATGCTTCCGGAAAGGTTCCGGGCGCGGGCGAAGCGCGCCCGGGCGGGCTGACGCGCTGCTACACCGGCAAGGACGGGCGTTACCGCATCGAAACCGTGCTCCCGGGCCCGTTTGGCGGGCTGGACGGCGCGCGCTACGCGCCGCAGCTCAACGTCACCATCTTCATGCGCGGGCTGCTGCGGGCTCTGCGTACGCGCGTGTTCCTCGCGCCGCAAGATGCGGTGCGGGACGATCCTTTCGCGCGCGCCATCGGTGATGCCGCGAGACTCCAGACCGTGGTCGCGCGCCACGACGCGGCCCAGCCCGAGAGCTGGACCTGGGACGTACGCGTGCAGGGCGACAGCGAGACCGTCTTCATCGACTTCTAGGCGCTACTCGGCGTCGGGCTGCTTCGAGGGCTGCGCGCGGTCGAAGGCCTCGAGCTTCATGCAGGTGTCGAATATGCGCATTGCGCTCGGCGCGTGTGTGGTTTCGCAGTCGAAGCGCCTGGCGTTGAATATCTGTGGCACGAGGAAACAGTCGGCCACTGTCGGCACGTCGCCGTGGCAGAATTTTCCTGTGCCCGCGGCGGCGTTGAGGCAGGACTCGAATTTCGCCAGACCGTCGCGCACCCAGTGCCGGTACCAGGCGTTCTTCTCATCCTCCGAACGGCCGAGGCTCTTGGTCAGGTAGTTCAGGACGCGCGGGTTGTTGAGCGGGTGGATCTCGCACGCGACCAGCAGCGCGAGCGCGCGCACCCGCGCGCGGCCACGGAGGTCCTTCGGCAGCAGCGGCGGGTTGGGGCGCTTCTCTTCCAGGTACTCGATGATCGCCAACGACTGCCGCATCAGTTGACCGTCATCCTCGAGCGCCGGCAACAGGCCCTGCGGGTTGATCGCGGCGAACTCGGGCAGCCGGTGTTCGCCCTTGCCAAGGTGCACGAAGGCCTGCTCGTAGCTCAGTCCCTTGAGATTGAGTGCGATGCGCACGCGGAATGCCGCCGAGCTGCGAAAGTAGGTATACAGCTTCACAGCGCGGGTGCCATCTTCACCTTGAGCTCGCCCACGCCGTCGATGGCGGCGTGCATCTCGTCGCCTGGTTTCACCGGGCCGACGCCCGCGGGCGTGCCCGAATAGATGATGTCGCCCGGCTCGAGCGTGTAGTACTCGGAGAGATAGGCGATCTGCTCGGGCACGGACCAGATCATGTCGGCGAGGTCGGCCTTCTGGCGCTCCTTGCCGTTCACCTGCAGCCGGATCGCGCCCTTCGCCGGATGGCCGATCTTGGAGGCCGGCACGAGCGAACTGCAAGGCGCGGCTTCGTCGAAATCCTTGCCGAAGTCCCAGGGCCGGCCGTGGTCCTTGCCCCATTGCTGCAGGTCGCGCCGTGTCATGTCCAGGCCGACCGCGTAGCCATAGACGTGGTCGTTGGCGCGGTTGGCGTCGATGCGCCTGCCACCCTTGTGGATCGCGACCACCAGCTCGGTCTCGTAATGGTAGTTGGCGGTCTTCGGCGGGTAGTGAACGTTGCCCCCGTCGGGCACCAGAGCATGCGCGCTCTTGATGAAGAAGAACGGCTGCTCGCGGCCACTGCCCCCCATCTCCTTCTGGTGCTCGGCATAGTTGCGCCCGACGCAGAAGATGCGGCGCACCGGGAAAGAATCGCCGCTGCCGGAGATCGGCAGCGCGGGGGGAGTCCAGATCGGGATGGCGTAAGTCATGCTGACCTTTCGGGAAAAACGCGGATTCTAGTCCTTGGCGGCGCGCTGCTGCTCGAACAGTTCGCGCAACTTGTAGCGCTGCACCTTGCCGGTCGCGGTGCGCGGAAGCTCGGCGACTGGCAGAATCCACTTCGGCCGCTTGTGGCGCGGCAGGTTATGCTCGCAGGCCGCGGCCGCGGCAGCAATTGCCGCTTGCGGGTCGGCGCCGCGTACCGCCACGAACAGCGCCAGGCGCTCGAAGCCATCGGCGTCGGTCGCCGGAACGCAGGCGGCCTCCGCGACCGTTGGCAGGCCGAGCACAGCCTCCTCGATATCGCCGGGCTGCACCCACTGGCCGGCGACCTTCACCAGTTCATCGCTGCGCCCCTGATGCGAGTAGTAGCCCTGCGCATCGCGCACGAACACATCCTTGGTACAGAACCAGCCGTCTTGGAACTGCTCGCGTGTGGCCTCGGGCAGGTTGGCATAGCCCGAGCTGAGCGCGGGATGGCGGACCCAGAGCACGCCGGGTACGCCATTAGCGAGCTCGCCTCCGTCATCGGCGAGAAGGCGCACGTCCACGCCCGAGAGTGGCTTGCCGCTTCTCTGTGCGCCCGCGCAGCCGGGCGGCGTCATCATGATGACGCAAAACGTTTCCGACATGCCGTAGATGCAGAGGATTTCCCGGCCCGTGGTCGCGCGCCAGCCCTCGAATACCGGATCCGGCAGCCGCTCTCCCGCGGAAACGTAGTGCCGTACTTCGCGAAATGGCGCCAGGTGTTCCGGTTGTAGCGCCAGCAGCCGGCGATAGAAGGTCGGCACGCTGAACACCGCGGTGGGCCGATGGCGGGCGACGATGGCCCGGATCTGCTCGACGTCGGCCCAGTCCGGATGCAGGATCGTGGTGGCGCCGAGTGCGAGCGGGCCCAACATGCCGTTCTCCAGCGCGTAGGCGAAGAACAGCTTCGAGGTCGCGAATACCTTGTCGCCCGGCCCCAGGCCCAACACGTCGCGCTGTGCCTGTCCCGCCGGCAGCACATCCCGGTGTGCGTGCACGACGCCTTTGGGCCGCCCGGTGGTGCCCGAGGAATAGAGCCAGAAGGCGGCGTCTTGCGGTTGCGCCGGATGGAAGGCCGCGTGCGGCGCCGCGCGGCGAAGTTCCTGGCGCCAGACCGCGCCGGCGGCGAGTCGCTGTTCGGCCGCGAGCTGCGCCGCCAGCGGCCCAAGCGTAACCAGCAATGCTTCTTCCGCGATCAACAGGCGCGCGCCGCTGTCGGCGAGGATGTGGCGGTAGTCCTCCTCGCTCAGCTTGGTATTGAGGCCGATCGCAACGGCGCCGGCGCACACCGTGCCCAGCCAGGCGGCGACGAACTCGGGGGTATCGCGCAGCAGCAGCAGCACGCGCTCACCAGGCTGCACGCCCAGCGCGCGCAGCGCGTTCGCCGCGCGCGCAACCTCGTCGGCGAGCGTGCGGTAGGTGAGAACCTCGTCGCCGCAGACGAGCGCGGCCCTGGCCCCATGGCGCGCAAGGGCGTCCTTGCCTAGCAGATGTTCGGCTGCATTCATCATGGAAACTGGCGATGCGTGCGCGGAAGTATAGGGCGGCCCGTGCCCGGACCAAAAAAACGGGGCGCTTGCGCGCCCCGTGAAACTAGGTTGGGACCTAGGAGGAGACTTCGGTACGGTTACATCCGGTATGCCGCTTCGCCGTGCGACGAGGTGTCGAGGCCTTCGCGCTCTTCCTCTTCCGGCACGCGCAGGCCGATGGTCATGTCCACCAGCTTGAAGGCGATGAACGCCACTACCCCCGACCAGACCACGGTCAGCAGCACCGCTTTGGCCTGGATCCAGACCTGGCCGGAGATGGAGTAGTCCTTCGCCGCGATCACGCTGGCCGTCACCCAGTCGGAAACGTAGCCGGGGCCGCCCAGGGACGGGTCGTTGAACACCCCGGTAAGTAACGCGCCGACGATGCCGCCGACGGCATGCACGCCGAACACATCCAGCGAATCGTCCGCACGCAGCAGCTTCTTGAGGGCGCTCACGCCCCACAGGCAGACCAGGCCCGCTACCAGGCCGATGACGAACGCGCCGGGGATTCCTACGTTGCCCGCAGCCGGGGTAATCGCCACCAGCCCCGCCACCGCGCCTGAGGCGCCGCCGAGCATGGTCGGCTTGCCCTTGAAGAAGGCTTCGCCGAAGCTCCAGGACAGCACCGCGCAGGCTGTCGCCAGGTAGGTGTTGATGAAGGCGAGCGTAGCGGAGTTGCCGGCCTCGAGCGCGGAGCCCGCGTTGAAGCCGAACCAGCCCACCCACAGCAGCGAGGCGCCGATCATGGTGAGCGGCAGGTTGTGCGCCGGCATCGCTTCCTTGCCGTAGCCAATGCGCTTGCCCACCAGGTAGGCGCCCACCAGCCCGGCCACGCCGGCGTTGATGTGCACCACCGTACCGCCCGCGAAATCGAGCGCGCCCCACTGCCAGATCAGACCGGCCTTCGCGCTAATCGCTTCGACCACCTTCGGATCGGTGTACGCGTCCGGCCCCATCCAGAACCACACCATGTGGGCGATCGGCGCATAGCTGAAGGTGAACCACAGCACGATGAACACCAGCACTGCCGAGAATTTGGCGCGCTCGGCGAACGCGCCGAGGATCAGGCAGCAGGTGATCGCCGCGAAGGTGGCCTGGAACGCAACGAACGCGAGCTCGGGAATCACCACGCCCTTGGAAAAGGTTGCGGCATTCGCGAACGTGCCCGTGGCGGAGTCGAACGTGCCTTTCAGGAACAGCCGGTCGGTGAGACTGCCGAAGTAGGCGTTGCCCTCGGTGAAGGCGAGGCCGTAGCCGTAGATGCACCACAGCACCGTCACCAGCGAGAACACCACGAACACCTGCATCAGCACCGACAGCGCGTTCTTCGAGCGCACCATGCCGCCGTAGAACAGCGCCAGGGCGGGCACGCTCATCATGATCACAAGCGCGGTGCTCATCAGCATCCAGCTGACGTCGCCCTTGTTGGGCGTTGGCGCCGGGGCTGCGGCTGGGGCCGCCGCGCTTGCGGTGGCCGCGGGCTGCTCGGGCGCCGCAGCGGGTTTGTCTTGCGCCAGCGACGCGCCCGCGAAAGCGAACGAGCCGAGCAGCGCGATCATTGCGAACAGCTTCTTCATGTGCTTCTCCCTAGAGCGCGTCCGCATCGGACTCGCCGGTGCGGATGCGGATGACTTTTTCGAGGTCGAACACGAAGATCTTGCCGTCGCCGATCTTGCCGGTGTTGGCCGATTTCTCGATGGCCTCGATGGCGCGCTCGAGCAGATCGGACTTCACCGCGACGTCGATCTTCACTTTCGGGAGGAAATCGACCACGTATTCCGCCCCGCGATAGAGCTCGGTGTGGCCCTTCTGGCGCCCGAAGCCCTTTACCTCGGTGACCGTGATGCCCTGCACGCCGATGCCCGAGAGCGCTTCGCGCACCTCGTCGAGCTTGAAGGGCTTGATGATGGCTGTGATGAGTTTCATTCCTTATCTCCCGGTGGCGGCGGGCGCGCGATCGCCCGCCGCGGTTTTCCGTGCGTTAGAACGCCTTGCTGACGGAGAGCACAACCGTGCCCTCGCCGATCTCTCTCACCTTGCCGCTGCCGCTGGTCAGGGTGTAAAGGGCCGTGTCGGCGTCCGTGTCGATGTAGGCGGCGCCAAGCACCCAGCCATTCAGGTCGTAGGTGACGCCGATTTTGTAGTCCGTGTACTCAAGCGGACCGCAGTTCTTGATGGTCTGGTTGCCAACGTGGGCAACCAGCGTCAGCTTCGGCATGATTTCGTACGAGGCGGAAACGTCGAGGTAGCCCGAGCCCTTGGAGTCGGTGCCCGTGCAATTGGCGTTCGAAGTCGTGTTGGCGCCGAAGTAGTCGCCGGTAGTGATCGAGTATTTGGCCGTGAGGAACTTCCAGCTCACCCCGACGTAGGCCTCGAGGGTGTCGGCTTTCTCCGTCCCGAACTTGACGTCCGGGTAGTAGTACTGCAGCAGGCCGACGTCGAGCGTGACGGGGCCAAGGCCTTTCTTGAAGCCTCCGTAGAAGTCCATCTCGATCGAACCGTCGGGGAACGAGAGGCCGCTGACGTTCGAGTTCCAGTTGCCTAGATAAAAGCCGCTGGAGTGCGAGTAATCGATGCCGCCCTGAATGGCCGGTTGCTCGAAGGTCTGCGAGATGCCGCGGAAACGGTAGTCGCTCACGATGCTCATGTTTCCGGCAACGGTGTGTGGCGAAGTGGTGGCCTGCGCGCTGGCGAGGCCGGGTACGGCCGCAGCTGCGGCGATTGCGGCTGCAAGAATGGTCTTACGCATCATGGTGATCTCCCCAAAAAATGTCGGTTGAGTAAACGCCCCAACCTCAGAGCATCTACCGTGCCAGATAGAAAATCATTATTCCTCAGTGTGTTATGCATCAAGCGCAGCCGTTGCGGCGAGGCCGCGCCCATGTTGGGTGCGGGTCCGCAGCGCGACGCCTCAATTTGGTGCACGCCGCGTGCTAGGCTCGCAGCCCATGATCGACAAGCGGATGCTGGACGAATTGGGCGAACGCATCGGCGAGGCGGCACGCCGGTCGCCGGCGCAGGACCTGGAGAAGAACCTGCGCGCCCTGCTCGCGGCATTCTTCGACCGTTACAACGTGGTGTTGCGCGAGGATTTCGAAGTCCAGAAAAAGCTCCTCGAGCGCGCCCAGGTGAAGCTCGCGGCCCTGGAAGCGCGCATCGCCGCGCTGGAAAGCAAGTAACAAGTAAACCGAGGCGCGCGCGCCGCGTTGCTTGCCTGGAAGGGGACAGCGCATGGCGTTGGCAACGGTGGCGAGTCGCGCGCTCGCGGGAATCGACGCGCCGGCCGTGACGGTGGAGGTGCACCTCGGACCCGGGCTGCCCGCGTTCCATATCGTCGGCATGCCCGACGCGGAGGTGCGCGAGGCGAAGGACCGCGTGCGCGCGGCGCTCAACCATGCGCAGTTCGAGTTTCCCTCGCGGCGCATCACCGTGAATCTCGCTCCCGCCGACCTGCCCAAGGACTCGAGCCGTTTCGACCTGCCGATCGCGCTCGGCATCCTCGCGGCGAGCGGGCAGCTGAAATGTGCGGCGCTCGAAGGCCTGGAATTCGCGGGCGAGCTTTCGCTCACGGGCGAGCTGCGCCCGGTGCGCGGCGCCCTGGCAATGTCGCTGGGCTGCGCGCGCGCGGGGCGCAGCTTCGTACTGCCGGCGGAGAACGCGGCGCAAGCCGCGCTCGCCGAGCGCGCCATCGTGCTGCCAGCAAAGAGCTTGCTCGAGGTCTGTGCGCACCTCGCCGGCCAGGGGCCACTACTGCAGCCGCACCGAAACGGTTCTGCGCACGCGTCGCCCACCTACGCCGACTTTCGCGACGTGAAAGGCCAGGCTGGTGCGAAGCGCGCGTTGGAGGTGGCGGCAGCGGGCGGCCACAGCGTGCTGCTCGTCGGCCCGCCAGGCACCGGCAAATCGATGCTGGCGGCGCGCTTCCCTGGGATTCTCGCACCCATGACCCCGGCCGAGGCGCTGGAGAGCGCGTCGATCCAGTCGGCCTCGACGGGCGGTTTCGACACGGCACGCTGGGGCGCGCGGCCGCTGCGCGCACCGCACCATACCGCGTCGCGGGTGGCGCTGGTGGGCGGCGGCAGCCCGCCGCGCCCGGGCGAGATTTCACTCGCGCACCACGGCGTGCTGTTCCTGGACGAGCTGCCGGAGTTCGGCCGCGAGGCGCTGGAGGCGCTGCGCGAACCGCTCGAATCCGGCTGGGTTTCGCTTTCGCGCGGCGCGCGCCAGGCACGCTTCCCGGCGCGCGTCCAGCTGGTGGCGGCAATGAACCCCTGTCCCTGCGGCTTCCTCGGCCATGCTGCTGGCCGCTGCCGTTGCACGCCGGATGCGATCGCGCGCTATCGCGCGCGCATTTCGGGCCCGCTCGCCGACCGCATCGATATCAAAATCGACGCGCCGATGCCGCGGGAGGCGGAGCTGCTGGCAGCAGCGGACGGCGAGGCTTCGGGTCCGATCCGCGCGCGCGTTGCCGCCGCGCGCGACATGCAGCTGCGGCGCCAGGGCAAGCCGAACGCGCTGCTCGGCACGCGGGAGATCGAAACCCATTGCGCCACCGACGCCCAGGTTGAGGATTTGGTGAAGAAAGCCATGGCGCGTCTTTCGCTGTCGGCCCGCGCCTACCACCGTGTGTTGCGCGTGGCGCGCAGCATCGCCGATCTCGCGGGCGCGGACGCGCTCGCAGTGGCGCACGTCGCCGAGGCAATCCAGTACCGCAGGATGGACGCGGCGCTGTAGACTCGGCGCCGATGGCGACCTACGCGATCGGCGACGTGCAGGGCTGCAACGAAGAACTTCAGGCGCTGCTGTCGCGGCTCAAGTTCGACCGCGCGCGCGACCGTCTGTGGTTCGTCGGCGACCTGGTCAACCGCGGCCCCGCTTCGCTCGAGGTGTTGCGCTTCGCGCACTCGCTGGGCGACGCGGCCGTGGCGGTGCTCGGCAATCACGACCTGCACCTGTTGTGCGTCGCCGGGGGCTTTGCGAAAAAACGGGATGACGATACGCTGGACGATTTGCTCGCGGCGCCGGACGAGCCGGAACTGCTCGATTGGCTGCGCCGCCGTCCACTGATGCACGCGCAAGGCGGCTACGTGATGGTACACGCCGGCTTGCTCCCGCAGTGGTCCGTCGAGAGCGCGCAGGCGCTGGCGCGAGAGGTGGAGGCCGCACTGGGCGGCGAGCAATATCGGCCTTTCCTGAAGAATCTCTATGGCGCAGAGCCTCGGGTCTGGCGCGACGAGCTTACCGGTTGGGACCGCCTGCGCGTCATCGTCAATGCGATGACGCGCCTGCGCTTCTGCAACGCCGCGGGCGAGATGGCGCTGCGCGCGAAAGGCGCGCAGGCGCCGCCCGGATTCCGGCCGTGGTTCGAGCTGCGTCCCGCCAGTGAGCCGCCGATCGTCTGCGGGCATTGGTCGGCGCTGGGGCTCAAGGTGAACGAGAAAATTGCCGCGCTCGATACGGGCTGCGTCTGGGGCGGGAGCTTGAGCGCGCTGCGCCTGGAAGACCGGCGCCTGTTTCAGGTACCCTGCCGCGGCTACCGGCAACCGGAGCCGTGATGAAAGCCGACTGCGTGTTCTGCAAGATCGTCGCAAAGCAGGTACCCGCGAGCGTGGTGTTCGAAGATGACGCGACGTTCGCTTTCATGGATCTCGGGCAGGTGAACCCGGGGCACGTGCTGGTCGCGTGCAAAGAGCACGCCGAAAGCATTTACGAACTGGCGGACGCGCAGGCCGCGGCGGTGTTCCGCACGGCCGCGCGCGTAGCGCGGGCGATCCGCGGCGCCTTCAACCCTCCGGGACTCTCGATCTACCAGGCGAATGGCAAGCCGGCCGGGCAGACAGTGTTCCATTTTCACCTGCACGTGCTGCCGCGGCACGACGCCGACGGCATGCAGCTGGTGTGGCCGGTGAAGAATCCCCCGCGCGAAAAGCTTGAGGAGTATTGCGCGAATATCCGCGCCAGGATTTAACCCCAGGGCGACTCGCGGAACGAGTGCCGGTAGCGCGCTTCCACCGTTTCGCGGTCAGCGCGGTGATTCTGCGCGCCGCGGCTGGCGATCTTGATCGCGCCCAGCACCGCGCCCAGGCGACCGGTGCGCGGCCAGTCCCAGCCTCGCGCAATGCCGTAGAGCAGGCCCGCGCGATAGGCATCCCCACATCCGGTGGGGTCGAGCACACTGTCGGCCGGGGCGCTGGGGATCTCGTGCTGCACTTCGCCCGCGTAGATGCGCGAGCCCTGTGCGCCGAGCGTCACGATCAGCGCCTTGACTTCGCGCGCCAGGCTTTGCAGCTTGCGCCCGGTCTTTTCCTCCAGCATCTTGCCTTCGTAATCGTTCACCGCGACATAGTCGGCGAGGCGCACGAACTCAGCCAGTTCCTCGGCCGAGAACATCGGCAGCCCCTGCCCCGGGTCGAACATGAACGGGATGGCGTGCTCGGCGCAGTCGCGCGCGTGCTGCAGCATGCCCTGCTTGCCGTCGGGCGCGACGATGGCAAGGCGCGCGCCCAGGGCCGGCCCGATGCGGTTCTCGTGCGCATGGTTCATGGCGCCCGGGTGGAAGGCGGTGATCTGGTTGTCGTCCAGGTCGGTGGTGATGAACGCCTGCGCCGTGAACTGGCCGGGCACCTTTTTCAGGTGCTGCGCGTCGATGCCCAGGAGTTGCAGCCGCTGCAGATAGGGCCCGATGTCCTCGCCCACCGTGGCCATCACCAGCGGATCGCCGCCCAGTTGTTTCAGGTTGTAGGCGATATTGCCGGCGGTGCCGCCGAACTCGCGCCGCATCTCGGGCGTGAGGAAGCACACGTTGAGGATGTGCAGCTGGTCGGGCAGCAGGTGGTTCTTGAAGCGGTCCGGGAACACCATGATGGTGTCGTAGGCGATCGAGCCGGTGATCAGCGTTTTCATCTAGGAAGGATAGAACAGGTAGAGGCGGTAGCCGGTGGCACGCAGGGTGCCGGTGTCGAAATGCACCCGCAGCACCGTTTCGCCGCCTGGCGCGATGCCCGGCGCGAGCCCCTCGCGCGGGCGGCCCAGGTAGTCCTCGGGGCGCAGCACGCGCCGCAGCAGCGGCTTGTTGGCAGCATCGGTAAGCGTGAGCTCGAGTGCGGGATGCTCCTGCGCAAAGGGCGCGCGGTTGCGGATCACCGCGTTCAGTACGATCAGGCTTTCGCGCCGCTTGTCCGCCTGCAGGTCCGAGGACTCGATACTGAGCAGGTCCGGGCGCTGCGGCAGCCGCAGCTCGCAGTCGAGGAAGCGGCAGCCTTCGGCGAGAAACGGCCGGGTCTGCGGCACCAGCGTCGCCAGTTCGGTGCGGTAGTAATACGAGAGTTGCCCGGCCAGCGCGGCCAGCGCGAGCAGCGCCGCCAGCCCCCAGGCGACGCCAAAGCGCGCTTGCGGCTCCTCCTCCTCGAGAAATTCGGGCAACGGTTCGTCATTTTGCAGTGCGCGCGCACGCGGTCGTGCCTTGGCGGGCGTGGCCGGCGCAGGCGCGCCGGCCTCGAACAGGCCGAGTTGCGGCGAAGGTTCTGCGGCCGCGCCGACGTCCGCCGCGACAAGGTTGGCGACTCCGTCGAAGACGGTCGCGCATTTGCCGCAGCGGACCATGCCGCTGCGCGCCGAGAATTGGGCGGGCTGCGCGCGGAAGGTGGTGACGCAGGCCGGGCAGCGCGTAACCAGCAGGTTCATTGGCGCCACCCCTGCACCAGCGCCCATCCGTCCTCGCAGGTAGCGACCCGGGCGTCGAAATGCGTGGCGTAGGCGTCGGCCACTTCGGTGGCCTGCGCTTCGAGAATGCCGGCGAGCGCGATGCGGCCACCGCGGCGCGTGCGCGCGGCGAGCAGCGGTTCGAGCACGATCAGGGGCTGGGACAAGATGTTGGCCACCACCACGTCGTAATCGCCGGGCGGCAGCTGCTCCGGCGCGTGCGCGCGCAGGGCGACGCCGTTGGCGCGCGCGTTGTCGATCGTCGTCGCCAGCGCCAGCGGATCCACGTCGACCGCGTCGACGCGCACGGCGCCGAGCTTGGCGGCGGCGATCGACAATATACCGGAACCGCAGCCGTAATCGAGGACCGCGGCGCCCGCGGCGGCGCCGCGCGCCAGCCAGCCGAGCACCAGGCGCGTGGAGGCGTGGCTGCCGGTGCCAAACGCCATGCCTGGATCGAGGCGCACCACCGCCACGTTGGCGCCGTGCGGCGCGTCGTGCCAGCTTGGCACGATCCACAGGCGCCCTTCGAGGCACAGCGGCGTGAACTGCGCCTGTGTCGCGCGCACCCAGTCCTGATCGGCGACGATTTGCGTCTGAAACGGCAGCCCATCACCCAGGCCGGCCTCGGCGGCGGCGCCACCGAGCAGCGAGGCGGCGTCGGCATCCTCGGCGACGAGCGCATGCACCCGGTTGCGCGGCTGTTCGGGCTCCTCTACCCACACGGAGTGCGCGCCCTGCCCCAGCAGGGCTTCGCTGAGCGCCTCGGACTGCGCTGCGTCAACTTCCACGGTGAGCGCGAGCCAGGGCATTACTTCGCCTTCTGCTTGTTCTCCTGGGCGAGTTTCTGCTCGAGGTAGTGGATCGAGGTGCCGCCGCGCAGGAAGCGGCTGTCGTGCAGCAGTTCGCGGTGCAGCGGCAGGTTGGTGAGGATGCCTTCGATCGCCATCTCGGATAGCGCAATGCGCATGCGCCGGATCGCCTGGTCGCGCGTCGCGCCGTAGGCGATCAACTTGCCGATCAGCGAGTCGTAGTTCGGGGGCACGGTGTAGCCCGCGTACACGTGCGAGTCGACGCGGATTCCGGGACCGCCGGGCGGGTGATAGGAGGTGATGCGCCCCGGCGAGGGCGTGAACTTGTAGGGATCCTCGGCGTTGATGCGGCACTCGATGGCGTGGCCGCGCAGCACGATGTCCTTTTGCCGCAGGCGCAGCTTCTCGCCCGCGGCGACGCGGATCTGCTCCTGCACCAGGTCGACGCCGGTGACCATCTCGGTCACCGGATGCTCGACCTGGATGCGCGTGTTCATCTCGATGAAGTAGAACTCGCCGCCTTCATAGAGGAATTCGAAGGTGCCGGCGCCGCGGTAGCCGATCTTGCGGCAGGCGTCGGCGCAGCGCTCGCCGATGCGTACGCGCTGTTTCTCGGTCAGTTCGGGGGCGGGCGCCTCCTCGATGATCTTCTGGTGCCGGCGCTGCATCGAGCAGTCG
Source organism: uncultured Enterobacteriaceae bacterium (assembly GCA_964582155.1). Classification (GTDB taxonomy): domain Bacteria; phylum Pseudomonadota; class Gammaproteobacteria; order Burkholderiales; family SG8-39; genus JAABQT01. The sequence continues at coordinate 11,301 of CAZOSA010000006.1, read as the reverse complement.
CGCTCGCCCAGGTAGAGCGCGCTCTTGTGGCTGTCGGTCAGCACCTGGATTTCGATGTGGCGCGGGTTCTCGAGGTAGCGTTCCATGTACACCATGGGGTTGGAGAACGCGGCCTGCGCCTCGCTGCGCGTCATGTTGACCGCATTGAGCAGCGCCGCCTCGGTGTGCACCACGCGCATGCCGCGCCCGCCGCCGCCGCTGGCCGCCTTGATGATCACCGGGTAGCCGACCTTGCGCGCAATGCGCACGATCTCTTTGGCGTCGTCGGGCAGCGCGCCCTCCGAGCCGGGCACGCAGGGCACCCCCGCTTTCTCCATCGCCTGCTTGGCGTTCACCTTGTCGCCCATCAGGCGGATGTTCTCGGGATGCGGCCCGATGAACACGAAGCCGGAGCGCTCGACGCGTTCGGCGAAGTCCGCGTTCTCCGAGAGAAAGCCGTAGCCGGGGTGGATGGCCTCCGAATCGGTGACTTCGGCGGCGCTGATGATCGCCGCCATGTTGAGGTAGCTCTCGCGGGCCGGCGCCGGGCCGATGCAGACGGACTCGTCGGCGAGCTTTACGTACTTGGCCTCGGTGTCGGCCTCAGAATGCACGACCACCGTGCGGATGCCCATTTCGCGGCAGGCGCGCTGGATGCGCAGCGCGATCTCCCCGCGGTTGGCGATGAGGATCTTCTCGAACACGGGGCCGCGCTAGACGATGATGAGCAGCGGCTGGCCGTACTCCACCGGCTGGCCGTTTTCCACCAGGATCGCCTTGATCACGCCGGTGGCGTCGGCCTCGATCTCGTTCATCAGTTTCATCGCCTCGATGATGCACACCGTCTCGCCGGCCTTGATGTTCTGCCCGACCTCGACGAAGGCCTTGGACTCGGGCGAGGCCGAGCGATAGAAAGTACCGACCATCGGCGCCTTGAGAAGGTGGCCCTCCAGCGCGGGTTCGGCAGCCGCGAGCTCCGCCGCAGCGACGGCGGCGGCCGGGGCGGCGGTCTTCGCCCCTGGCGGCGGCGCGATCGGGGTCACCGTCGCCTCCCCGCCCTTCACGATCTTCACCTTCTCTTCGCCCTCGGTGATCTCGAGCTCGGCGATGCCGGACTCCTGCACGAGGTCGATCAGCTTCTTCAGCTTGCGCAGATCCATTGGTTCTCTCCCCCGGCGGGCATGCCTGCCGGCCACGCGCCGGCCGGGGCTAGGCCCCGCCGCCGTCCTTGAGGCGCCCGATGGCGAAATCGAGCGCAAGGTCGTAGCCGCGAGCACCGAGCCCGAGAATCGAGCCGACCGCGACGGCGGTGAAATGCGAATGGGCGCGCCACGGTTCGCGCGCATGGATATTGGAAAGGTGCACCTCGACGAAGGGAATCTTCACCGCCGTCAAAGCGTCGCGCAACGCAACGCTCGAGTACGTAAAGGCGGCGGGATTGAGGATGATGAAGCCAGTGCCGTCCCGGGCCGCCTGCTGCACTCGGTCGACCAGCATCCCTTCGTGGTTCGACTGGACGCATTCCAGCGCCACGCCGGAGCTCTTGGCACGCGCGGCGAGCCGGCGCTCGATCTGCGCCAGCGTCTCCCGGCCGTAGAGGTGCGGTTCGCGGGTTCCCAGCAAGTTCAGGTTGGGCCCGTTGATCAGTAGCACCGACAGGGACTGTTTAGATTTGGCCATTTTGGTGTATTTTACCAGCAAGATCGACGACGATAGCAGCAGTTATATCTTATCTGGCGGTCCTAATTGAGGAATTGCCCTCTCCCGCCCGCACCAACTGGCCGACCTCGGCGATGCCGGCGCGCTCCGAGACACGCCCGGCCAGCGTGGTTTTGAGCGCAAGGCGCTCGTCCCTCGGGTCGAGCACCGACAGGCGCACCGGCGCACCGTCCCAGTCCAGGGTGAAGATGCTCACCGCCCGCGCCCGGTCGCCGGAAAAGCGCCGGCCTTCGGCGGTCTCGAATGAAATATTGCGCTCCAACAGGAACAGCTCGACGTCCTTGGCGCTGTCCGGATAGAGCTGCAGTTCGATCTCGGCGTAGGGTCCGGCGTTTCCGCTCAACACTGGCCCAGTGAGGTAGGGGCTGAATTGCTCGAGGGCACGCATCGCATCGAGCGCCACGCGGCGCAGCTCCAGGATGATTTCGGGGTGCTCTTCGGCCTGATACAAAGCGCGGTAGGCGCGCAGCGCCTCCTCGATTTCGGCGTTCGCGGGCAGCGACTCAGTGTCGGCGGCGCCCAGCTGGCGGGCGGCCTTGCGCTTGGCGAGCGCAAAGTCGTCGATGCCGTCCTCGGCCATGAGGCGCGCCGCCACCGCGGCGATCGCCGCTCGCATGCCGTTCTGCCGCGTGCTTCGACGGCCCATTGCGGGCGCATCATAGCGCACCGGGCCCCGCGTCCATCGCGTAGAATCGCGGCCCTTTACCGAGCCGCTCGTTTCCGTCAGTGACATGGCCGCACACCTGCACATCCTGGGCATCTGCGGCACGTTCATGGGCGGGCTCGCGGCGCTCGCCCGCCAGTCCGGCTTGCGCGTGACCGGCTGCGATACCAACGTCTATCCGCCGATGAGCGAGCAGCTCGCCGCCCTCGGCATCGAGCTGGTCGAAGGCTACGGCGCAGACCAGATCAGGAGGGCGCCCGACCTCTGGGTGATCGGCAACGTGGTTACACGCGGCAACCCGCTGATGGAAGCGATTCTCGATCGCGGCGCGCGCTATGTCTCCGGGCCGCAATGGCTCTCGGAACAGGTGCTGCCCGGACGCCACGTGGTGGCGGTCGCCGGCACCCACGGCAAGACCAGCACGTCGTCGATGCTGGCGTGGATCCTCGAGCACGCCGGCCGCAGGCCAGGCTTTCTGATCGGCGGGATGCCCGCCAACTTCGACGTCAGCGCTCGCCCGGGCGAATCCGACCTGTTCGTCATCGAGGCAGACGAGTACGACACGGCTTTCTTCGACAAGCGCTCCAAACTGGTGCATTACCACGCGCGGACCGCAATCCTTAACAACTTGGAGTTCGATCACGCAGACATCTTCGCTGATCTTGCGTCGATCGAGCGGCAATTCCATCATTTTGTCCGGATCATGCCCCGTTTGGGGCGGATTGTGGTGAACGGCCGGGACGAGGCACTCAAGCGAGTTCTCGCCCTGGGGTGCTGGACCCCTGTGGAGCGGTTTGGGGTCGAGGCGGGGTGGCTGGCCGGCGACGCCGATGCCGAGGGTGGATTCGAAGTGCGGCTGCAGGGCAGGGCGCTCGGCCGTGTGCGTTGGACCGAGGCCGGCGAGCACAATCGGCTGAACGCCTTGGCGGCAATCGCGGCTGCGCGGCACGTTGGGGTCGAGCCGCAGGCGGCAATCGACGCGCTGGCGCAATTCAGGGGGGTGCGCCGCCGGCTTGAACTGCGCGGTACGGCGCGCGGGGTCGCGGTGTACGACGACTTCGCCCACCACCCGACCGCGATCCGCATGACGCTGGAAGGCCTGCGCGCCCGGCAGTCGGGCGGGCGCATCCTCGCCGTGCTCGAGCTGCGGTCCACCACCATGAAGCTCGGCTTGATGAAGGACCGGCTGCCGGCGAGCCTCGCCGCCGCGGACCGGGTGTTCGTCTACGGCACTGGGCTTGGCTGGAGCGTCGCCGAGGCATTGCGTCCAATGGGCGAACGCGCCCGCTGCTTTGAGAATTTCGACACCTTGGTGGCCGCGATCGCCGCCGAGGCGTGCCCGGGCGACCACGTGCTGGTGATGTCCAACGGCGGCTTCGGCGCAATCCACGACAAGCTCCTCACGGCGCTCGGCCGATGATCGCCTACCTGCACGGTTTCAATTCCTCGCCCCAGTCGCACAAGGCGCAATTGATGGGACGCTTCATGGCCGAGCGCGGCCTCGCCGCTCACTATGCCTGCCCGGTGCTGCCGCCGTTCCCCGGCGACGCGATTGCCGCGATTGAAGATCTGATGGCACAGCGCCCGGGCGCACCGTTTTGCTTCGTCGGCTCCTCGCTCGGCGGGCATTACGCCACTTACCTTGCAGAGAAGCACAACGCGCAGGCCGTTTTGGTCAACCCGTCAATCGACCCGCACCTGAGCCTGCGCGCCTACCTTGGCGAGCATAAGAACTATCACACCGGCGCACCCTACCAGTTGACGGAGGCGCACCTGCAGGAATGGGGCAAGCTCTGGGTGCCGCGCATCAAGCCCGAGCGCTACCTCCTGCTCCTCGAGACCGGCGACGACGTGCTCGACTATCGCAAGGCCCTCGAGCGCTACCGCGGGGCCGAGCAGGTCGTGATCCAGGGCGGCGACCACTCGCTGCAGTCCTTCCCGCAGCACCTGCCGCGCATTCTTGCGTTCGCCGGCCTCGCCGCCTCGTGAGGCGATGAAATGCACCTGCTTTACGAAGAGGACGGGGCCTTCAAGGTGGCGACCGTGCTTGAGCAGGCGCCGGCCTCATTCCAGGTCGAGAGCCCGCACGGCCGGCGCTCGAAAGTGAAGGCGGCCGCCGTGCTGATGCGCTTCGAGCGCCCGGGTGCCGGCGAGCTGCTCGAAGCCGCGGGCCAGTTCGCGGCCGGCCTGGACATCGATTTCCTCTGGCAGTGCTCCGGCGAAGGCGAATTCGGCTTCGAGGACCTCGCGCGCGCGTACGTCGGCCGCGAACCGCTCGCCGCGGAAGCCGCCGGCGTGCTCCTCAAACTGCACTCGGCGCCGATCTACTTCCACCGGCGCGGCCGCGGCCACTACCAGGCCGCGCCAGCGCAAACGCTCAAGCTGGCGCTCGCCTCGGCGGAGAAAAAAAAGCGCGTGCAGGACACGATCGACGGCTGGGCCGCGCGCCTCGCGCGCTTTGACTGCCCCCCGGAAATCGCCGCCCTGAAGGACGAACTGCTCTACGCGCCGGACCGCAACAAGCCGGAGACCAAGGCCTTCGAGCAGGCCGGCAGCCAGACCGGGCTCACGGGCGCGCGCCTGCTGGAGCGCTGCGGGCTGATCCAGGACAGCCACGCCTACCACCTGAACCGGTTCTTGCACGAATTCTTCCCGCGCGGCACCGCCTTCCCGGCGCACGAGGTGCCCGAGCCGACCCAGGCACTGCCGCTTGCACAGGTCGAGGCGTTCAGCCTGGACGACGCCGAGACCACCGAGATCGACGACGCCTTTTCGCTCACGCGCGTTTCGGCGGACGAGTGGCGCGTGGGTATCCATATCGCCGCGCCCGCGCTCGGCTTCGCGCCCGGGTCGCTGCTGGACACTATCGCGCGCGAGCGCCTGTCCACGGCCTACATGCCGGGGGTCAAGGTGACGATGCTCCCCGAAGACGTGGTGCAGCGCTACTCGCTCGACGCGGGCGCCGAGCATCCGGTGGTGTCGCTCTACCTGGACGTGTCGGCTCACGACTTCACGGTGCGCGCTCGCCACTCGCGCCTGGAGCGCGTGCGCGTCGCCGCCAACCTGCGCCACGGCGAGGTCGAGGCGCTGAACGCCGCATTCGAACAGGGCGGGAACACGGGCCTGGCGCGCGAAGAGGAATTGCGCACGCTGTGGCGCCTCGCCGAAGCGCTCGAGGTGCGCCGCGGCAAGCCCGCCGTGAATGCCGCCATCGTGGATTACGTGTTCCGCGTGCACGAGGGCAGGGTGCGCGTCGAGCCCCGCCGTCGCGGCGCGCCGCTGGACAAGCTGGTCAGCGAACTCATGATCCTCGCCAACTCGACCTGGGGCGAGCTGCTCGCCGAGCGCGATGTGGCCGCGCTGTACCGCGTGCAGTCCTCCGGCAAGGTGCGCATGAGCGTGCACCCCGAGCCGCACGAAGGACTGGGACTGGCCTGCTACGCGTGGATGAGCTCGCCGCTGCGCCGCTACGTGGACCTCGCCAACCAGTGGCAGCTCACGGCTGCGCTCTCCGGGCGCCGGCCCCCTTTTGCGCGCACCTCGGAAGCGCTGCTCGCGGCGCTGCGCGCCTTCGAGGTGACCTATGCACGATACGACGAGTACCAGCGCGCCATGGAGAACTACTGGTGCCTGCGCTGGCTCCAGCAGGAAGGGATGCGGGAGGCGAGCGCCGTCGTGCTGCGCGAGAATCTGGTGCGCTTCGAAGGCCTGCCGCTCACGGCACGCGTGCCTTCGCTGCCGGCCCTGGATCCCGGCGCGCGCGTCAGCCTGTCGATCCAGGGGATCGATCTCCTCGAGCGCAGCGTCGATTGCGCCTACCTGCAGACCTTGGGGTCCGGGGACCGGGACGCGCTCACTGGCGACGAGCGAGACGAACGCTAAAGCCCTAGAATGGCGGCGCAATCTCGCCTCGAGGTGCCATTGCAGGTTGTGCCAGCGAAGAGCATTCCGGGCGCGGCCGAATTCTGGTCCGGGCTCGACCATCGGTCCCGCGTAATGTACGCGTCGGTAGCGGCGTCGCTCCTGCTGCACGCGGTCCTGCTGTCTGTGCATTTCAAATTTCCCGACCAGCTGCGGTGGAACTCCGCCAACCAGGCGCTCGACGTCATTCTGGTCAACGCCAAGTCGCGCCAGCGCCCGGCGCGCGCCGACGCGCTGGCGCAAGCCGACCTCGAGGGCGGCGGTGACACCGACCAGAACCGCCGCGCCAGGACGCCATTGCCGGTGATCGAGCCGCGCGCTCCGGGCCGCGACCTGTCGCAGGCGCAGCGCCGTGTGAAGGCGCTCGAGACGCAGCAAAGAGAGCTGCTGGCGCGCTCGCGCCAGTCGAGCGCGCGCGTGCCAGCGCAAGCCGAGCCCCGCGCGAGTGCCGATGACGCTGCGGTCCAGCCCGGCGGCCGCGACCTCGCCGACCTGTCGCTGGCGGCGATGCGCCTGCAGGCGCAGATCGACCGGCAGCTGGAGGCCTACCAGAAGCGCCCGCGCAAGAAATTCATCGGCGCCAGCGCCGTCGAGTACCGCTTCGCCCAGTACGAGGAGGACTGGCGCCAGAAGGTGGAGCGCGTGGGCACGGTCAATTATCCGGCGGCGGCGCGCGGCAGGTACTACGGCAACCTGCGCATGACGGTGACCCTGCGCCCCGACGGCAACGTCGAGTCGATCGAGCTCGACCGCTCCTCGGGACTGAAAGTGCTGGACGACGCCGCGTTCAGGATCGTGCGCCAGGCCTCGCCCTACGCCCTGTTCCCGCCGGAGATCCGCCGCGACACCGACTTGCTGGTGATCACGCGTACGTGGTTCTTCGGCAAGGGCGATCGCCTCTGGACCCAATAGGGCCGTGCCCGATCGCTACGCGGTGATCGGCAACCCGGTCGCCCACTCAAAATCTCCCTGGATCCACGCGCAGTTCGCGCGCGCCTGCGGCGAGGACATGGAGTACGGGGCGATCGAAGCGCCGCCGGAGGGGTTCGTGGCCGCGGTGGAGAAATTCCGCGGCGGCGGCGGCAAGGGCCTCAACGTCACGCTGCCCTTCAAGGAGCAGGCGTTCCGTTACTGCGCCGCGACCAGCGCGCGCGCCGCGTCGGCGTGCGCGGTGAACACGGTGATCCTCGACCGGGAAAAGCCTTTTGGCGACAACACCGACGGCGTCGGCCTGGTGCGCGACCTCACCGTCAACCTCGGGCGCCTGCTGGCCGGTGCGCAAGTCCTGCTCTTGGGCGCGGGCGGGGCGGCCCAGGGCGTACTGGCGCCGCTGGCGAGCGAGCGACCCGCGGGCATTGTCGTCGCCAACCGCACGTTGCCGCGGGCGCAGGCGCTGGCGGCGCGCGTTCCGGGCGCGGCGGCCTGCGGCTTTGACGCGCTCGCAGGCCGCAGCTTCGACCTCGTGATCAATGCGACCTCCGCGGGATTGAGCGGAGAGTTGCCGCCGCTGCCGCGGGGATTGTTCCGGCCCGGGGCCCTGGGCTACGACATGGTCTACGGCCGCGACACCGAGTTCCTTGCCATGGCGCGAGCCGCGGGAGCGGCGGCCAGCGACGGCACTGGCATGCTGGTGGAGCAGGCCGCGGAGTCGTTCCTCCTGTGGCGTGGCCTGCGCCCGGACACGCGCGCGGTGCTCGCCGCCCTGTGCGCGCGCTGAGGCGTCTGGGCTGGGTGCTTGCGGCGCTGGCCGCCGGCGCACTGCTGATGCAGGCATGGTTCTACGCCCACATACTGTGGTGGGCGCACGAGGCGCCCGCCAGCACCGCGTTCATGGAGCGGCGCCTGGTGCAGTTGCGCGCAAAGAATCCGAAGGCGAGCCTGCGTCACCAATGGGTGTCCTACGCCCGTATCTCGCCGCAGCTCACGCGCGCGGTGATCGCTGCCGAGGACGCCAAGTTCATCGACCACGACGGTTTCGACTGGGAGGCGATCCAGAAAGCGATGCAAAAGAACGAGAGCAAGGGCAGGGTGGTGGCGGGCGCCTCGACCGTCAGCCAGCAACTGGCCAAGAACCTGTTCCTCTCGGGCAAGCGCTCCTGGCTGCGCAAGGCGCAGGAAGCGCTCATCACGTGGATGCTGGAGACTGCATTGGAAAAGCGGCGCATCCTGGAGCTCTATCTCAACTTCGCCGAATGGGGCGATGGGGTGTTCGGCGCCGAGGCCGCCGCGCAGCACCACTTCGGGATACCTGCTGCGGCGCTCGACACGGAGCAGGCGGTATGGCTCGCCGCGATTCTGCCCAGTCCGCGGCGCTACCCGCACGGCCGCACTACGCCTTACATCGAGGGGCGCATGGACGTGATCCGGGCGCGCATGGAGTCCGCGCAGATTCCCTGATTCAGGCGCTGCAACGACACGCACGGGCACCAGCGGGGCGGCGCGCCTAGCCGTCGCGGCCCAGGGGACCCTTGCCGAGCGCGCTCGCCAACAGGCGGCGGCCGGCGTCGAACTGGGATTTCAACGCGTAGTCGAACAGGCCCACGCGCTCGGCGAGCAGCGCCTGGGTAAAGCTGGAAGCGTTGGCGGGCGGCAGGTCGAGGCGCGCGTCCGCCTCGCCGCTGGCGACGACGACCTTCATGCCCTGCTTGCGCGCCAGGTGCATCATCGCAGTGTTCTCCGTCAGGCAGTGCGTGAACAACACCGCGATGCCCCAGTTGCGGGCGTGCGTGTGCGCGCGCCCCAGCAGCGCGCCGCCGATGCCGCGGTCGCGGTGACCGGGCAGCACCGACAAGCCGAGCTCGGCGTGCTTTTCGGCGCGCGCCAGGTGCGCTGCGCCGATCAACTGCAGTTCGTCGTCGAACACGCCGAACACCGCGTCGCGCTCGAAATCGATGCGCGCCACGTAGTCGCGGATCGCCGTGTCGCCGATGGCGATCCCGAAGCGCAGCCGCCGGTCCTCGGCTTCCAGCGCCATGAGATGCGTCCCCAGCTTGTCGCGCTCCACGCGGGACATTGCTCGCGTGACTACCTGCATGCGGCGAACGCCTCCCGGGCGGCGGCCAGGGTTTCCTCGACCTCGCGCGCGCCGTGCGCGCCGGAGACGAAGCCCGTTTCGTAGGCCGAGGGCGCGAAGTACACGCCGCGCGCCAGCATCGCGTGGAAGAAGCGCTTGAAGCGCTTTGCGTCGCACTGCATCACCTGCGCGAAGCTCGCCGGCGGCGATTCCCGGAAGTACATGCCGAACATACTGCCGATGGATTGCGACGAAAAGGTGACGTCGGCGCGCTTCGCCTCGTCGATCATGCCCTCCACCAGCGCGCGTGTCGTGGCCTCGACGTGGTCCTGGAACCCCGGCTGGTCCACCAGCTTCAAGGTGGCGAGCCCGGCGGCGACCGCGACCGGGTTCCCGGACAGCGTGCCCGCCTGGTAGACAGGCCCGAGCGGCGCGATTTTCTCCATGATCTCGCGCTTTCCCCCCACCGCGGCCACCGGCATGCCGCCGCCGATCACCTTGCCGAGCGTGGTCAGGTCCGGCCGGATGCCGTAGCGCGCCTGCGCGCCGCCCAGGGCGACGCGAAAACCGGTCATCACCTCGTCCAGGATCAGCACCGTGCCGTAGCGCGTGCACTGTTCGCGCAGCGTTTCCAGAAAGCCCGGCGCCGGCAGCACCAGGTTCATGTTCCCGGCCACCGGCTCGACGATCACAGCGGCGATCTGCGGGCCTTGCCTGTCGAACAGCGCCTTCACCTGCGCCGTGTCGTTGTAATCGAGCACCAGCGTGTGCGCCGCGGTCTCGGCCGGCACGCCCGCGGAACTCGGGTTGCCGAAAGTCAGCGCACCCGAGCCCGCCTTCACCAGCAGCGCATCGGCGTGACCGTGGTAGCAGCCTTCGAACTTGACGATGAGGTTCCTGGCCGTGTGGCCGCGCGCGAGCCGTATCGCCGTCATGGTCGCCTCGGTGCCTGAAGACAGGAGACGCACCAGCGCCATCGAGGGCACCAGCCGGCAAAGCAGCTCGGCGAGCTCCACCTCGGCTTCGGTCGGTGCGCCGTAGGACAGCGCACGCGACGCGGCCGCCTGCACCGCCTCGACGACGGCGGGGTGCGTGTGCCCGGCGAGCATCGGCCCCCAGGAGCCGACATAGTCGATGTAACGCTTGCCGTCGGCGTCCCACAGGTGCGGCCCCGAGGCGCGCTCGAAGAAGGGCGGCGTGCCGCCGACCGCGCGAAAGGCACGCACCGGCGAGTTCACGCCCGCGGGGATGCGCGCTTGCGCGCGTGCGTAAAGTTCGTCGTTACGCGATGTCACGGGAGAACACCTTAGCGTATTGCCGTGCGCGCGCGGCGACATCCGGCGCGTCGAACAGATCGCTGATCACCGCGACTGCATCGGCGCCGGCCGCCGCCAGTTGCGCCGCGTTGTCCACGGTGATGCCGCCGATCGCGACCTTCGGCACGCCCAGGTCGTGGCCGAACAGCGCGAGCGGCGCACGCACCGCGCCGGGCTTGGTGGGCGAAGCGAATACCGAGCCGAAGGCGACGTAATCCGCGCCGGCGGCCACCGCGCGCTGTGCGAGCTCGAGCCGGTCGTAGCACGAGGCGCCGAGGATGCGCCCGCGCAGGCGCGCGCGTGCCGCGCCAAGCTCGCCGTCGTCGCGCCCGAGGTGCACGCCCGCCGCGTCCACCGCGAGCGCGAGCTCCACGTCGTCGTTGACGATGAGGGGCACGCCGTGCCGGCGGCAAAGCAGCGCCAATGCTTTAGCCTCCTTCAATCGCTGCGCAGCGCTCGCAGACTTGTTGCGGTACTGGAGCGCGCAGATCGCACCCGAGGCGACGGCGGGCGCAACGCGACCGATGTCCTGCGGCGTGATGGCGTACAGCCCGCGCAGTTTCATCGCCGCGGCAGGTACTGCCCGCTGCCGGGCTTGAAGCCGCGCTCGAGCGCGTGCCAGGTGTAGTGCTGCGCCGCGCGCGCCGCTTCGGGCGCCGCGTCGCCCAGCGCGAGGCGCGCGGCGATCG
>CAZOSA010000005.1:0-28398 GCA_964582155.1 uncultured Enterobacteriaceae bacterium | reverse complement strand
AGCGCCGCGGCGCATTAACGTGGCCATGGCAGAGAATTGAGCATGACCGAATTGTTTTCAACAGAGCTTCTTATTTTCATAGCAATTGGATTTGCTGCACAGTTAGTCGATGGGGCTCTTGGCATGGCTTATGGCCTGATTGCAACGACCGTGCTGTTGTCGCTCGGCACGCCGCCTGCCTTTGCCAGCGCCAGCGTGCATGCCGCGGAAGTAGTGACGACCGGTCTCGCCGGCTCCTCCCATGTCTGGCACAAGAATATCGACTGGAAGCTGTTTAAACGTCTCGCTCCCGCAGGGATGGCCGGCGGCATTGTCGGAGCTTATGTGCTCACCGGCCTGCCCGAGACTTTCGTCAAAGTCATGATCACGCTCTATTTGATTGGCATGACGCTAATGATCACCCGCCGCATCGTCGGCAGCAAGAAAGCGCAGGAGGGGACCAAAGCCCAGCGCGAACGTAAACTTCCAACTCCGGCGGTTGGAGCTGCGGGTGGGTTTCTTGACGCGATCGGTGGCGGCGGCTGGGGATCGGTGGTGACCTCCACGCTGCTGGCGCGCGGCGATCACCCTCGCTCAACCATAGGCTCCGTCTCGCTGGCAGAGTTCTTTCTGACCGTGGCGATCTCGGTCACGTTCATCTTGGCGCTCGACTTCAGCGGATATTGGCAAGTTGTGCTGGGATTGGTCATCGGTGGCGCCATGGCCGCGCCGTTTGCGGGGCTTCTCAGCCGTATTCTGGCGCCACGCACGTTGATGATCCTGGTAGCGACAGTGATCTCGGTGCTCAGCGTATACAGCCTGATCCGGTTGGCGATTGCAGCCGCGAAGGCATTGTCTTAGCAGCGGCGGCTTAATCAAGCAGGCGTAACACCGAGAAGCCAGAATGGCGCCAGCCGAGCATGCGCTGGCGCAGTTCCTCCGAGAGCGCGCCGTTCTTCACCAGAAACGCAAGCACCGCGCGCCGAAAGCACTCCGCAAGCAGCGCCTGCGGCACCGCGGGCAGCACGACAAAGCGCCCATCGGCAAGGAAGGCTCCGTCGGCGGCGAGCACGTGCACATGCGGGTTGAAGTTGACCAGATCGCCGAAGCTCTGAACGAAGAGAATCAGCCCCGGCTTCGCGCCGGCCAGCACCTCGGCATACGACTGCGAGAGCAGCCGCGCCGCAATGCGGCACAGCTCTCCCAGCCACTCGCGGCGTCGGGCGAAGAAGGGTCGTAGCAGCCGCGGCACGGTGAACACGTACTGCCGGTGCGCCACCGGTGCAAGCACGTTCTCCTCGACCCACTCGCCGTAGAGGAGCACGCGTTTCTGGCGGCAGCTGGGACAGAAATAGCGCGCGGTCGAAGCCGCGATGAAATAGAATTGCCGCTCGCTTGAGCAAGCCCGCCTCGAGCGGGCTTTTTCATGCCCACACCCCTGCCGAAATCGATCGACGACACCCTGAAGCTGCTGACCTCGGCCGACTACGTCGCCGACCGCAGCCTCGCCACCGCGCTGTACCTGTCGCTGGCCATGCAGCGCCCGCTGTTTCTGGAGGGCGAAGCCGGAACCGGCAAGACCGAGATCGCGAAGGTCATCGCCAGTGCCCTGGGGCGCGAACTGATCCGGCTGCAGTGCTACGAGGGCCTGGACATCGCGCAGGCGGCCTACGAATGGAACTATCCGCGGCAGATGATCGAGATCCGCCTGGCGGAGGCTTCAGGCGAGAAATCCAGGGACAAGATGTCGCACGACATTTTTGAGCACCGCTTCCTCATCAAGCGCCCGCTCGCCCTGGCGCTCGAGGGCAAGCCGGGCGCGGCGCCGGTGCTGCTGATCGACGAACTGGACCGCACCGACGAGCCGTTCGAGGCCTACCTGCTGGAAGTGCTCTCGGACTGGCAGATCACGGTGCCGGAAATCGGCACGCTGAAGGCGGCCGAGCCGCCGATCGTGGTCATCACCTCCAACCGTACCCGCGAGATCCACGACGCGGTGAAGCGCCGCTGCTTTTACCACTGGGTGGACTACCCGGACGCGCACCGCGAGCTGGAGATTCTCAAGCGCAAGGCGCCGAAGTCCGCGGCGGCGCTGTCCAGGGAAGTGGTGGCGTTCGTGCAGCGGCTGCGCACCGTGGACCTGTTCAAGCTGCCCGGGGTCGCCGAGACCATCGACTGGGCCAACTGCCTGGTGGCGCTGGACAAGATCGCGCTCGATCCGGAAACCGTCAACAACACGCTCGGCGTGCTGCTCAAGTACCAGGACGACATCGTGAAGATCGCCGGCGAGGAGGCCGCGCGCCTGGTGACCGAGGCGAAGAGCACCGCCGCCACGGCCTGACCGGCAGCATGCACGCATCCTTATTTCTTCGGCGGCTCTTTGGCGACCGCGGCGATGGCATGGACCGTGAATGCCGCGAGGCGATTTCGCTGTGCCGCGGCTTGCTCGGCGAGCGGGGTGAAGCCTCCGGCGCAGTGCTGGCGCGAGACGCGCTCGCCGCATTCAGCGCACTCCGCCCGGCAACCCGGGATCAGTTCTTCGAGATCCTTGCGACCGAGTTCTCGCCCTCGCCCGATGCGGTCGGCGAGGCCGCAGACGCCTACCGCTCCGATCCGACGCCGGCCAACCTGCTGCGCCTGCAGACGGTGGTCGAGCCTGCGAGGCAGGAGTTGTTCCGTCGGCTCAACACGGCGCCGGGCGGGACCGCGGCGCTGGTGGAGATGCGCAAGCTGCTGCTGCATACCCTGCAAGACCATCCCGCGTGGCGTGCGGTGGACGCCGATCTATTGCACATATTGCGCTCCTGGTTCAACCGTGGCTTCCTGAGGCTCGAGCGTATCGATTGGCGCACTTCGGCCCTGGTGCTCGAGAAGCTCATCGCCTACGAGGCGGTGCATGCGATCCAGGGCTGGCCTGACTTGCGCCGGCGGCTGCAAGCCGACCGCCGCTGCTTCGCCTTCTTTCACCCGTCCCTGCCCGACGAGCCGCTTGTTTTCATCGAGGTGGCGCTCACGCGCCGCGTCAGCGCCGTGGTGCAGCCGCTGCTGGCCCCCGACGCGCCGGTGTCCGACCCGCGGGACGCCCGCTGCGCGATGTTCTACTCGATCACCAATTGCCAGGACGGCCTGCGCGGCATCTCCTTCGGAAATTTCCTCATCAAGCAGGTCGCCGAGGACCTCAAGCGCGAGTTCCCGCGGCTGCGCGCGTTCGCGACCCTGTCACCGATCCCGGGCTTTCGCACCTGGCTGGACGGCGCGCGGGTCCGTCTGGCAGCGGGCGCGGCCGGGGAGGCCCAGCTCGCGCTCCTTTCCCGGCTGGACGCGCCTGGCTGGCACAAGGCCGGCGACGAGCCGTTGCGCCACATGCTCACCGGCTTGTGCGCCTACTACCTCCTACACGCGAAGCAGGGTCACGGTCCGCTCGATCCGGTGTCGCGATTCCACCTCGGCAACGGCGCTTCGCTGGCGCGATTGAACTGGCTCGGCGACACCTCCGCGCAGGGGCTCAAGCGCTCGGCGGGCATGATGGTGAATTACGTGTACCGGCTGCGCGACATCGAGCGCAACCACGAGCGCTTCGTCAACGAGCATGTGGTGGTTGCGGCACGAGAAATCCAGAAGCTCGCCCGCCAGTGTACGCTTGCCGGCGATGGACGCGAACCGCCGGCACACTGAGCATGCTGCCGCAGCTCCCGGTCGATGCGCCACGCGGCAGGCTCGCCGAGAACGTGATGCACTTCGCGCGATTGTTGCGCGGCGCGGGACTGCGCATCGGTCCGGATCGTGTTCTGGACTGCGTGCGCGCCCTGGAATTCGCGGGCGCCGAGCGGCGTGACGACTGGTACTGGACCATGTCGGCGGTACTGCTGTCGCGCGAGGAGCAGCGCCCGATTTTCGACCAGGCGTTTCGTCTGTTCTGGCGCGACCCCAAACTCACCGAGAAGATGATGCAGATGCTCTTGCCACAGACCTACGGCCGCACTCCCAGGCCCGACGAGCAGCAGAGCCAGCGCCTCACCGACGCGCTGTTCGGGCAGAGGAAGCCCGAGGAGCAGCGCGAGGAGCAGAAGGTGGAGATGGACGCGCGCCTCACGTTCTCGGCGCGCGAGGTGCTGCAGCGCATGGACTTCGACACCATGTCGGCTTCGGAACTGGCCGAGGCCAAAAAAATGATCCGGCAGCTGCGCCTGCCGCTGCCCCGGATTCGCACCCGGCGCCATGCGCCTGACCTGCGCGGCCGGCGCGTGCACCTGCGCGCCACCCTGCGCCAATCCCTGCGCGAGGGCGGCGACCTGATCCCGCTGGTGCGCTCCAAACCCGTGGAGATCCACCCGCCGCTGGTCGTGCTGTGCGATATCTCGGGCTCGATGAACCCCTACGCGCGCATGTTCCTGCATTTCCTGCACGCGCTCACCAACGACCGCGACCGCGTGCACACCTTCGTCTTCGGCACGCGGCTCACCAACGTCACGCGCCAGTTGCGCCACCGCGACGTGGACGTGGCGATGACGCGCGTCGCCGACGCCATCAAGGATTGGTCCGGCGGCACGCGCATCGGCGTGTGCCTGCGCGAATTCAACTGGCGCTGGGCGCGGCGCGTGCTCGGCCAGAACGCCTGCGTGCTGCTGGTCTCGGACGGCCTGGACCGCGAGGCGGGCGAAGGGCTGGGCGAGGAGACGGAACGCCTGTCGAAGTCCTGCCGCTTCCTGGTGTGGCTCAATCCGCTGTTGCGTTACGACAAGTTCGAGGCCAAGCCGGCAGGCGTGCGTGCCATGCTGCCCTACGTGGATTTGTTCCTGCCGGTGCATAATCTCAAGAGCCTGGTCGAGTTGGCGCGCACGCTGAGCCGGCCCCTGGCGAAACGTACGGAGGGCAACGCATGGAAATGACCGGTGATGAGCGTATCCCGGCGTCGCAAGCCGATACCTGGGCCGCGCTCAACGACCCGGAGATGCTCAAGGCCTGCGTCCCCGGCTGCGAGTCAATCGAGCTCCTCGCCGATAACGAGTACCAGGTGCTGATGGTGGCGCGCATCGGCCCGGTGAGCGCCAAGTTCAAGGGCAAGCTGGTGCTCTCGGACCTCAACCCGCCGCACTCCTACGCCATCGCCTTCGAGGGCCAGGGCGGCGGCGCCGGCTTCGCCAAGGGCTCGGCCCAGGTGCAGCTCGCGCCCGAGGGCGAGGTCACCAAGCTCAGCTACCAGGTGAAGGCCAACGTCGGGGGGAAGCTCGCGCAGATCGGCTCGCGTCTGGTGGACGCGGCGGCCAGGAAAATTTCGCAGGATTTTTTTGCGGCGTTCAACGAAAAAGTCGGCGCCCTGCACGCGGTGCCGCAGGCAGGCCATGAGGATCACTCTCCGTCTCCGGTGCAGCGCGACCCCGACCTGCCCAAGGTGTCCAGCGCGTCGCTGGTGCTCCTGGCCGCGGGATCGCTGGTGGTGTTGGTGGTGGCCCTGTTCGTGCTGCTGCGCTGAGTCCGCCCGTCGCCCATGGCACGCCGCCCGTCCCGACCACCCTCCGCAAGCGAAACTAATTCCTCCCCGGAGGCGGATGCGCTTCCTGCGGTGGCGGGGGCGGATCGCACGGAGAAATTAAAAATTCCAGCCCAGGCGGCGCCCGCGCCTGCACCGCGGGTGCACAAGTCGGCGCGCGCGGAATCGGTGATCCTGTTCGCCGAATTGCGCAATTTCACCCGCATGTCGGAGATGCTCGAGCCCGATCGCGTGCTCGCCCTCGCGGACCAGTTCTTCGAGTGCGCTGCGCGCGCCGTCCTGGCGCACGACGGGGAAACCTGGGCGGTGCACAACGATTCACTGATGGCGGCGTTCCGGCAAGGCTCCCCCGCCGAAAAAGCGCGCGCCGCGGTGCGCGCGGCGCAGCAACTGGTCGGGGAATTCGACGCCATAGTACAAGTCTGGCAGGGGGAGTACGGGCTGCGTACGGCGATCGCACTCGGCATGCACCGCGGCGACGCCGTTTACGGCGAGGCCGGCCCGATCGGACACCGGTGTCCAGTCGTATTCGGCGACTGCGTCAGCATCGCCGAGCGGCTGGTGCACCGCGCACGCGCCGGCGAGCTGGTGCTGTCGGACGCGGTGATGGGCGTGGTGTCGGTGGCGGAACTGGAACTGGACGCACAGCCCCTGCCGCCGCTGGAGTTGCACAACCGGCCGTCGATCCGCATCTACGGCGTGCTGCGCGACGACCGGCTGGACTTTACCTAACCGCCGCCTGGCGCATCGCCGCGGCGAGGTTCTCGGGCGCCTGCGCCCCGGACACACCGATCTTGCGGTTGAGGATGAACGTCGGCACGCCGCTGATGCCCAGCTCCTTCATGCTCTCCTCCAGTTGCGCCACGCGGCGCGCGTGGCCGGCGTCGGCCCAGCGCTCCTGCACCGCGTCGCGCGGCAGGCCGGCGGACTCGGCCAGTTGCAGCAGGATCTCGGCATCCCCCGTGTCCCGGGCCTGCTCGAAGTAGGCTCGGAACAGGGCGTCCACCACCGCTGCGCCCGCGCCCAGCTCCTGCGCGAGGTCGATCAGCTGGTGCGCCGCAAAGGTGTTCGGCGTGCGCTCGATGCGCTCCAGCACGAACTCGATGCCCTCGCCGCGGCCCTCCGCGGCGACGCGCGCATCCAGCTCGCGCCCGCGTTCCACGGAACCGAACTTGGCGCTGCGGTATTCGGCCCGCGGCATGCCTTCCCGCGGCATCGATGGGTTGAGCTGGAACGGCAGCCAAGTCACCTGCGTCGCGACCTCGCCGCCCATGAGGGCGAGCGCCTTCTCCAGCCGGCGCTTGCCGATGTAGCACCAGGGACACACGACATCGGAAACGATTTCGACCTGAAGGTTCATCCGGCCAGCGCGAGTTCCGGCGTTCAGGGAGAAAATCCGCCGGCCCAGCGGCCGGCCGCCACCGCCTCGTCCAAATTCTTTTCTTGCCTGGACCCGTCGCCTCCCGGCGACGGCTTTTGCCGGGCGGCCGCTGCCTCCGGTGGCTCATCCAACAACGCCGATTCGAGGTCGCCGGTACCGTGCACGGCGAAGCGTGCCCAGGAGATCAGCAGAATGGCGGCAAAGATCGCAAGGATTCCGACCCAGGCGACCACCGGGTGCTCGCGATTGGATTCGGGTTTGAGCGCGGGTGCCATGGCGATGGTTATGCAAGCTCCGTGCCGGTTGGATCTTCCGGCTCACCCGGAGTTCGTTCAGTTTACTCCCCGGCGATCGTCATTTCACGCACCAAGATAGAGCCGCTTCGGCGCGAGCCGCGCACCACGATGTCGCTTCCCACCGCTTCGATGCCCAGGAACATGTCCTTCAAATTGCCCGCAATCGTGATCTCCTCCACGGGATGGGCGATTGCCCCGTTTTCCACCCAGTAGCCGGCGGCGCCGCGCGAGTAGTCCCCCGTGACCAGGTTGACCCCGTGGCCCAGGAGTTCCGTGACCAGCAGGCCGCGATGCAGGCGCTTGAGCATGCCGCGAAAATCCGGGCCGTCCGCGGCCAGGACCAGATTGTGGTTGCCGCCGGCGCTGCCGGTGCTTTGCATGCCCAGCTTGCGCGCGGAATAGCTGCCGAGAAAATAGCCCTCGAGCACGCCGCCGCGCACCACAGTGCGCGCGCGCGTCGCCACGCCCTCGTCGTCGAATGGCGAGCTGGCGAGTGCGCGCGGCTCCAGCGGCCGCTCCTCGAGCGTGACGCCGGGGGCGAACACCGCTTTGCCAAGGCTGTCGAGTAGAAACGTCGCCTTGCGGTACAGGTTGCCGCCGCTCGCCGCCGAGACGAAGCTGCCCAGCAGCATCGCCGCCTGCGGCGCCTCGAACAGCACCGGCGCCTGGCGCGTGCCGATGCGGCGCGCACCAAGCCGTGCCAGCGCGCGCTCGCCGGCGTAGCGGCCGAGCGTCTCGGGGGCCGCGAGCTGCGCCGGAACGCGCGAGTCGCTGTACCAGTCGTCGCGCTGCATGCCGCGGGCGTCCTGCGCAATCACCGACAGGTAGAGCGAATGGCGCGAAGCCGGGAATCCCGCCATGAACCCCAGGCTGTTGGCAAATACGAACTGCGAATGCTGGGCCGAGACGGACGCGCCTTCGGAGTTGCGGATTTTCGGCGACAGCGCGAACGCCGCAGCCTCGCAGCGCTGCGCGATGCCGATCGCCTCCTCGGTGCCGAGCACCCAGGGGTGGTACAGGTCGAGGTCGGGCGTATCGCGCGCCAGCAACTCGGGCTCAGGCGGCCCGGCGCAGTCGTCTTCGGCGGTGTGGTGCGCGATGGCAAGCGCTGCCGCCACCGTCTGCGCCAGTGCGGCAGAGGAAAAATCCGAGGTGCTGGCATGGCCGCGGCGAGCGTGCGGGCGCTCGCCCAGGTAGACCGTGACGCCGATGCCCTTGTCGCGACTGTGCTCGATCGTGTCCACCGCGCCCTTGCGCACCGTGACCGACAGGCCGTGTCCCTCGGACACGTCACACTCGCAGGCGCTTGCCCCCAGGCGGCGCGCGTGCGCCAGCATTTGCGCAGCGAAATCCTTGAGCTGATCGTGCGCGTAGGTGAAGCGGCCGCCGTGTTTCATGGCGCGCTATCATAGCAGCGCGATGCAGGGCGAAATCCTCAGCAAGACCAGGCGCAAGCAGGAGATGCTCGAGCTGCAGGCGCTCGGCGCGGCGCTGGTCGAACTGTCCAGCGCGCACCTCGAGCGCATGGCGCTGCCCGAGGCCCTGGCGCAGGCGGTGCACGAGGCGCGGCGCATCGCCAGCCACGAGGCCCGCCGCCGGCAGGTGCAGTACATCGGCAGGCTGATGCGCCAGATCGATGCGCAGCCAATCCGCGCCCAGCTCGCCGCGGTGGAAGGCGGCTCGGCGCAGGAACGCGCGCGTCACCAGCGGCTCGAGCACTGGCGCGCCCGGTTGCTGGAGGACGACGGCGCGCTTACCGAATTCGCGCGCGCACACGCCGCTGCCGACCTGCAGCAGCTGCGTGCCCTGATCCGCAACGCGCGCAAGGAGCTCGCCGAGGGCAAGCCGCCGCGCGCCAGCCGCGAGCTGTTCCGCGTCATCCGGGAGGCGGGCGGTGAGTGACGCGCTGATCGTCGGCCTGTTGTCGGCGAGCGACCGCGCTTCGGGCGGGGTCTACAAGGACGAGGGCATTCCTGCGCTGAAGGACTGGCTGGCCAGGGCCGTCGCCGCGCCGCGCATCCGTTACGAGGAACGATTGATACCGGACGAGCAGGCCGCGATCGAGGCCGCGCTGGTCGACTTGGTGGACGCGAAGGGCTGCCACCTGGTGCTCACCACCGGCGGTACTGGTCCCGCGCCGCGCGACGTCACCCCGGAAGCAACGCTTGCGGTCGCTGACAAGGTGCTGCCCGGCTTCGGCGAACAGATGCGCGCAGTGAGCCTGAAATACGTGCCGACAGCGATCCTGTCGCGCCAAGTTGCCGTGGTAAGAAAGCAGGCGCTGATCCTCAACCTGCCGGGCCAACCCAAGGCAATCAAGGAGACGCTGGACGGCGTGTTCGGCGCCGTGCCCTACTGCATCGACCTGATCGGCGGCCCCTACATCGAGACCGACGAGGCGGTGGTGAAGGCCTTCAGGCCGAAGTCGGCGCTGCGCCCGAAGCCAGCGTGACGCAGCTGCCGGAAGCCATCGAAGTCGAAACCGCCCCCGCGCCCGACGCCACGGTGATTTGGTTGCATGGTCTGGGCGCGGACGGGCATGATTTCGAGCCGGTGGTGCCGGAACTGCGGCTGCCGGCGCGGCTGCGGTTGCGCTTCGTGTTTCCGCATGCACCGGTGCGCCCGGTGACCATCAACATGGGCATGCCCATGCGCGCCTGGTACGACATCCTGCAGATGGGCGGCGGCCGCGAGGACGCAGCCGGCATCCGTGCCTCTCAGGACATGGTCGAGGCGCTGATCGCGAGCGAGCGAAACCGCGGCGTCGCCGCGGCGCGCATCGTGCTTGCCGGCTTTTCGCAGGGCGGCGCCATTGCGCTGCACACCGGGCTGCGCCACGCAGAGCGCCTGGCCGGTGTGCTGGCGCTGTCGACCTACCTGCCTCTCGCGACCACGCTGGCGGCGCAGCGCAGCGACGCAAACCGCGATGCGCCGGTGTTCATGGCGCACGGCGGGCAGGATCCGGTCATCGATATCGGCCGCGCACGCGAATCGCGCGCGGCGCTGGAGGCACTGGGGTACGCCGTGCAGTGGCAGGAATACGCCATGCCGCACGCGGTGTGCGCCGAGGAGATCGCCGACATCGCCGCCTGGCTCGTCAGGCGCCTCGCACCAAATCCCTGATTCGGCCGGTTTCGATCCCTGCGGGCGCCCCGCAGGGAGTTCTTGGCCGGCCGCACGGCGCAAACATGAGAAAATCGCGCCACGCTGTCCCTATGCGCTTTCTCATCGTGGACCCATCCCGCGAGTTCCGCGGCACGCTCGCCGGCATGCTGCGCGCCCGCTGGCCGCTGGCCTTCGCCGACGAGTGGGATCCGCGCGAGCACGGCAGTCCGCGCGCCGCGCTGGCCCGGGAGCGCTACGCCGCGGTGCTGCTCGCGGCGAAGCCGGGCGCAGAGGGCGGTCCGGACTGGGTGGCCGAGTTGCTGAGCGATCCTGCGTACCCTCCAGTGGTCATGCTCGCCCAGGCCGGGCTGAGCGCCGAAAGCCTCGTGCAAACCGTTGAGGACGCACTGCACGCGCAGGAAGCGCGCCATGCGGAGGTTTCCGGCACGCCGACCTTGCGACGCACGACGCAACTGGATACGCGCAAAGTCCGCACGCCCATTGATCGCGACGACCGTGCGATCCCGGGATACCGCAGCCTGTGCAAAATCGGCGAGGGCGGGATGGCGCAGGTGTACCTCGCCGAGCGCGAGCAGGACGGATTGCAGCTGGTGCTCAAGGTGCTGGAGCCGCAATTGCGCTCGGACCGGACTTTCTTCAAGCGCTTCGTCCAGGAATACAAACTGGTGGCCGGCCTGCACAACGAGTACGTCGCGCACATCTACGACCAGGGCTTCGCCGGCGAGCACCCCTATATCGCCATGGAATACCTGTCGGGGGGCACGCTCGCCACGCGCATCCACGAGGGCCTTTCTTCGCTCGCGGCGCTGCGCATCACGTCGCAGATCGCGCGTGCGCTCGATGCCATCCATGCGCACGGCATCATTCACCGCGACCTCAAGCCGCAGAACATCCTGTTCCGCGACAACGGACGGCCGGTGATCGTGGATTTCGGGCTCGCCAAGGACCTCGGTGCAAAGGCCATGCTTACGCGGCATGGCGAAGTGATTGCAACGCCGCGCTACATGAGCCCGGAGCAGTGTCTGGGCAAGCCTGCCGACCACCGCTCCGACCTGTACAGCCTCGGCGTGATGTTCTACGAGATGTTGAGCGGCCAGACGCTCTACGGCACCGCGGGTCCCGCGGACCTGGTGTACCAGCACGTGCACGGGCCGATCCCCCGGTTGCCGGGACGGCTCGCCGGGTACCAGAGCATCCTCGAAAAACTGCTCGCCAAGTCACCCGAGGCGCGTTTCCAGAGCGCGCGCGAATTATTTGCGATGATCGCGGTATGAGCCCCGATCCCGGAGAGCGGCAGTACCTCGATCTGCTGGCCGAGGTATTGCGGGGCGGCGCCATCAAGTCCGATCGCACCGGCACCGGCACCCGCTCGGTTTTTGGCCGGCAATTGCGCTTCGAGCTCGCGCGGAGCTTTCCCCTGCTCACCACCAAGAAGCTGCATCTCAAATCGATCATCTACGAGCTGCTGTGGTTCCTGCGCGGCGACACCAATGTGCGCTGGCTGCAGCAGCACGGCGTCACCATCTGGGATGAGTGGGCGGATGCGAATGGCGAGCTCGGCCCGGTGTACGGCTACCAGTGGCGCCACTGGCGCACGCCGGACGGGCGCGAAATCGACCAGATCCGCAAGGTGGTGGAAGCGATCCGCGTGAAACCCGAATCGCGGCGGCACATTGTGAGCGCCTGGAACCCGGCGGATGTCGATCACATGGCGCTGCCGCCCTGTCACGCGATGTTCCAGTTCTACGTTGCCGACGGGCGCCTTTCCTGCCAGATGTACCAAAGGAGCGCCGACCTTTTCCTTGGTGTGCCCTTCAACATTGCCTCCTACGCGCTGCTCACGCTGATGATTGCCCAGGTCGCCAGCCTGCAGCCAGGCGAGTTCGTGCTCACGCTGGGCGACGCGCACCTGTATCTCAACCATCTTGAGCAGGCGCGCGAGCAGTTGCGGCGCGAGCCGCGCCCGTTCCCGCACATGCGCCTGAATCCCGCGGTGCGCGACGTGTTCGACTTCAGCTACGAGGACTTCACGCTGGAGGGCTACGCGCCGCATCCGGCGATCAAGGCCCCGATCGCCGTATAAAAAAACGGGCCCGTCTGTAGGGGGAAAGAACGGGCCCGGGGAGGAGCTGCTGTGCTGCCGATCGCGGAATTCCCTAGAAGCTCCCGATGACCAGCAGCTGGCCGAGGTACAGCACGCCGGCCGCTGCAAAACCGTAGACCACCGCATCGGCGACGCGCGCGCGTTGCGTCGGCACGTAGCCGGGGAGCGCCCACACTACGGCGGCAGCGCCAAGCAGCGCTGCAAACAGCGCCGCGCCGAGGCCAAAACCATGTCCGAAGGCCTGCACCACCCAGCCCCCGGGCGCAACCAGCTTGTAGATCGATCCCGCGATGCCCACCAGCACGACCACGCTGATGGCGAAACCGCCGCATACCTGCGCCAGAATCGGAATCTCAAACTTTGCGTTGGCTTGTTCCATGAGTCGAAACTCTCTGATCGTCCCCCTCTGACAACCGCTCGCAACTGTCATGCCAGCAAGAGGGAAAACCACGGTATCAAGGAGTTACCGGCCTGGCGTGACCAAAGTCACAGGCCCCGAAGCGCGCAAATCGTCTCCTGGCGACGACGAAGGAGTGCACGCAGGCGCCAAGCGCCTGAAGGGGCGCGGGATTTCCTGTCGCCGGGCGGCGACGGATTCAGGATTCGGCTGCGACCTTTATCTTGAACATCGCCGGCTCCAGGGCGTGGCGCTCGAGCAGGCGGTAGAACTCGGTGCGGTTGCGTCCCGACAGGCGCGCGGCCTGGGTGACGTTGCCGCCCGTGATCTTGAGGATGCGCACCAGATACTCGCGCTCGAAGGCACGCCGCGCCTCGTCCAGCGGCGTGAGCGAGCCCGCGCCCGCGTCGAGCGCCTGGCGCACGAGCGAGGCCGGAATCACATCGGTCGCGGTAAGCGCCACCGCCCGCTCGATGACATTGAGCAGCTGACGCACGTTGCCGGGCCAGGCGGCGGTGACCAGCAACTCCATGGCTTCGGGCGATATGCCCAGGCGCGGGCGATCGTAGCGTTCCGCGAAGCGCGCAAGGAAATGCCCTGCGAGCAGCGGCACGTCTTCGCGCCGCTGCTCCAGCGCGGGAATCTCCAGCTTCACAACGTTCAGGCGGTAATACAGGTCCTCGCGGAACTCACCCGTGGCAATGCGCTCCTCGAGCTTGCGGTGCGTCGCGGAGACGATGCGCACGTCCACCACCACCGCATCGTTGGCGCCTACCGGGCGCACTTCACGATCCTCGATCGCGCGCAGCAGCTTGACCTGAAGTGCCGGCGGCATGTCGCCGACTTCGTCCAGGAAGAGCGTGCCGCCGTCGCAGGCCTGGAACAGGCCGCGGCGGTCCTGCACCGCACCCGTGAACGCGCCCTTCTTGTGGCCGAACAGCTCGGATTCGAGCAGCCCCTCGGGGATGGCGCCGCAATTGACCGCGATGAAAGGAGCGTTGACACGCCGGCTGGCGCGGTGGATAGCGCGCGCCAGCAACTCCTTGCCCGTGCCGCTGGCGCCGAAGATGCAGACGCTGGCATCGGACGCCGCCACGCGCTGCGCCTGCGCCAGCAGCGCCTCCATGCTCGCCGCACGCGTGATGATCTCCGAGCGCCAGTGCGCGCGGTCGCCGTTCGGCGCCGTCGACAGCCGCAGCGCGTCGGCGACGGTCTCCAGCAGCACCTTCGGCTCGAACGGTTTGGTGAGAAAGCTGAATACGCCGCGGCGCGTCGCCGCCACCGCGTCCGGGATCGTGCCGTGCGCTGTGAGGATGACCACCGGCAAGGAAGGCGCCTGGCGGTGGATGGCGTCGAACAGCCCGAGGCCGTCCATGCCCTGCATGCGCAGGTCGGTGATGACCAATTGCGGCCGCTGCACCGCGAGGCTGGCGAGCGCTGCGTCGGCAGACTCCACCGCGGTCACGCGGTAAGCCGCGGCGCTCAGCCGCATCGACAGCAGGTGCAGGAGGTCCCGATCGTCGTCGACGAGCAGGATGTTGGGCGATTCTTGGCTCATGGTTTCACCTGTTGGTGTTTCGGCGCCGCTCTTCGCGCTCAAGGATACCGCGCTCGATTGACTTGAGCGCATCTAACTGTTGGCGCAAGGTGGCCGCGCGCTCCTCGGCCGCCTCCATTTGCTGGCGCAGGAGGGCCGCGCGTTCCTCGGCCGCCTCGTCGCGCCGCTCCGCAGCCCGCAGGTCGCGTGCCAGTTTCTGGCGCTCCGCCACGCTCGCCGCCAGCATTCCGGCAAGCTGCGTCAGGGGGGATTCCGGGCGGCGCGCCGCGAGCGGCTCGAGCAGCGTCACCACGCGTGCGTCATCCCGCCAGGGCAGCGGCAGCGTGGCCAGGAGCACCGCCAGCCGCACCCGGTTGGCGTCATCCGGCACAGCCGCGTACATCTGTTGGGCATGCGCCAGCTGCCGGCGCTGCTCCTCCGGAGTCGCGCGCGCACCGCTCACCCCCGCGCCGACGATGTCGCGCACCTGCAACGCCTCACCCGCGTCCGGCCGCAGCAACGCGCACCCCGAGAGCAGCGCGGCGCACAACGCCGCGGCGGCCCTCACGCCGCCTCCGCCATGGCCGGCAACGCCGGCCGCTTGGGCAAAGTCACGCGAAAATGCCCTCCTGGGCCCTGCGCCATCAGAGCGATGCGCCCGCCGTGCGCCTCGACGTACTCCCGGGCGATCGCCAGGCCGAGGCCGCTGCCCTCGACGCGGCCGCCGGCTTTGGCGCGGCCCCTGAAGAAGGACTCGAACACCGCCTCGCGCTCGACCGGCGGCACGCCGGGCCCGGAATCGATCACCTCGATGACGATGCTGCCCTCGGCCTCGCGCGCCACGATGGAAATGGTGCCGCCCGCTGGCGTGAACTTGATGGCGTTGCCCAGCAGATTGTCGACGATCGAGCGCAACTTCTCCGCGTCCGCTTCGAGCGCCACCGGCGCAAGATCCAGCGTCACGCGCTGGGCCTTGGCCAGTGCCGCGAGCCGGTGGGCATCGGCCACTTCGCGCACCAGCGCGTCGAGCTGCACCGTGCTCACCTCAAGCGAAGCCGCGGCGTGCAGCGCGCGCTGGTAGTCCAGCAGGTCCTCGATCAGCCTCTGCAGCTTGACGCTGTTGTCGCGCATGATGCTGACCACCGCGCGCTGCGGCGGCGCCAGCGGCCCGGCGACCTGGTCGTTGAGCAGTTCTGCGCCCTCGCGCAACGACGCGAGCGGGGTCTTGAGTTCGTGGGACAGGTGGCGCAGGAATCGATTCTTCTGGGCTTCCAGTTCCGTCAGCCGCTGGCGCAGCCAGTCGAGCCGCTCGCCGAGGTCGCGCAGGTCTTGCGGCCCGCTGACGCGGATCGGCTGGGAAAAATCAGCTCCGCCGAGTCGCCGGATGGCGGCGTCGAGCTCGGCGATGGGCCGCGCGATAACGCGCGTCAGCGCGAGGGCGATGGCCAGCGCCACCGCGATCGTGGCCAGCACCAGCTGCAGCAGCCGACGTTGTATGCTCTCCGCGGTGGCGCGCAACCGCTCGACCTCGCCATCGGCGACGCGATAGCTGATCGCCAGCACTTCGTTGGCGCTGTCGGCAAGCTCGGCCACCTTGGCGCCGACGGCGGGCGCATCCGGCGGCGCACCCGCCGCAGCGGACAGCAGATCATACAGCGCCTGCTCTTCGTTGACGGTGCGGCGAAGCGCGGAGAACTGCTCGCCGTCAAGCGGCAGCCGCGCCAACTCCTCCGACAGCTGCTTGAACCCGAGGTGCAGCCGCTCGTAATCCTGCACCAGCCCGGGATCGGGCAGCACCGCGACCTGCTGCGCCAACCGCTCGATCGAGCCGATGCGGTTGACCAGCGCGCGGCTGCCGCGCGCAGCCTGTGCGGCGTTGTACACCGCGCTGCGGCTCTGCTCCGCGAGGTGCTGCGTGTTCCATGCGGAATACAGCAGCGCCCCGGCGAGCGGCGCCGCGACCAGCAGGAAGCCGGTGACGAGCAGTCCGAGGAAAGATCGCGGAAAACGCAGGGCCGCCCTCGGGGAGGTGTCCTGAGGTGCCATGCCTCTATAATCTCACGTAAAACAATGTCAGGACGAGCCAAATGTCACAGGCTGCACTATCGTCCGCAACGCCGCGTGTGTATCTGGTCGCTGCCGTGGCGGCCAACGGGATCATCGGTGCGAACGGCAAGCTGCCCTGGTACCTGCCGGAAGACCTGAAGCACTTCAAGGCGCTCACGCTGGGTCACCCGGTCATCATGGGCCGCAAGACTTGGGATTCCCTCGGCAAGCCCTTGCCCGGGCGCGAGAACATTGTCGTCACGCGCATGCCGGGCTACGAGGCGCCCGGCGCGAGCGTCGCAGCCTCGCTGGAAGGCGCGCTTGCGTTATGCGCGGGGGAGCCGACGGTCTTCGTCATCGGCGGACACGAACTTTACGCGGCGGCGCTTGCGCAGGCCCACGGGCTGGTGCTCACCGAAATCCGGCGCGACTACGCGGGCGACGTGCGTTTCCCCGAATACGACCGCGCCGCCTGGCGCGAGACCCAGAGAAAGCCGCAGATCGGGGCCGACGGGCTGCGTTTCGACTTCGTACTCTACGAGAAGGCGTAGGCCAGCGCCCGACCCACCCTAGCGCTTCGGCTTGGTCTCGAACACCCGCACCTCGGGAAGCGGGAACCCGTTGAACTCGCTGGCGTAGGCCGTGGTGTAGGCGCCTGCATTGCGGATATAGATGAAATCGCCCGCCTGCAGATCCGAGGGCAGGGGCTCTTCGCGCATGATCACGTCCACGGAATCGCAGGTCGGTCCGGCAATGTTCCAGGCGATATCCGGCCCCGAGCGATCGGTGCGGATCTTGTATTTCAATCCTTCAGTGGTCTCGATCACGCCGCCGAACAGGCCCGCGTCCCAGTGCATCCACCGCTTGCCGCTGCGAGTGGCGGTGCCGAGCATCCGGCACACAAAATAGCCGGCATCGGACACCAGGTAGCGGCCCGGCTCGGCCATCACCTGCACGTCGTCCGGAAACGCCTTCAGCGCTTCGTTCACCACTTCGCCGATCACTTCGATCGACGGTATGGGCTTGACATGGCGTACCGGGAAGCCGCCACCGATGTCGAGCAGGCGCGGCCGGAGCCCGGCCTTGAGCATGGCGTCGAACACGGTGCGCGCTTTTTCGATGCCGACGCGCCAGTTCGCCGGATTGCGGCACTGCGAGCCGGCGTGGAAGGTGACGCCCGCAAGGTCGGCGCCGAGCTTGGTCGCGGTGGCGATGATCTCGCGTACCTCGCCGGCGCCGGCGCCAAACTTGCCGGACAGGGGCCAGTCGCTGCCGATGTTCGGGGTGGCGATGCGCAGGTAAAGCTGCGCCGTCGGATCCACCCCGTGCAGACGACGCAGTTCGTCCACGCTGTCGACAACGAACCAGCGCAATCCCTTCGCCGCGGCGTAGGCGTCGGCTTCGCGCGAGCGCATCGGGTTGGAGAAAAACACTTCCGCCGCGGGCACGCCCAGGGACTGCAGCAGATCGAGCTCGGTGGTCGAGGCGATCTCGAAGCCGGCGCCTTCCTGCACCAGCGCCTTCAGCACGCGCTGGTCGGGATTGGCCTTTACCGCATAGTGCGCTCGCACGCGCGGCATGGCCGCGCGGAAGCGGGCCAGCTTCTTGCGCACGATGGCGGTATCAATGATCAGGAAGGGCCGCGTGTACTTCTGGCGCGCGGCCTGGCGCACGATCTCGAAGTCGAGGCTGACTTCGGCATGCGTGTCGAAAAGCTGTTCTTGCGCAAGCGAGGTTTGCTGTCTGTCGCGTACGAGGCTGCTCGGGCTATCGCCCATCAATGTTCTCCCGGAATTCACTATGTCTCAGGAATGTCGCGAACGACGACGCTGGTATTCGGCACCGAGTTCCTCTCGCTTGTCATGATGACCTCCTTCTTAGTTCGTTGACCCAGCAGGGAAAACTTGGGGCGATTATAGGGATGACCCCCCGCGAGTCAAGAGCTTTGTAACGGCCTTGTTGCGCGCCACACTGGGAGCGGCCGCGCGCCAGGCTTGAGAAACTACTATAGGTAGGGGTGCTAACCAGCCGACCCACTAATACTTGTGGGCCTAGATGCGCGGCAGGGTCACGCCCTGCTGTCCCTGGTATTTGCCGCCGCGATCGCGGTAGGAGGTCTCGCAGAGCTCGTCCGACTCGAGGATGATCACCTGCGCGCAACCCTCGCCGGCGTAGATCTTCGCCCGCAACGGCGTGGTGTTGGAGGATTCCAGCGTCACGTGGCCCTGCCACTCGGGCTCGAGGGGCGTGACGTTGACGATATCCGACTTGACGCTCATCCGCGCCGGCTAGGTGTTCTGGATGACGATGTTGGGGAACTTGCCGGACATGTCCTTCTGCGATTCGGCGATCTTGACCGCGCAGCGGCGCGCGATGCGCCGGTAGATCTCCGCCGTCTTGCCGTCGGGATCCGCAACCACCGTCGGCTTGCCGGAATCGGCCTGCTCGCGGATCGATTGGTCGAGCGGCAGCTGGCCGAGGAGCTCGGTGCTGTAGTCCTTGCACATGCGCTCGGCGCCGCCGCTGCCGAAAATGTGACTCTCGTGGCCGCACTTGGGGCACACGTGGATCGACATGTTCTCCACTACGCCCAGGATCGGGATGCCGACTTTTTCGAACATTTTCAGGCCCTTGCGCGCATCGATCAACGCGATGTCCTGCGGCGTGGTGACGATCACCGCGCCCGTCACCGGCACCTTCTGCGCGAGCGTCAACTGGATGTCGCCGGTGCCCGGCGGCAGATCGACGACCAGGTAGTC
Source organism: uncultured Enterobacteriaceae bacterium (assembly GCA_964582155.1). Lineage (GTDB taxonomy): Bacteria > Pseudomonadota > Gammaproteobacteria > Burkholderiales > SG8-39 > JAABQT01. The sequence goes on along the minus strand of CAZOSA010000005.1, from coordinate 9,282 downwards.
GAGGTCGCGCCAGCGCGTGTCCTTCAGCAGCTGCTCGAGCGCCTGCGTCACCATCGGGCCGCGCCACACCATCGGCGTGTCGACGTCGATGAGGAAACCGATCGAGATCGCCTGCAAACCGTGCCCCATCATCGGTTCAAGGCCCTTGCCATCCGTCGATTCGGGCCGGCCCGAGATGCCGAGCATCATCGGCTGTGACGGGCCGTAGATATCGGCGTCGAGGATGCCCACCGTGGCGCCTTCCGCGGCAAGCGCCAGCGCCAGGTTCACGGCAGTGGTGCTCTTGCCCACGCCGCCCTTGCCGGAGGCCACAGCGATGATGTTCTTGATTCCCGGCACCAGCTTCACGCCGCGCTGCACCGAGTGCGACACCACCTTCGAGCCCACGCTCACGCTCACATTGGCCGCGCCGGCCTGCTTCAGCATCGAGACCAGCGAGCGCTTGAGCGGCTCGAACTGGCTCTTGCCGGGATAGCCCAGCTCGATCTCGAGCTGCACGTCGGCGCCGGCCACCTTGAGACCCTTCACCGAACGCGTGCTGACGTAGTCCTTGCCGGTGTTCGGATCGACCAGTCCGGAGAGGAGGGAGCGGACCTCGGGTTCACTCAGGGGCATGCTGCAAGTGTAAGCTAAAATTCTCGTTTTACTCGGGCCAGCAATGCCGCAACGCAGGCTGTTCGTCACCACCGCGCTGCCCTACGCCAACGGGCCGTTCCACATCGGCCACATCATGGAGTACATCCAGGCCGACATCTGGGTGCGATTCCAGCGCATGCAGGGCCATGTGGTGCATTTCGTCGGCGCGGACGACGCGCACGGCGCGCCGATCATGCTCGCCGCGGAGAAGGCCGGGAAAGCGCCCGAGGCTTTCGTCGCTGAGATTGCCAAGGGCCGCAAGCAGTACCTTGACGGCTTCCAAATCGCCTTCGACAACTGGCACTCGACGCATTCTGCGGAAAACACCGAGCTGTCCCAGGACATTTACCGCAGGCTGAAGAAGGCGGGGCTGGTCTACAACAAACCTGTCGAGCAGTTCTACGATCCCGTGAAGAACATGTTTCTCGCCGACCGCTACATCAAGGGCGAATGCCCGAACTGCGGCGCCAAAGATCAGTACGGGGACGCCTGCGAGAACTGCAGTGCGGCCTATTCGGCGACTGACCTGAAGAACCCCTACTCGACGCTGTCGGGCGCGGCGCCGGTGCTGAGGACCTCGGAGCACCATTTTTTTCGGCTGTCCGACCCGAAGTGCAAGGCGTTCCTGAAGAACTGGCTGGAGAAGTCGGGCCGGCTGCAGACCCAGGTGGTCAACAAGGCGAAAGAATGGCTGGACGGAACGGGCGACAAGGCGCTTGGGGACTGGGACATCTCGCGCGACCCGCCCTACTTCGGCATCCGCGTCCCGGACATCCAGGAAGAAAAATACCTCTATGTCTGGCTCGACGCGCCGATCGGCTACCTCGCCAGCTTCAAGAACTACTGCGGCAAGGCCGGTCTCGACTTCGAGAAATTCCTGCAGGACCCCGGTACCGAGCAGATTCACTTCATCGGCAAGGACATCATCTACTTTCACACCCTGTTCTGGCCGGCAATGCTGGAGTACGCGGGCAAGCCCTACAAGGTGCCGGACCACGTCTACGTGCACGGCTTCATCACCGTGTCCGGGGACAAGATGTCCAAGTCGCGCGGCACCGGCATCAGCCCGCTGCGCTACCTCGAGCTGGGCATGAATCCGGAGTGGCTGCGCTACTACATCGCGGCCAAGCTGAATGCCAACGTCGAGGACATCGATTTCAACCCCGACGACTTCGTGGCGCGGGTCAACAGCGACCTCGTCGGCAAGTACATCAACATCGCCAGCCGAATTGCCCCGTTCTTGGCCCGATTTTTCGAGAATCAGATGCCCGAAATTCGGATGAGCAATCTTAAGGGTGTTCCAGTAACGTCCGACACAGCCGGCTTAGCTGTCGCTTTAGCGCAAAGCAAAGCAATTCGAAATTGGTTTGAAGAGCGGGAATTCGGAAAGGCCATCCGCGCAGTCATGGAAGTTGCGGACGCGATCAATAAGGAAATTGACGGATTTAAGCCATGGGCGCTTGCAAAGGATGCGCTAAAAGACGCGACTGCGAAAGACCTGTTGGCACAAATTTGTGCATCGTCAATCGCCGGCTTCAAGCTCCTCACAATCTTTCTGAAACCAATACTTCCCCGGCTTGCTGAAGAGGCAGAACATTATTTGAATTGCGGCCCGCTAACTTGGAAAGATGCAGCGTTGCCTCTAGACGTGAAGAAATTCTTACCTCCCGGTCACAAACTTGGGCAGTTTCGGCCACTGATGACTCGAGTCGAGGGAAAACAGCTGGATCAACTTTTCGACAATGCATCCGTGCCGCCAGCCACGGCGCCGCAACGGCAAATGGAACAGCAGCAGCACGCAGCCAAGGAGAAGTCCGTGCCCGACACCATTTCCATCGACGACTTCAACAAGCTCGACCTGCGCGTGGCGAAAATTGCCAGGGCCGAGCAGGTGGAGGGCGCCGACAAGCTCCTGAAGCTCACCCTCGACGTGGGCTCGGGCACTGGCACGCGCACGGTGTTCGCCGGCATCAAGTCGGCCTACGATCCGGCCGGCCTCGAGGGAAAACTCGCGGTGGTCGTCGCCAATCTCGCCCCGCGCACGATGAAGTTCGGGGTATCCGAGGGCATGGTGCTCGCCGCCTCGGGGGAGGGACCGGGAATATTCCTCATTTCGCCGGACGCGGGAGCCCTGCCGGGCATGCGCGTAAGATGACTGCACCGCGGCATTCGCGCCGCCTGCCGCTCGAGCTATGATCGAACAGCCCAGTCGGACTCTGGTTTGCAGCATCGTGTTCCTGGACATCGTCGATTATTCGACGAAGCCGGTGGGCGAGCAGTTGCTGCTCAAGCAGGCGTTCAACAAGCTGCTCAGTTCGTCGTTGGAGAATGTCGTGTCGCGCGACCGCGTGGTCCTCGACACCGGCGATGGCGCCGGCATCACCTTTCTCGGTGACCCGGAGGACGCGCTGTTTGTCGCCATGTCGTTGCGCGCCGCGGCGCGTACGGAGGCGACAGGTGCGATCTCGATCCGCATCGGCATCAACCTGGGCCCGGTGCGCCTGGTGAAGGACATCAACGGGCAGATGAACATCATCGGCGACGGTATCAATGTCGCCCAGCGCGTGATGACCTTTGCGCAGTCGGGGCAATTGCTGGTGTCGCGCTCGTTCTACGAGGTGGTGTCCTGCCTGTCGCTCGACTACGCCAGCCTGTTCAGCTACGTCGGCGCGCGCACCGACAAGCACGTGCGCGAGCACGAGGTGTACTCGGTGGGCATCGGCACGGACGCAGCGCACCGTGTGATCGAGACCGGCTCGCGGCGCGTGGCGCCGCGCCGCCGCGTGGCGCCGCGCCTGATCGGCGAACTCACGCACGCGCGGCCCTTTGGCGTGCACCGCATGGCGCTGGTCGGCGCGCCGCTGGCGTTCGCCCTGCTGGTCGGCGGAGGCGTCGCGGTGCGCGCCCAGATGAGACCGCCGGCGCCCGTGCCCATAGCGAACACTCAACAGTCCAAGCCGGCCGCGCTGGCGCGCGCCGCATCCGCGCCCGCGCCGGAGGTGCCCGCGGAGAAATCCGGGCCGGCCCCGGCGCCTCCTGGAAAAGACGCAGTGGCGACGCCCACGGCACCGAGGAAGCCAACGGCAGCGCAACGGGCTGCACGCCGAGACGCGCTGGCCTTCCGGGCCGAGCGAGACTTGTCCGCGACCCCCGGGACCGGATCTGCGCCGGCGCCGGACGACCCCAATGGCGTCGTGCGATTTTCCATCCTGCCCTGGGGAGAGATATTCGTGGACGGCAGGAAGCGCGGCGTCAGTCCCCCGCTGCGCACGGTGGAACTGTCTCCTGGCCCGCACCTGATCGAGGTGAGAAACGGGTCGTTTACGCCGCTCCTGCAGCGCGTCGATGTGAAAGCCGGGGAGCGGGTGCAGGTCGGTCATCGCTTTCGCTGAGTGGCGCTCGCGGTATCTTCTGCCCGGGGGCGCGCCGATGCCGGCGGCGCCGAATTGGATGTGATGTCCAGCACAACGAGACAGGGAGACCGAAGGATAATGCAGACGCGGATGGTCGCGATGTGCGCGCTGCTTCTGCTTTGCAGCGCCTGTTCGACCGGCCCGATGCGCGGCCTGCGGGAGCAATTCCAGAGCATGTTCAATAGCAACCGGGGCGGACCGGCCCTGGAGGTGGGGCTGCGCCAGTACGAGCTCGGCAGCTTTCCGGAAGCGGCCAGAAACCTGCAGACAGCCCTCGACCACGGACTCCCCATCGAGGACCGCGTGAGAACGCACAAGTACCTCGCGTTCATCCATTGCGTTTCGGACCGGGCGGCCGCGTGCCGCGACGAGTTTCGCAAGGCGCTGTCGATCGATTCGAAATTCGATCTCACCCAAGCCGAGGCGGGCCACCCGATCTGGGGCCCGGTATTCCGATCGGTCAAGGCCGGTCGCTAGCCGGTGCCCCCTGACATGGAGGACAACAAGCTCGGCCGCTTCGAGATCCTGGCCGAGATCGGCCGCGGCGCGATGGGCATCGTCTACAAGGCGAAGGACCCGATGCTGGAGCGCACGGTCGCCATCAAGACCATCAACATGGCAATGGACCGCGACGGCGCGGAGATTTACGAGAAGCGCTTCTACCAGGAGGCGCGCGCCGCGGGCGGGCTCAATCATCCCAACATCGTCACCGTATACGACATCGGCAAGACCGAGACCGAATGCTACATGGCGATGGAATACATAGAGGGCCCGGAGTTGCGCACGCTGTTGCTGCCGGCCAGGCCGCTGCCGCTGCCAAGCGCGCTGTCGATTGCGGTGCAGGTGGCGGAGGGGCTCGCATACGCGCACGAACGCGGCGTGGTGCACCGGGACATCAAGCCCGCCAATATCATGGTGCCGGAAAGCGGCGCGGTGAAGATCACCGATTTCGGCATCGCGCGCATGCGCTCCTCGAACGTGCAGACGCAGACCGGCATGATGATGGGTTCGCCCAAGTACATGTCGCCCGAGCAGGTGATCGGCAAGCGTGCCGACCACCGCTCGGACATCTTCTCGCTTGGCGTGATCCTGTACGAGATGCTGACGGGGGCGGCGCCGTTTACCGGCGAAAGCGTCAATGCGGTCATGTACCAGATCGTGAATTTCGTGCCGCCGGTACCGAGTGCCATCAACCCGGCCGCGCCCGCGGTGCTCGACACGATCGTGGGCAGGATGCTCGCCAAGGCGCTCGCGGACAGGTTCCAGAGCGCCGCGGAAATCGCGCGCGGCCTGCGCGAATGCGTGCACCAGGTGCACGACGCGCCAGGCGCGACCAGCACGCTGCCGTTGGCGGGAATCGCGCCGCGCGCCACCTCCGCGGTGGTGGACACCGAAGTGAAAGCGGCGATCCTCGCGCAGCCCGTGGAGCGCTCGCGCCGCGTGGCGGAGGAGACGCCACCGCCGGAGGGCGCGCCGGCACGCGGGCTGTCGCGCACGTTCGACTCTTTGGAGGCGACCCAGCGCCTGGTCGCGCTCAGTGACGCAGCCACGCCGAGCGACCCGACGGCGAGCACCCTCCCGCTCACCATGCAGACCACGGCCATGGTCATTGGTGGAGACTGGAAACGGCGCGACACGGCGGTAGTGGTGGCAGGCGTCGTCGTTGGACTGATGGTGGCGGCCGTCATCGTGTTGACGTAGTGAAGTTCGGCGCGCTCCAGCCATCCTGGCGATTGCCGCACGGGGCAAGATGTTTTCATGACCATTGATTCCCCGGGCGCAATCGTCGCCGTGGCGGCTGCTTGGCTGGTCATCGCGGCGCTCGCCCTGCTGCCCGCCGGCAACGCGTTCGCCGCACGGCGACTCGCCTTCCCGCTGGGCGCGCTGGTAGGGCTTGCACTGTCGGCGCTCGGGCTGCAGGCGATCTGGCTGCCTGCTGCGCAAATGACCCTGCCGCTCGGACTGCCCGACCTCCCTTTCCACCTGCGCGTCGATCCGCTGGCTGGATTTTTCCTGATGCTGCTCGGCTCCGTCTCGGCGGGAATTTCCGTTTACGCCGCCGGCTATTTCCGTGAGGAGGCCGCCGGGCGGCTCGCGCTCATCGGCCTGCAGTACCACGTGTTCCTCGCCAGCATGGCGTTCGTGATCCTCGCCGATGACGCGTACCTTTTCATGGTGGCATGGGAAACGATGGCGCTGTCTTCGTACTTCCTGGTGACCACCGACCACAAGCTGCCCGCAGTACGCAGCGCCGGGTTCCTTTACCTGCTGATCGCGCACCTCGGCGCGCTTGCGATCCTGCTGTGCTTCGGCGTGATGCACGGCGGCCATGGCGACTACACCTTCGACGCCCTGCGCTCGGCACAACTCGATCCGCGCTGGGCCACGGTGGCGTTCCTGCTCGCGTTCTTCGGCTTCGGCGCCAAGGCCGGGATGATTCCACTGCACGCCTGGCTGCCCGAGGCGCACCCGGCGGCGCCCTCACCGGTCTCGGCGCTGATGAGCGGCATCATGCTGAAGACCGCCATCTACGGCATGGTGCGGGTGATCTACGACCTGATCGGCGGGGTGCGCTGGGAATGGGGGATGCTGGTGCTGACGGTCGGCGCGGGCACGACGCTGTTCGGCGTGCTGTACGCGCTCATGCAGCACGACCTGAAGCGGCTCCTCGCCTATCACTCGATCGAGAACATCGGCATCATTCTGCTCGGCCTCGGCATGTCGATGGTGTTCATCGGCTTTGGCCATGCCGCGGCGGGCACCCTGGGCCTCATCGCCGCGCTGTACCACACTCTCAATCACGCCGTATTCAAGGGGCTGCTGTTCCTCGGCGCGGGCTCGATCCTGCACGCCACGGGGCTGCGCAACCTCAACGACATGGGCGGGCTGATCCGCGTGATGCCCAAGACCGCGTTGTATTTCCTCATCGGCGCGCTCGCCATTTCGGCGCTGCCGCCCCTCAACGGCTTCGTGTCCGAGTGGCTTACGTTCCAGGCCGCGCTGCAGGCGCCGATCCTGCAGCACGGCGTCGTGCGCAGCCTGCTGCCGCTGTTCGCCGCGACGTTGGCGCTGGCCGGCGCGCTGACCGCAATGTGCTTCGTAAAGGTATATGGCATCGCCTTCCTCGGCCAGCCGCGCGAGGTCAAACATGCGGCGCACGCACCGTCCGCCGGCCGCGACCGCGACGCCGGCGCAATGGAACACTATGGCATGGCATGGCTCGCCGCCGGCTGCTTCGTGCTGGGCATGTTTCCGAGCTCCTTCCTGCTCATGCTCAATCGCGTGTGCGCCTCGCTTACCGGGCACAGCCTGTCTGCCGACGCGCTGAGCGGATCGAACTGGCTTTGGCTCGTGCCCACATCGGGCGAGCAGGCAAGCTATTCACCTGTCATTTTCCTGGTTGTGATTGTTGCCGTGACGTTGCTCACCTTTCTGCTGGTGCGTCGTTTCTACCACGGCCGGGTGCGCTTCTCAGACCCCTGGGACTGCGGCTTTCCCGAGCAGACTTCGCGCATGCAGGACACGGCTGACGCGTTCGGCCAGCCGATCCGCCACGTTTTCGGACCGGTCTACCTCATGAAACGGGAGATGCCCGAGCCGGACGATCCGGCGCCGCGGTTTTCGCTCACGATCGAAGACCGCCACTGGTACTGGGTTTACCTGCCGGTCGCGCGGCTTGCCGAGTATGTCTCATCGAAAATCGCGCTGCTGCAGCAGGGCAGGATCAGCATTTACCTGCTTTACAGCTTTCTCACCCTGATTGCGCTGCTGGTATTCGTGCGATGACCCAGATACCCGGAATCGCATTCCAGATCCTGCAGTCCATGTTCGTGGTGCTCGCTGCACCGCTGCTCGTGGGCTGGGTGAACCAGTGCCGGGCCTGGCTGCAGAACCGCTCGGCGCCAAGCATTCTGCTGCCGTACTACACGTTGGCGAAGCTTTTTCGCAAGGATGCGGTGATCGCGCGCAATGCCTCGCCGCTATTTCACCTTACGCCCTATGTCCTGTTCGGCTGCATGTGGCTGGCGGCGGGCATCGTTCCGGTGCTCGCGACCGGCCTGCCGTTTGCGCCGGCGGCCGACATCATCGCCCTGGTGGGCGTGTTTGCCCTGGCCAGGGTGTTCTCGGCTCTCGCTGCGATGGACATCGGCACTTCATTCGGCGGCCTGGGTGCGCGGCGCGAGATGCTGATCGGCTTTTTAGCCGAACCCGCCATGCTGATGACGCTGTTTACCGCCGCGTTCATTTCCGGCTCGACCCAGCTCACTACCATCGTCGAGACGCTTGCGCGCCGCGAGTTTGCGATCTACCCGAGCCTCGCCTTCGCGGCGGTGGCGTTCCTCATGGTGTTGCTCGCCGAAAATGCGCGCATCCCGATCGACAACCCGACCACGCATCTCGAACTCACCATGGTCCACGAAGCGATGATCCTCGAGTACTCCGCGCGTCACCTGGCGCTGATCGAATGGGCGGTGGCAATCAAGCTGTTTGCCTACATCAGCATCGGCATCGCGCTGTTTTTGCCCTGGGGCATCGCCGGGGCCGGCGACTGGGCGGCGCTTCCGGTCGCGGTCGCGGCGCTGGCGGCGAAGCTCGCCCTCGCCGGCGCAGGACTGGCGCTGATCGAGACCGTTCTGGCCAAGCTGCGGTTGTTCCTCGCGCCCGAGTTTCTCTCCACCGCGTTCCTGCTCGCGGTGCTGGGCATGCTCACCCACTTCCTCGTCGGCGCCTGACATGGGCCAGTCCCTTTCCGGCCAGTTCGTCAACCTGCTTGCGGCGTTCCTGCTGCTGATCGCGTTCGCGATGCTGTCGCAGCGGCGTGTGCTGACGCTGATCAAGCTGTTCGCGTGGCAGGGCGCGGCGCTCGCCGCGTCGACTTTGATCGTGGCGCACTCGACGGGCCAGACGCATCTGTATTTTTCCGGCGCCCTCACGGTGCTGCTCAAGGTGATATTGATCCCGTGGGTGCTGCACCGCCTGATCGACCGGCTCCAGGTGCGCTGGGACGTCGAGACCCTGATCAACATTCCGGCCACGATGCTGATCGGCATCGGCCTGGTGATCTTCGCCTTCGCGCTCGCCGCGCCGATCTCGGAGATGGCGAACACGCTGACGCGTGCGACCCTGGGCATCGCGATGGCGAGCATTCTGCTTTCCTTCCTCATGATGATCGTGCGCAGAAAGGCGGTGCCGCAGGTGATCGGCTTCCTGGCGATGGAGAACGGCCTGTTTC
>CAZOSA010000004.1:25986-28492 GCA_964582155.1 uncultured Enterobacteriaceae bacterium | reverse complement strand
GGTGATGCGGTTCTGCTTGCTGATGCGCAGGATCTTGCGCATCACGACCCACCAAAGCGCGATCATCAGCGTCGGGCCGATGTAGATCGGCAGGAAGCCGACGCCGTTGCTCGCCGCCCGCCCGACGCTGCCGTAGAACGTCCAGGCCGTGGCGTACACGGCGAGCGACAGGCTGTAGATGTAGGGGCTGGCGATGACCGAGCGGCCGGCGTCGGCGCGCTGGTCGGCGTAGTAGGCGATGGCGAACAGCAGCCCGAGGTAGGCGAAGGACGTGACGACGATGACCCAGCCCTGGAGCATGCCTGGCCTCGCGCGCGCCTCAGCCCTTGTGCTCGATCACCAGCGCCATGAGCGCGATCAGCGCCGCCCAGGCAATGAAGAAGTAGGCGTAGAGCACCGGGACGCCGAGCAGCGTGCCCGGTACGTTGAATACCGCGAGCAGCGGATAGTTGAACAGCAGCAGGCCGAGCAGGCACAGTGCCGCCAGGCGCTGCCCCCGGACGTCGAACTCTCCCATGGCTGCCCCCTCCTTCCCGCGTCCGCGCGGGGTTTCCTGCGCCTACAGCTTCTGCGCCAGCTGCTCCAGGATCCCCGGATTCTCGAGCGTGGACACGTCCTGCTTGATCTCCTCGCCCCTGGCGATGGCGCGCAGCAGGCGCCGCATGATCTTGCCCGAGCGCGTCTTGGGCAGATTGTCGCCGAAGCGGATGTCCTTGGGCCGCGCGATCGGGCCGATTTCCTTCGCCACCCAGTCACGCAGTTCCTGCGCGATGCGCTGGGCTTCCTCGCCGCGGGGCCGCGCCCCCTTGAGCACCACGAACGCGCACACGGCCTCGCCCGTGAGTTCGTCCGGGCGCCCGACCACCGCGGCCTCCGCGACCAGCTTCGTATGGGCCACCAGCGCCGATTCGATCTCCATGGTGCCGAGGCGGTGTCCCGAGACGTTAAGCACGTCGTCGATGCGCCCCATGATGCGAAAGTACCCCTCCTGGTCCGTGCTCGCCCCGTCGCCCGCCAGGTAGTACTTGCCCCCGAAGTCGTCCGGGTAGTAGGTCTTCTTGAAGCGCTCGGGGTCGCCCCAGATGGTGCGGATCATCGACGGCCAGGGCCGCTTGATCACCAGGATGCCGCCCTTGCCCCTGCCCACCGACTGGCCGGTCTCGTCGACGATATCGGCGATGATGCCGGGCAGCGGCAGCGTGGCCGAGCCGGGCTTGGTCGGCGTCGCGCCCGGCAGCGGCGAGATCATGTGCCCGCCGGTTTCCGTCTGCCACCAGGTATCCACGATCGGGCAGCGCCCGCCGCCCACCACCTCGTGGTACCACATCCAGGCCTCCGGATTGATCGGCTCGCCCACCGTGCCGAGGATGCGCAGCGACTTGAGGTCGTACTTCTTCGGCAGCTCGCCGCCCGCCTTGATGAGCGAGCGGATCGCCGTCGGCGCGGTGTAGAACACGTTCACCTTATGATCCTGGATGATCTTCCAGAATCTGCCGGCGTCCGGATAGGTGGGAATGCCTTCGAACATCACCTCCGTGGCGCCCGCCGCAAGCGGGCCGTAGGTGATATAGGTGTGGCCCGTCACCCAGCCCACGTCCGCAGTGCACCAGAAGACGTCGCCCGGCTTATGGTCGAACACCCATTTCATCGTGAGGATCGCCCACAGCAGGTAACCGCCCGTCGAGTGCTGCACGCCTTTGGGCTTGCCCGTGGAGCCCGAGGTGTAAAGGATGAACAAGGGATGCTCGGCGTTCACCCAGGTCGGCTCGCAGGTGTCGGCCTGCCCCTGGACCACGTCGTGCCACCATTTGTCGCGCGGTGAGCGCATGCCGACATTGGAACCCGAGCGCTTGAAAACGATGACATTGCGCACCCCCTCGCACCCGCCCATTGCCAACGCTTCATCCACCACGGGCTTGAGAGGAATCTCCTTGCCGCCGCGGAACTGTCCGTCGGCGGTGATGACCTCGGTGGCGCCGGCGTCGATGATGCGCTCCTGCAGCGACTTGGCGGAGAAACCGCCGAACACCACCGAATGCGTCGCGCCGATGCGCGCGCAAGCCTGCATCGCCGCCACTACCTGGATCGACATCGGCATGTAGATCAACACTCGATCGCCCGTCTTCACGCCGTGGGCCTTGAGTGCGTTCGCCAGCTTGCAGACCTCGTGGTACAGCGCCTTGTAGGTGATTCTGGTGACCTTGCCGTCGTCGGCCTCGAAGATGATCGCGACCTTGCCGGGCTGCGTCTTCAGGTGCCGGTCGAGGCAGTTGTAGGACGCGTTCAACTCGCCGTCGTAGTACCAGCGGAAGAACGGCGCCTTGGATTCGTCCAGCACCTTCGTGAAGGGCTTGTGCCAGAGGACGTTCTCCTTCGCCAGGCGGCCCCAGAATCCCTCGAAGTCCTTCCCGGCTTCGGCGCACAGCTTCCTGTACGCCTCCATGCCCGAGATGTTGGCCTGCTTGACGAAGTCGGCCGAGGGCGGGAAAACCCGCGTTTCCTGCAG
>CAZOSA010000004.1:4741-25886 GCA_964582155.1 uncultured Enterobacteriaceae bacterium | reverse complement strand
TGTTGGCCTGCTTGACGAAGTCGGCCGAGGGCGGGAAAACCCGCGTTTCCTGCAGCACCGATTCGATGGTGGACGACATGCCTCTCCTCCCCTGGAACGAACGCCGAACTGAATCAAGCGTATGCTAGATTACGCGCCTTCCGCAACCCTCCCGCTTGTCGATGGACGCCGTCCCCAGCGCTGCGAAACCCCTCCGCCCCCTGCCCTGGCTGCTCTTCGGCAGTCGCTGGCTGCAACTGCCGCTGTACGTCGGCCTCATCGTCGCGCAGTGCGTGTATGTCGTGCAGTTCATGGGCGAGCTCTGGCATCTGCTCAGCGAGGTCACGAAATTCAACGAGACCACCATCATGCTCACGGTGCTCGGGCTAATCGACGTGGTGATGATCTCGAACCTCCTCCTCATGGTGATCATCGGCGGTTACGAAACGTTCGTCTCGCGGCTGCATCTGGAAGGCCATCCCGACGAGCCGGAGTGGCTTTCGCACGTCAACGCGAACGTGCTCAAGGTCAAGCTCGCCACTGCCATCATCGGCATTTCCTCCATCCACCTGCTGAAAACTTTCATCAACGCCGAGAACCTCGACGAGAAGACCATGTTCTGGCAGGTCGCCATCCACGTTACGTTCCTCCTCTCGGCCGTGGCCATTGCGGCCATAGACCGGATCATGCTGCCCTCCACGGTGGCGCACATCAAGCGGGAGTAGCCATGTCTGTCATCAAGTACGGCGACCTCGTGCAGAGCATCGCCGACGCGCTGCAGTTCATCTCCTACTACCACCCCGCCGATTACATCCGTGCGCTGGGCCGCGCGTACGAGCGCGAGCAGTCGCCCGCCGCGCGCGACGCGATCGCGCAGATCCTGACCAATTCGCGCCTGTGCGCCGAAGGCCATCGGCCGATCTGCCAGGACACGGGCATCGTCAACGTGTTCCTCAAGATCGGCATGCAAGTGCGTTTCGAAGGCTTCAAGGACTCGCTCGCCGACGCGGTCAACGAAGGCGTGCGCCGCGCCTACAACCATCCGGACAACATTCTGCGCCCCTCGATTCTCGAGGATCCGCAATTCGCGCGCCGCAATACCAAGGACAACACACCCGCGGTGATCAACGTCGAAATGGTGCCCGGCGGGACGCTGAAGGTGGACGTCGCCGCCAAGGGCGGCGGTTCGGAAGCCAAGGCCAGGTTCGAGATGCTCAACCCTTCGGATTCCGTGGTGGACTGGGTGCTGAAAACCGTGCCGACCATGGGCGCGGGCTGGTGCCCGCCGGGGATGCTCGGCATCGGCATCGGCGGCACCGCAGAGAAGGCCATGGTGATGGCCAAAGAGGCATTGATGGAGCCCATCGACATGGCGGAGCTCAAGGCGCGTGGGCCGCGCGACAAGTACGAAGAGCTGCGCATCGAGCTCTACGACAAGGTGAACGCGCTGGGCATCGGCGCCCAGGGCCTCGGCGGCCTGTCCACGGTGCTCGACGTGAAGATCCTTTCCTACCCCACGCACGCGGCGAACAAGCCGATCGCAATGATCCCGAATTGCGCGGCGACCCGGCACGTGCATTTCGTGCTCGAGGGCTCTGGTCCCGCGCAGTTCGAAGCGCCGTCGCTGGAGGACTGGCCCAAGGTCACGTGGTCGCCGGCAAAGGAAGCGCGGCGCGTCAATCTCGACGCCCTGACGCGCGCCGAAGTGGCGGCGTGGAAACCGGGAGAGACGCTGCTGCTCTCGGGCAAGCTGCTCACCGGGCGCGACGCCGCGCACAAGCGCATCCAGGAGATGCTGGAACAAGGCCAGAAACTTCCCGTCGATTTCACCAACCGCGTCATCTATTACGTCGGGCCCGTCGATCCGGTGGGCAAGGAAGTCGTCGGCCCTGCGGGGCCGACCACCGCCACGCGCATGGACAAGTTCGTCGAGATGATGCTCGCGAAGACGGGCCTCCTCGCCATGGTCGGCAAGGGCGAGCGCGGCCCGGTGGCGATCGAGGCGATCCGCAAGCACAAGGCGGCTTCCCTCATCGCCATCGGCGGCGCCGCCTATCTGGTTTCCAAGGCGATCCGCAAGTCGCGGGTGCTGGCGTTCGAAGACCTCGGCATGGAAGCGATCTACGAGTTCGAGGTCAAGGACATGCCGGTGACCGTGGCGGTGGATGCCGACGGCACCTCGGTGCACCAGACCGGTCCCGCCGGCTGGAAAAAGAAAATCATCGAGCTGAAGATCCCGGTGCACGCGGCTTGAGCGCCGCCACCCGCTGGCCCGCCGTCTGGGCCGTGTTCGCCGGCGGCCTCATCTGCGGCGCGTACATCGGCAAGGTCCCGCCCGCGCTACCCGCGCAGCGGCTCGAACTCGGCCTGACGCTGGTCGAGTCCGGCTTCATCGCCACCACTTTCAATGTCATCGGACTGCTGGTCGGCATGTTCGTGGGGGTTCTGTGCGATCGGTTCGGGCACAAGCGGCTCGGGCTGGCGGGGTTGGCGGTGATGTGCCTTGCCGGGCTGCTGGGTGCGCTCGCGTGGGATTTTCCGTCGCTGCTTGCATCGCGTTTTCTCGAAGGCGTGGGCTTCATCCTCTTTACGGTCGCGGGCTCGGCGCTGATGGCGGCCTCCGCCGCGGACGATCGCGACCGGACGAAGGTGATGGGCGTGTGGAGTTCGTACATGCCCTCGGGCGGGAGCCTCGCGATCCTCGTCGCGCCGCTACTGCTGGCCGCCTGGGGCTGGCGCGGGCTGTGGGTGGCCTGGGCGGTGATGGCGGCGCTGGCGCTGGTGCTGGTGGCGCGTTACGCGCCGACTCCGCGCTACGGCAGCGTCTCCTCGATGAAGCTCGCGCTCGAGTCGTTGCGCCAGCCGGGCAGCGTGGCGCTTGCGCTCCTGTTCGCGTTCTACGTCGCGCAGTGGACCTCGGTGATGATCTGGCTGCCGACGTTTCTCGTCGACGAGCGTGGTGCAACGCCCGCGGCGGCTTCCTTCCTCACGGCACTCATGGTGCTGGTCAACATTCCGGGCAACATCGGCGGCGGCTGGCTGATCGCGCACGGCGTGCGGCGCGGGCGGCTGATCCTCGCGGCCGCCGCAATCATGGTCTTTACCGACATTGCGATGTTGAGCAACGTGTTGCCCGATGCGCTGCGCTTTCTCGCGGTGCTCGTCTTCTCGTGCGGCGCCGGTGCGATACCCAGCGCGATCTTTTCAGGCGTGGTGGTTCATGCGAAGACGCCGCAACACGTAGGAACCACCAATGGCATGGTGATGCAGACTTCCCAGGCCGGGCAGTTCTTCGGCCCGATCCTGCTCGCCTGGCTCGCGTCGCACTTCGGGGGCTGGGGGGCATCGCTGTGGGCGATGCTGGCGTTCGCCGGGTGCTGCGCATTGTGCGGCTATGCCGTGCTGAGGATCGAGGTCCGGCGTTAGCCCTTGAGCAGCTTGCGCAAGCCCTTGGTGGCCCCTTCTCGATTGACATTGGAGGCGGCAATTTCGAGCACCAGCGCTTCCCATGCCGCGCTGTCCTTCGCCGGCTCGAACCCGTTCAGCCTGAGGAAAACGATGGCGGCAGTCATCGCAGTACGTTTGTTGCCGTCGATGAACGGGTGATTGCGGCACAGGTAGAACAAGTAGGCCGCGGCGACCTCGATCGCATCCGCAAAGGGCGATTCGCCGCCGAACGAGGCCTGCGGGGCCGCGACGGCGGACTCCAGCAGCCCCGCGTCGCGCACCCCGTCAAGTCCGCCGAACGCCGCCAGCACTTCCCGGTGGATTTCCCGGACGATCTCCACACTGAGGTGGATGCAGTCCGAGGGCGACGGCCTCACGCCAGGCGGCGCAGCGTGCGCTTGTAGTCCTTCACGGACTTCTTGATGGTTGCGCTGACCACCTCGGGCGTTGCAGCCCTGCGAATGGGTGTGAGCGTGATGGCGCCGCCTTCGTGCACGGTCACGTTGACCTGGTCACCGGGCTTGAGCCCGGTCAGTTCGCGCAAGGCGGTGTCGAAGATGAGGCCGTGGGAGTTGCCGACCTTGGAGATGGATTTGAGCATGGCGGGATGTTAAACGATGTTTTACACGTTGTCCAGCCACGTCCCACGCTAGAATTTCCCGGTTCCCGGAGAACCCCATGCGCCAAGTCCACATCTGCGAAGTCGGCCCGCGCGACGGGCTGCAAAACGCCAAGCAACTCATGCCCACCGAGGCGAAGAAGGCCTGGATCAGCGCCCTCGCCGCCGCCGGGCTCAAAGAGATCGAGGTCGGCTCGTTCGTGCCGCCCAAGCTCATCCCGGCGATGGCCGATACCGCCGAAGTCGTGCGCCACGCGCTCACCATCCCCGGCATCAAGGTGGTGGCGCTCGCGCCCAACGTGAAAGGCTTCGAGCGCGCGCGCGACGCCGGCGCGCACAAGATCACCTTCCCCGTGTCCGCCTCCCACCAGCACAGCATCTCCAACGTGCGCATGACGCCCGACCAGATGATCGAGGAAGTGCGCAAAGCCGCCTCGATGCGCGACGGCAAAGGCCCCGAGATCGAAGGCGCGGTCTCCACCGCCTTCGGCTGCACGATGCAGGGCACCGTCCCCGAGGACGAGGTGGTGAGAATCGCCGTCGCGCTGGCAAAATTCTGCGACGCCGTGGCGCTCGCCGACACCGTCGGCTACGCCAACCCGGCGCAGGTGCGCCGCGTATTTCGCCGGGTGAAGCAGGAAATCGGCGACAAGCTGGAAGGCGCGCATTTCCACAACACGCGCGGCCTGGGCCTCGCCAACGCGCTCGCCGCCTACGAGGAAGGCGTGCGCGCCTTCGACTCCTCGATGGGGGGCCTCGGCGGCTGCCCGTTCGCGCCCGGAGCGAGCGGCAACGTGATCACCGAGGACCTGGTGTTCATGTTCGAGAGCATGGGCATCCGGACCGGGATCGATTTCGACAAGCTCCTCGCCGCCCGCAAGATCATGGTGACCGGGGTGCCCGACGAGCCGGTGTACGGGCACATGGCGCTCGCCGGCCTGCCCAAGGGGTTCCGTGCTGCCGCTTGAAGGGCTGCGGGTCGTAGAGTTTTCGCACATGGTGATGGGGCCGAGCTGCGGCCTGGTGCTCGCCGACCTGGGCGCCGAAGTCATCAAGGTCGAGCCGCTGGCGGGCGACAATACGCGGCGGCTGATGGGCGCGGGCGCGGGCTTCTACAGCATCTTCAACCGCAACAAGAAGAGCATCGCCCTCGACCTGAAAATGCCCGCAGGCAAGGAGATCGCGCTCAAGCTGATCGACAGCGCCGACGCCATGACGGAAAACTTCCGCCCCGGGGCGCTGGAGAAGATGGGTTTCGGCTACGAGGATCTGTCGAAGCGAAATCCGCGCCTCGTGTACTGCACGCTGAAGGGGTTCCTCTCGGGTCCTTACGAGCACCGCCCGGCGCTCGACGAAGTGGTGCAGATGATGGGCGGCCTCGCCTACATGACCGGCCTGCCCGACCGCCCATTGCGCGTCGGTTCCTCGGTGAACGACATCATGGGCGGGATGTTCGCCGCCATCGGCATCCTCGCCGCGCTGCGCGAGCGCGACAAGACCGGCCAGGGAAAGCTGGTGCGCAGCGCGCTGTTCGAGAACACGGCGTTCCTGGTGGCGCAGCACATGGCGCAGCTCGCCATCACCGGCGAGGAGCCGCCGCCGATGGCGGTGAAGACGCCCGCCTGGGGCATCTACGACATCTTCCCCACGAAGGACGGCGACCGCCTTTTCGTCGGGGTCGTCACCGACACCCAGTGGGAAGTATTCTGTCGCGAGTTCGGCGCGGCGGGGCTCGCGGCCGATACGCGCCTCCAGACCAACGGCGAGCGAGTCAAGGCGCGCGACTGGCTGCTGCCGAAGCTGGCAGAGATTTTCCGGCACCACTCCAAGGCCGAACTCGCCCAGAAACTCGAGGCCATCGGCCTGCCTTTTGCCCCGATCACCCGCCCGCGCGACCTGTTCGACGACCCGCACCTGAACGCCGGCGGCATGGTCAAGACGAAAGACCCGCGCGGCACGACTTTCAAGGTGCCGGGGCTGCCGATCGAGCTCGGCGGCAAGCGCCTTGGCCTGCGCAACCAGCCGCCCGTGGTGTCCGAGAATGCGCGCGAGCTGCTGGGCGCGCTGGGCTACACGCCCGCGCGCATCGACGCGCTGATTGCCGACGGGATCGTCGCCGCGCGGCAATAGCCGCGCTACTTGACTGCGCCAGCGCCCGTCCTCGCCACCACTCCATCCTGCTCGCCCGAGCCGCCCGACACGCCGATGGCGCCGATGACCTTGCCATCGGCCATGATCGGATCTCCACCTTCAATCGGGCTTGCCCCTTGCAGCCGCAGTATTCGGATCTCCGCCCCGCCGGTCGCCAGACGGTCCTGCAACGCCTTGCCTGGCCGCCTGTAGGCCGCGGCAGACCACGCCTTGTCGCGCGCGACCTGGGCGCTGGCGAAGAATGCGCCATCCATGCGCTGCATGAGTACCATGTGGCCGCCCGTGTCAACGATCGCGATCGAAAAGTTCCAGTTGTTTTTCCTGGCTTCGGCTTCGGCGGCCGCCATCACCTTGCGAGCCTGCTCCAGAGTGATGGGCGGGCCGTAGCTTTGGGCGCGCGCGCAAAGCGCCGTCGCGGCCAGCATCAGAGCTAGCACAACATGCAAGAGCTTCTTCATCACGGTACTCCTCCTGTTGGAAAGGCTGTTTCCTCGTTGGCGAACAGCGTACCGCTGAGAGCTATTCCACGTCTCACTTCCGGCGAGCGTAAGTTCGGGACGGGTCCTCATTGTAGCGCCTGCCGGATCTGCTCCAGCGCAACCGGGTCCTCGATGGTGGTCAGGTCGCCCGGGTCGCGCTTCTCGGCGAGCGCCTGGATCGAGCGGCGCAAGACCTTGCCCGAGCGCGTCTTGGGCAGGAGAGTGACGAAAAACACGCGCCCGGGACGCCCGATGGCGCCCAGCTGCTTGTCCACCGTCTGCATGATCTCCCCCTCCAGGCGCATGCGCCCTTCGCTCGAAGCGACGCTTGCCGGATCCTTCAGCACCGCGAAGGCCATCGGCAACTGGCCTTTCAACGCGTCGGCCACACCCACCACGGCACACTCCGCGATGCCCGCGTGCATGTTGATCGCCTCCTCGATCTCGCGCGTGCCCAGGCGGTGCCCCGCTACGTTGATCACGTCGTCGGTCCTGCCGAGGATGAAGTAGTACCCGTCCTGGTCGCGGATGCCCCAGTCGAAGGTCGAGTAAACCAGCTGGTCCTTGAAGTCCCGGAAGTAAGTCTCGACGAAGCGTTCGTCATCGCCCCACACGGTGCTCATGCAGCCCGGCGGCAGCGGCGGCGTGATGGTCACCACGCCCTTTTCATTGTCAGCCACCGGCTGGCCGGTGGACTCGTGCAGCAGGCGTACGTCGTAGCCGTACACCGGAAAACTCGGCGAGCCCAGCTTCAGCGGCAGCTGCTCGACCCCGGGGTGCGCCGACAGGAGCGGCCAGCCGGTCTCGGTCTGCCAGTAGTGGTCGATCACCGGCCGGCCCAGCGACTCGGCGATCCAGCGGTGCGTCGGTTCGTCGAGCGGCTCGCCGGCGAGAAACAGGTGCTTCAGCGAAGACACGTCGTACTTCCTCAAGTAAGCCACGTCGTGCTTTTTCAGCACGCGGATCGCGGTCGGCGCCGAGAACATCACCGAAACCTTGTAGTCCTGCACGATCTTCCACCACACGCCCGCGTCGGGGCGCACCGGGACGCCTTCGTACAGGATGGTGGTCATGCCGGCGATGAGCGGCGCGTAGATGATGTAGGAGTGCCCCACCACCCAGCCGATGTCCGAGGTGGTGAACATGGTCTCGCCGGCGCCGCCGCAAAAAATCCGCTCCATGGACGAAGCGAGCGCCACCGCGTAACCGCCGACGTCGCGCTGCACGCCCTTCGGCCTGCCGGTGGTGCCGGAGGTGTACAGGATGTAGGAGGGCTCGTTCGATTCCAGCCAGGCGCAGGGCACCTGGGCGCCCGCGTGCTTCGCGGCGAGTTCCGTCCACTCCACGTCGCGCCCGGGGACCACCGGCATGTTCGCGTCCAGGCCGCGGCGAAACAGCAGAACCTTGGCCGGCGGGTGCCTGGCAAGCTTGAGCGCTTCATCCACCAGCGCCTTGTAGAGCACCGGCTTGCCCATGCGGCTGCCGCCGTCGGCGGTGATCATCAGCGCGGGCTTCGCGTCGTCGATGCGCGCGGCGAGGCTCGCCGCGGCGAAGCCGCCGAATACCACCGAATGGACGGCGCCGATGCGCGCGCAGGCGAGAATGGCGAAGCAGGCCTCGGGAATCATCGGCATGTAGATGATCACGCGCTCGCCCTTGTTCACGCCCAGCGCCTGCATCATGGCGGCGGCGCGGTTCACCTCGGCGTGCAGCTCGCGATAGGTGTAGTGCTTTTCCTCGTTCACCTCCGTGGAGAGCCAGACCAGCGCCTTTTGCCCGCCGCGCGCCGCGAGGTGGCGGTCCACCGCGTTGTGGCACAGGTTGGTCTCGCCGCCGACGAACCACCTGGCAAACGGCGGGCGCGAATAGTCGAGCACTTTGCCGAAGGCTTTGTGCCAGTGGATAAGCCTGCTCTCCTGCCTCCAGAAACCTTCGCGATCGGCGATGGAGCGCCTGTGGAATTCCCTGTAAGACACGCCCGGTCTCCTCTGCGCTATTTCGGACGATTCAATGCGCTCACGATGGCGCCCGCCGGCAGTTCGACGTGCAGGCGCTTGCACGCCGCCTGCAGGAACGGCAGCAGGCGTTTGAGCACCTCGTTGGCCGCCTCGCCCAGGCGCTCGACGGAGGTCTGCTCCAGCGCCAGCAGCGCGCGCTCGATTTCCGCAGGCAGGCCCGGCGTCTCGCGGGCGGCGGTATGCTCCGCGGCCTTGGATACGGCCAGCGTCAGCCGGCTCGACGCGATGCGCATCAAATCCTCGACCGACTCGGCGCTGTCGACGCCGAGCGCGGCGAGGCCGATGCTCATTTGAATTTCAAGCGCATGGCCATGAAAATTGATCTGCGCATTCCCGAACTGATCATGCAGGCGGCGCGCGAAGGCCGCGGCCTGCTGCGCCGATGTGCCGCCTGAAATCACCGTGAAGGTGTCTTCGGCCGCCCTGCCCATCGAATCCTCGGCGCGCAGCGCGCCCTGGATCGCCTTCGCAATCCTCGCGAGCAGCTGGTCGGCGACGTCCTTGCCCGCCTTGTCGGCGACCTGGCGATGGGTGACGATGCGAAAACTGATCACCGACAGCGGTCCGCCGTGGCGGCGCGCGTACGCGTACTTCTTGCGGCCCTCCGTCAGTATGTAGTGCAGCGTGAACGCGCCGGTCAGCGGGTCGTGCGTTGCCGTCTGCGCGAGCGCTTTTCGATTCTCGCTCGCCTCCTCGCTCGCCCGCACCAGGCGCAGCTGGTTGTCGATGCGCGACAGGACCTCGGTCGCGTCCGCGGTCTTGGCGATGAAGTCGTTGGCCCCGCAATCCCGCGCGCGCTTGCGCGTCGCCTCGTCCTCGTCGCCGGAGATGATGATCACCGGCAGGTGGCGGATGCGCCCGTCCCGCGAGCCGCGCACGAGTGCCAGCACGCCGAAGCCGTCCATGCCCGGCATCGAGATATCGCAGAGCACGAGGACCACCGACGGGTCGGTCGAGATCCTGTTCCAGCCCGCCTCTCCATCCACCTCCTCGCGCACCTCGAGACTCGGCTTGAGGATGCGGTTGAACGTGGTGCGCACGAACTTCGAGTCGTCGATGATCACCACGCTGGGACGCGCGATCGTGGTGAGCGTCTGCGCCATGGCGCTCAGGCCGCCATGTCGATGACGACGCGCCGGGTCACCCTGGCGGTGAGAAAATCGTCGAACACCTTGGGCAGCTCGGCAAACGGCACCGTGCGCGCCATCTCCTTCAGCAGCGGCGGGCGCATGTCCGTGGCCAGGCGCTGCCACACTGCGCGCTCCTCTTGCGGCGTCGGGCAATCCGTCGAATTGACCCCGAGCAGGCTCACGCCGCGCAGGATGAACGGCAACACCGTGGTGTTGAGGCCGGGGCTCGCCGCCAGCCCGATCGAGGCGATGACGCCGTTGAACTTCATGGTGCTCGCCATCCAGGCGAGCACCTCGCCGCCAAGACTGTCCACCGCGCCCGCCCAGGTGGCCTTGTCCAGCGGCTTTGTTTTTGAGTAGTCGAGGCTCTGGCGCAGAAGGATCTCCTTCGCCCCCAGCTTGCGCAGCCAGCCGGATTCGTTCTCCTTGCCGGTGAACGCGGTCACCTGGTAGCCGAGTTTTGCCAGCGCGGCGAGCGCGATCGAACCCACGCCCCCGGTGGCACCGTTCACCACCACCGGGCCGTTCGCAGGCTTGAGCCCGTTGTGCTCCATGCGCTGGATGGCGAGGCCCGCCGTGTACCCGGCGGTGCCGAAAGCCATCGCGTCCCACAGCGTCATGCCCTTGGGCAGCTTTACCGCCCAGGCGGCGGGAATCCGCGCGTACTCGGCATACCCGCCGTGGTGCTTGACGCCAAGCAGGTGGCCCACCGCCAGTACTGCGTCGCCCTTGGCGAAGCCTGCGTCGCTCGAGGACACCACGGTTCCCGCCAGGTCGATGCCGCCGATGCAGGCGGGCCGCAACAGGATCCGGCCCTTGCCGGTGGCAGCGAGCGCGTCCTTGTAGTTCACGTCCGAGTACGCGACGCGCACCACCAGGTCGCCCGGATCGAGCTCATCGAGCGTGCAGTCGACGAACTCGGCGCGGATCTTCTTATCGGCTTCAGTCAGCTTGTAGGCTTTGAATTTCTCCACCGCTCCTCCTTCGCTCGCTGCCGAGGTACCCGGACGAGCGCATCTCGTGCAACCGGCTCACGGTGCGCTGAAACTCTGCGCTGTGCCCGCCCTCGGTGAACAGCGCCCCCGGCGGCGCTTCTGCCGAGACCACGAGGTTCACCCGGTCATCGTAAAACACATCCACCAGCCAGGTGAAGCGCCGGGCCGCGTCGGCATGCTGCGCCGACATGCGGGGCACCCCTGACAGCAACACCGTGTGGAAACGCTTCGCCAGGTCGACGTAGTCGGCGTAGGAGCGCGCGCCGCCACACAGCGCCTGGAAGTCGAACCATACCAGTCCGCCGGCGCGACTGCGGTAGGGAATTTTTCTCCCTTCGACGTCGAGCGGCTGCTTTTCTTCCTCGACGTCCCGCAACGCGGCGAAAATGCGCTCCAGCTCCGCCTCCCCGCCCGCGCCGACATGGTAGGCCTTGAGATTCTCGAGCTTCACGCGCCGGTAATCGGTGCCGTTGTCCACCTCGACGACGTCCAGGCGCGCCTTGAGCAGGGCGATCGCCGGAGCAAAGCGCTCGCGCTGCAGCCCATTCAGGTATAGCTGGTCAGGGTGGTAGTTGCTGGTCATGACGAACTGCACGCCTCGCTCCATGGCCCGCTCCAGATAGCGTCCCAGGATCATGGCGTCGGCGATGTCGGCCACGTGGAACTCGTCGAAGCAGATGAGCCGGTAGCGCCGCGCGGCGCGATCGGCGACGGCGGCGATCGGGTCTTCGGTGCCCTTGAGCTGGTCAAGCTCGCGGTGGATCTCGCGCATGAAATGGTGAAAATGCACGCGCCGCTTCCTCACCAGGGGCAGGCAAAGGTAGAAGGCATCCATCAGGAAGCTCTTGCCGCGGCCGACGCCGCCCCAAAGGTAGACGCCCTTGGGCAGCGGCGGCCTCACCAGCAGGCGCCTGAGGGTGCTGGAACGGCGCGCCTTGTACGCACTCCACTCCTCGTAAAGGCGCTGCAGGCGTTCGACCGCGCGCCACTGCGCCGGGTCGGAGACGAAGCCGCGCCTGGCGAGGCTCTGCTCGTACAGCGAGACGACGCCGGCGCTCAAATGTTCAGCGCGCGCGTGTCAACCGCCAAGGCCGCCTCCTTCATCGCTTCGGACAACGACAGATTGCGTCCACTCAACTCATGACGAGCGTTTGCGCGAGTGCGAGCGCCTCCTGAACGACCGCTTCGGGCGCACGCTCGACGAAACGAACATCGCGCGGTTTTGCCCTGTAATCGATGGTGCGCAGTTGGTGGCAGAGGATGATGCCCTGCGTTCTTGTGCCAGCGGCGGCGAGCGGGACGGCAAATCGATTTTGACGCGCAAACCGCCCGCCCTGGGTGATCGGACAGACCAGCACCAGACCGGCGCGAAGATTGAACGCCCACGGGGACAGCGCGAGTACCGGTCGGCGACCTTGTTGCTCGGTGCCGAACGTAGGGTCCAGGTTCAACGAAAAAATGTCACCGCGCTCGGGCACGCCACGCTTCAGATCGCCTCCTTGCCGGCCGGCCTGTCAGCGAGCCAGCCCGCATCGGCGCGGGACTTGCGGAACGCGTTGCGGCCGCACTGCGACAAAACCTCCTCGAGCGTGTACCGCGGTTTGGACTGGCGCGCGGGATTCACGACGAGGCCATCGCCTTTGACGCCGATCTCGACTTTCGATCCGACTCGCAGGTCGACGATTTCCAGCAGTTTCTTCGGCACCGACATGACGACGGCGCCACCCGAGGCGCGCAAGGTAGTCACAGGCATAGAGGCTCCAAGGGGCAAGTGTTACTTTAGTATGACATTGGTTCCGGGCAGGCGCAATCGTGCACTGACCGGGCCAGGTCCGGTAAGCGAAGGCTAGGACAACTCATCTTCCCGCGGAGCAGATTGCAACGCCAGCGCGCAGAGCAGGGCGATCAGGCCGCCGAGCCCGAGCGCGGCAAATCCCAGCCCCCACGACAGCGCAGCACCGGCGGCGGCCAGGCTCGCGAGGTCCAGAACCAGTCCGAAGCAGAGCGGCGCGATCGCGCCGGCGCCGAATCCCGCGAGCCCCCGCCAGGCGAGCACGGCACCGAGATAGCCCGGCCGCACGACTTCCGAGATCGCCGCCGTCAGTATCGGGGAGTCCCCGAGAGTGACGAACGCGTAGGCGAGCGCGAGCGGGATCAGGACAACCGAGGGCGCGTGGATCAGCCAGCCGATGACGAAGGAAACGCCGGCACCGGCCGCAGCCAGCGCAACCAGCAGCGGGCGCCTGCCAGTGCGGTCCGAGAGGCGCCCCATCGTAAAGGCGGCGATCGCGCCGAACAGATGCAGGGTGCCGGCCAGATAGGCGCCGGAGACGGTCGCGCCGGTCGCCTCGGCGCCCTTCAACGCGAAGCCTGCCGCCAGGAAGGCAGGAATCCAGGCCCACATGCCGACCACTTCCCAGGAATGGCCGGTATAGCCCGCGATCAGGAGCCGCGAATCCCGGTTGCGCACGATTTCGTCCCGCAACCGCACCTGCCCTGAGCGCGGGTGGACGCGGTGCGCGAACGGCATGAGCGCGGCGATCAGCATGACGGCGCCCACGGCCGGCAGGAGCCCGCTCAGCAGGAATGCCGCCTGCCAGCCGCCGATCGCCACGCCGAGGCCGGCCATGGCAAGTGAAGCGGCGTAGCCTGCCGAGGTCGAGGCAATGAGCCAGCCCATGGCGTTGCCGCGCCTTGCCGGCTCGATCTCGTCGGACAGCACCATGATCAGCGGCGTGTAGACGCCGCCCTGCGCCAGACCGACCAGCCCGTAAAGGACGATTGCCGACCCCCAGTCATGCGCGAAGAACCCGAAGGTCGCGCTCGTCGTCCCGGCCACGATCGCCGAGGCGATCACCATCCGCTTGGCGCCGAAATAGTCCGCCGCCCACCCGAAGCCGAACACCGACAATGCGTAGCACAGGGTGAAGCTCGAGACGATGGCGCCTGCGGCCGTCGCGGTAAGCGCCCAGTCCCGCATGAGCAGCGGAATGACGGCGGCGACCGTCATGAAGCTCGCGAACAGAAACACCCGCGCGGCGCAGATCGCGAGCAGGCGGCCCGGAGTCATCGTTCGGCCTGTTGCCGCCGGGTTTCCCTGCGCTTCATGTCGAGGTAGGCGCCCTGTTCCATTTCATGCAACTGGCGCGGATAGCGCTCGATGGCCGCAAACCAGTCATGCAGGCGTTTTTCGAACTGCGCCTGCGGCGGCTCGGACAAGGCGCCGAGAAACGCTTCGATGGCGAGGCAATAGCGCATGGCATTGCGTTCCACCGCGCCGCGCATTCCGCCGATGTAGCGGGACTGGCCGTCGGGTTGTGTGCCGGCAAGCGTGAATCCCACCTTGTCTCTGCCGATCGTTGCGAGATAGACCTGCATCGCCAGCCGTCCCAACAATCCATAGTCATACGAGTACGAGAGGTGGATGAACGTCTGTCCCTTTTGCAACGGGACTGCCTCGAGCACGATGCGGTAGTTGTGCGTGGCGAGCGGTCCCTCGTCTGCATTCAGCCGTACTCGCAGGTAGTTCGGGGTTCGGGCGGCGACGCGATACGCGAAGACCACCCGGTAGGCCTTATCCAGCGGCTGATCGTATTTCCTGCCGATGCTGACGTCGAGGCGGGCCTCCTGGCCGGCAGCCGATGCGCGGCAGTACTTGGTATTGGGGTGCAGAGCCAGGATGTCGCACCAATTGCCCGGGCTGTTCAGCGCCGCGCCCACCGTCGCAAACGGGTAATCGATGAGCGCATAAATATCGCCCGCCACGCCATCCGGGGTCTCGCTGGAATCCAGAGTGAGCGGTCTGTGGAATTGATTGTGCCTGAGCCTGTCCTGCAGGGCACCGTACCTGGCGTGGAGAGCCCCGGGTGAATGCGCCTCCGCAGCGCCGGCATGGGCGTTGCCCGCGCCCGCGCACAGCAGGGCGAGCGCAACAAGGCGCGCCGCTGCTCGACTTTGCATTACAGCCAGTATCCCCACATTCGGGCAATCGCTTCTTTCAATCGATCGCCGATCGAACGCTGCTCCCATTGCTCGAGCGTGATGAGGTTGGAAGAGGCCAGGTCCGTCTCGAACATGGCCTGCATCTGCGCGCCGAACTCCTGCCCCAGGACGACGGCGTTGAGCTCTTCGTTGTGCAGAAAGCTGCGCCAGTCGAGGTTGGTCGATCCGATGGTCGACCACACCCCGTCGATGAGCGCTGTCTTGGAGTGCAGCAGCACAGTGTGCCGCTCGTGGATTTTTACTCCCGCGCCCAGCAGCTCCGTGTAGTAAGAGCGTCCCGCGTGGAATACCAGCCAGGAATCCGTCTTGCTCGGCAGGATGATCCTCACGTCCACGCCGCGTTGCACGGCATCCTTGAGGGCTGCGAGCAGCTGCGGATCGGGGACGAAATAGGCGTTGGTCAGATGCACGGTGGTTTCGGCGCTGCCGATCGCCGATATCAGCGTCGCGTAGATCAGGCTGTAGGGCTCGTCAGGCGAACTGCCGATGGCGCGCACGACCTCCTTGCCCTTGTTGCCGAGTTTCGGGAAGTATTTCCTCGGCGCAAGAGTCTCGCCTTTTTGCTTCTCCCAGGTCGCGAGAAACAGTTTCTGGAATTCGCCGACGACGGGACCTTCCACCTGCATGTGAGTATCGCGCCAGAGCGGTCCCCCTGCGGGGCGCGGCCTGGATTGCTGACCGGAGGATCCGCCTGAATAAACACTGCTGATGTTGATCCCGCCGAGGAACGCGGTCCGGCCATCGACGATCAACAGCTTGCGGTGATCGCGCAGATTGACGTTCCAGCCCATCTTGGCAGTCAGCGGGTTGATCGGGTTGAACTCCAGGACCTTGATGCCGCTGTCGGTGAGACGCTTGAAAAATTCCCTGGGGGCGTTCATCGCCCCCACGCTGTCGTAGATGAAATTCACCTGCACGCCCTGCGCCTGCTTCTCGATGAGCGCGTCCGCAAAAAGACGTCCTACCTCATCGTCCTCGATGATGTAGGTTTCCATGTTGATATGGTCTTTCGCATTTCGGATCGCAGTAAACATGGCCTGAAACGTCGCCGTATTGTCCGGCAGCAGGACCACCCTGTTGCCCACCATCAACGGGCTTCCGACGATGGCCTGTTCCAGTGCCAGATGCCGGTCGAAGATGTTGGTCGCCTCGCCCCGGCTCTTGAGCCGGTCGAGGATCGCTTTGCCTTCCTGGGGAGTCAGGGGGCCGCGCGCGCCCTCGAGTTGAACAGTCTGGGCCGGGCGCCTTGCCATGTCGGGAACGATGATCGGCAACGAACCGCATCCGGCAAGGGCGGCAAGCAACCCTGTCGCCAGGCATCGCCCGATCTTGCGCCGACCAACTGACTGGTCAAGTCTCGACAACGCCGCCTCGGCTCACGTGTGGATCGTGCCGTGATGATGTCAGACTATCACTCCGCCAGGATCTCGAGGATCCGGCGCTGCACGTCCGGAAGGGTGATGATTTCAAAGTGTTGCTCGTTCACGTAGATCGTTGGACGGACGAGCGCGGCCTTCTCGGCAGGCGAGAGAAACTGCTGGCTTTGCACGGTGGCGTGGGCGTCCCCCGGCGCGCTTACAACTGCGGCGAGAGCCTTGGGGAGGTGGTCGTCGTGAAAGAAACGCGTCTCCCACTTCCCGTTTCGCGCCGTGATCATCGCCCGCGCCGGCGTAGCCAGGGAATCACTCTGAATCGAATAGAACCGTGGCAGGCGCGTATCGGCGCTGTCGCGCTGCATCAGCGCGTGCAGCCGTTTGGCTGCAGCGAGGTTTTCGCGGAGATACGCGTCGCGATCAGCCTCCGTGCCGAAGAGATCGGGACGGCGCGACGCGCGCTGACGAGCATCGGAGCGGTAGACCGACCATCCATAGGTCTTCCAGCTTTCTGCATCAAACAGATCGATCGCCAGCGCATTCCCCTCCGCGGACACGAACAGATCGGAGGGGACGACGGGAAGATCCTGAAATAGCGAGCGGACCGTGAAGATCGTTTCCGGCAGCCACGTCCGACCGACGAACTTCACGTAACGGCGGCCGCGGTCCAGACCGTGGAGGATGCGCATCGCTCCGCCGTTCGAGTTGCCCACGAGGATGATCTTCTCGAGCGCGACGGCTGAGACAGGACGTCGCGCGCCAGTCTCCGCCTGCGCAAGCGATACATCACCGTATTTCGCGAGGTAGCGGCAGATGTACGCCGCATTGCTTTGACAAATCAGCGCCACCCGGCGCCGCTGGGCGAAACGACCGAGCAGCTCGAGCTGTCGTGCGAGCTGGCGCGCGGCGGCGATGTTGTCCCGCCGCCAGTCGTAGTTGAAGAAAAAGAAGCGGTCCCCGTCTCGCGGATTCTCGAGGTCTCCGCGGCGCAGGCCATTCTTCGCCATGAGCCGCACGACCGTGCCGTAGACCTCTTTCCTGTAAGTGAGCAAACGGATCTCTTCGATCGGGCCGTCCGGATCGATCGTGTCTTGCGAATTCACGATGGGGAGGGCCATCGCATGACCGCCGTCGTGCGGGGACAAGAAACTCCAGGTGTTCCCCCAGACTGTGCGTCCGGTGCTGCGGTCGACGAGCTTGGTGCCCGTGACTCCGGGAACGAGGACGACCGTCGTTTCGGCGAGGCGTTCCCGAAGCTCGGGAAGGACCGGCTCGGGCGCGCTCGTCGCGCACGAGACCAGCAGAAGAAGGGCCGCCGCCGCCCGGCTGAAGCCGGGGCTCCATTCGGCGCACCGTTTCACACCGGATGGCAGGCAGTACCTAGCGACTCCACGCTGAGCCTTCCGCGCGCAATCCGTTCGAGAAAAGCCGGCAGGACGCGGGCGAGTTCATCCGGCCGGTTGATGCCGCGCGC
This sequence comes from uncultured Enterobacteriaceae bacterium, assembly GCA_964582155.1. Classification (GTDB taxonomy): domain Bacteria; phylum Pseudomonadota; class Gammaproteobacteria; order Burkholderiales; family SG8-39; genus JAABQT01. The sequence goes on along the minus strand of CAZOSA010000004.1, from coordinate 8,219 downwards.
GCCGTCGTGCATCAGGACGATATCGCCGGCCGCTGCCTTCTCCAGCCGTGCGGCAATTGCGCGAGCATGGCCCAGCGGTCCCCAGTCCACGGCGCTCAGGCTCCATAGCGCAACGCGCTGCGCGCCGGCCTCGGCTTCGTCGATCATGCATTGACGCAGGCGGCCATGCGGAGGGCGGAAGAATTTCGGCGCGCGGCCGACGACATCGGCGATCGCCGCCGCGCCGTCGCGCACTTCCTGGCGCGCGGCGCGCGAACGTATGGTCCAGGGATGGCGATGGCTCCAGGTGTGGTTGCCGATTTCGTGCCCCGCGTTCCCGATCCGGCGAACGACATCGGCATGCGCACGCGCCGCGCGGCCGATCACGAAGAACGTGGCGCGCATGTTCTTCTGCGCAAGGACGTCGAGAATGCGCGGCGTCCATTCCGGATCCGGCCCGTCGTCGAACGTGAGCCAGATGCGCCCGTCGTCAGGCGTGACGTGCGTCAGCGGCGGTGTCGCGTAGCGTCCGCGCATTGTTCCCCTCGCTTGCGAAGCGTTTGAGCAACGCTGCGCGCGTGAGCCAGGTGAGCGTCGGCTCCGGGCTGGCCGCGATCGCGGTGCCTTTGCGCGGCGCGAAGGCCCACACCAGCAGGCCGATATGCATCGCCAGAAACCGCTTGCGCCGGCCTTCCGGGACCGGCTCATTGATGAATCCGATCTGCTCGCCGTGGCGCAGCCAGCCGATGCCCTGGAACACCTTGATCTCGCGGAACCGTTCGTCGCCGCGCGAGAGATCGGCAAGGGTGCGCAGCGATTCGAACAGCAGGCGCGCAAAGCTCAGGCCGATCGCGTTCGGTGTTCCGGCGTCGAGCGCAGCGATGCGCGCGTTGTTGAAATGCAGTATCCCGAAAACATCGCCGGGTCCGAGCTCGGTGCCGTCGGCGAAGCGTCGTGCCGGGCCGCTGTTGCGCCCGTGCCCGACGAACAAAAGCGGGCCCACCGGCTGCAGCCGGTGCCAGCGGTGATAAAGGCCGTCCACTGCGCGCAGGCAGAACCTGACGATGCGGCGCAGCCACTCCATCATGCCGCCCCCGCGGTTTGCCTTGCCGTTGCGAACACCAGTTCCGCAATACGATCCGCGCCGTCACGCCGGCCGAGCGCCCAGGCTCGATCCTGGATACGGGCGAGTTCTGCGCGATCGGCGAGCATCGCTACGATGCGCGGCACCAGTTCGTCGTCGGATACCAGGCAGCCGACACGGTGCTGTTCCAGGAAGCGCACGTTGAACCCTTCCTGTCCATGCAGCGAACGTGTAGCGAGCAGCGGTCGGCCGCAGGCGAGCGTTTCGGCGACGGTCAGTCCGCCGGGTTTGCCGACCACGATATCGGCCGCGCGGATAAAAACTTCCATGCGGTCGGTCCAGCCGTGCATATGCAGCCGCGATGGGTAACGTGCCGCGAGCGGGGCGAGTGCCGCCTGTGCCGCTGCATTGCGCGCAGTCAGTGCGAGCAGCTGAACGTCCGGTATTCCCGACAGGAGCCTTGCAACGACGGCATCGACTCCCAGTCCGAGTCCGCCGCCCGGGACCAGCACTACCGGGCGATTCTGGTCGAGGCCGAGCTCCGCCCGTGCCTGGCTTGCGCTGGGCGGGTGGCGAAAGCCCGGCATCAGCGGAATGCCGGTGACCACTATGCGGGAGGGTTCCACGCTTGGCAGATTGGCCACCGTTTCATGCGCCACGCCGTACATTTCGATTCCCCGTCGCGCCCAGAAATCGTGAATGCCGAAATCGGTCGGCACGCCGACAGTGGGAATGTCCAGTCCGCGGTGCTTCCTGATCGACGCAAGCAGGGCGGCGGGACCCATCTGCGTGGCGACTATTGCATCCGGCGGGAACGCCAGGAGGCGTGTTTCCAATCGGTGCGCAAGCCGTGCCCAACTCCATTTGAACAGACCGAGCCGCAGCAGCACGCTGTTTGCCGGCGCGCTCTTCGCGCGACCCGGTAGAGACGAACACAGCAGACGGAAAAGCAGCCGGTCCGACGCATGGTGCCCCCGGTCCTGCTCCGGTGGGACGCACTCGGCGCACGCGCTGGCGAAGCAATCGAACGCGGCAGCCAATGCGGAAGGCGGCATCCGATTGCGCTCGAGCAGATCGCGCCAGAGGCCCTGGTCCAGCTGGTAGATGCTGTCGTAGAGTTCCGGATGCTCCTGCACAAGCCGGAGATAGGCGTTGCGGATGGTGTGCGCCACGCCTGCGTCCATCAGCGACCAGAAATCGAGCGTGCGGACAGTCGCTGCGGGCAGGCGCTCGAGCAAGGCGGCCTCGACGGCCCGGGTGGCCGCGACGTGACCGGAACCCAGGGTCGAGGTCAGCAGCAGGATGCGCGGCGCGACGCCCGGCGGGCGGGCCTGTCGTGCACGCCCGATTCGCAGAGAAGGCGCAAAAGCATTGCGCACGCCGGCAAGCAGGCCGCGAATCCTGCCAAAGCGCGCCGTTATGCCGGCCTGCAAGTTTTCGACGATCAATCTGTCCATACCCATCGGCGCCCGCGGACGTCAGCCGGCCTGAATACTACAGGCATAGTCAAAGTATGCCGATGCAATATTCCCGCGAACGCGAGCAACCGGTTACGGGCGCGTCCGAACGCGGCCGCTACCGCTGCTGCATCTGGCTGTGCAGTACCACGTCCTTTCCCTGCTGCTTGGCCGCGTACAACGCAAGGTCGGCATGCTTGCACAGCTCGGAGGCCGAGCGTCCATCCTCGGGATAGAGCGCGATGCCGATGCTGGATTTCACCGTGAGGCTCGCACCGTCGACCTCGCACGCCTGGGCGATGCGCTCGATGATCGTGCCGGCGAAGGTCACGACATTGGCCTCGTCCTTGGCTTCCAGCATGAGGAACAGGAACTCACCCCCGCCGCGGCGGCTGACCGTATCGCCGCCGCGCACCAACGCCTGCAGGCGCCGCGCCACCAGTTGCAGGACCCGGTCGCCGACATCGTGTCCATGCTTTTCGTTGATGCTCTTGAGCGCATCGAGTTCGATGAACATCACTGCCAGGCGCCAGTCGTGGCGTTGCGCCTGCGCCAGGGCATTGTGCAGCCGGTCACTGAAAAACGCCGGGTTCGGCAGGCCGGTCACCGCATCGTGCGGGGCATCGTGGCGCGATTGCCCTGCCGGCGGCGCCGCCTTGCGCCTGTCCTTCATATCCGCTACTCCTGTGTCCGGGCTCATGGCATCACCTCATGCGCCACATTGTGCGCCGGTGCGCGCTCAGGCGCTGTGTGCCAACGTACATATGGCAGGGCGGGCGGCGACTACGCTTCGATCCAGGGCAGCAGTTCGACTTTTCGGGGCGCGCGCTCCACCGCCTTCGGCTGCCAGCGACCCAAGCGCGTGAGAATCGCACCACGAGACGACGGTGTCCATAGCCCGGTGCCCACGTCAGCGCTCGCGCCCGGTGATGCGCCGGATGCCCCGCTTCAGCCCCCG
>CAZOSA010000004.1:0-4641 GCA_964582155.1 uncultured Enterobacteriaceae bacterium | reverse complement strand
GCCCACGTCAGCGCTCGCGCCCGGTGATGCGCCGGATGCCCCGCTTCAGCCCCCGCTCGATGCGCTTCATGAGCTTCGGCTGCGCGTGGAAATCCGGGATGGAAGCGGTCCCGGTCTTCGAATGTGTCGGCGGCTCGATCGTGCGCTTCTCGATCACCAGCACGCTGTCGTAGAAGTGCAGCGAGTGGACCGAGCGGGTAAATTCGGTGATGTGCGGCCGCCCGCCCCGAGCATGCCAGGCCTGGATGTCGTCGATGAAATTCTTGGCATACTCGATGAACGTGCCGCGCCTGCGGTATCCGCCGCCGTAGTTGGACCAGTACGAAGTGTGCAGGTCCTCGCACAGGTACACGCCGTTCGCTGCAACGCTGGGAAACAGCTCCTCGAAGGTGCGGATCTGCTGCTTCATCCGGTGCCCGCCGTCGTCGATCAGCACGTCGATGCGCGGGATCTTCGCCGCCAGCCCGCGCAGGAATTTCCTGTCCGCCTGGTCGCCGATGAACACCTCGACCTGGTCTTCCTCGACCTGCTTGCAGGCCGGGTTCTTGTCGACGCCGTAGATGCGGCAGCGCGGACCGAAATAGTGCCTCCACATCTGCATCGAGCCGCCCTGGGCCACGCCAAACTCGACCAGGTGAACATCGGTGCCGCGGAATCTCGAAAGGTGCCGCTCGTAGATCTCGAAGTAGTGCTTCCACTTGAAAATCTGCCGCCCGGCGTTCTGCGCGAAGTACCGCTCGAGGTCGTTCATGACCGCAATCCTAACCGCGGTTCAAATTTGGCGAGGCTCCGCTCCTGGAGCGCGACGACGACGCCGGGCGACGCTACGGCAGCCTGGCGACCAGGTCGCGCGCCGTGCGCTCGAGGATCGTGCGCTGCATCACCGGCTCCTCGGTCAGCGTATCCTCGGAAACGCGCATCTCCTGCACGCCTTCCCAGGCGATGCTGCCGTCAGCGCTGTCCCACACCTGCAGGAACAGGCGCAGGTGCGCGTACTGGGTTTCGATGATGCGGATGCCGAGCATGCCGAAACGCTCCTTGGCGCCCTGCTCGAAGCGCTGGAGCTTCAACTGCGCGATGTAGCGCCTGCCGGTGGCGGCACCCACGCGCCTCAGCGCGTCGGCCGAGAACAGGCCGGTGTCGCGGTAGTCGTCGTACATCCTCCTGTAGGTGTCAGCCAGGCCTGCCTTGTTCACCGCGCCCAGCGTCTCGGCCAGCGTCGTCACGCCCACGGCGGGCCGCTCGCGCTTCGTGACTTCGGCAAAGCTGAGCGCCACCGCCTGCTTCTCCTGCTCCTGCCCGGTCACGGTGGAGGGGGTGATGAACGCGAGCCCCGCGGCTTCGAGCTCGCCCGGGCGCAAGGAGATGCGCTGCTCCTGCAGCGTCGGGTAGATCTGCGTGGTAGAGCAGCCTGCGAGCGCCAGGCAAAGGAGCGCCAGCGCCTGCCTCATAGGTTCAGCGCGCGCTTGTCGACTGCCAGGGCGGCCTCCTTCATCGCCTCCGACAGCGACGGGTGGGCATGGCAGATCATGCCGATGTCCTCGCTCGAGCCGCGGAACTCCATCGCCACGACGGCCTCGGCGATCAGCTCGCCGGCGAACGGCCCCATGATGTGCACGCCGAGGATCTGGTCGGTCTTCGCATCGGCCAGGAACTTGACCAGGCCCGCGGGTTCACCGAGCGCCCGCGCGCGCGCGTTGGCGGAGAACGGGAAGGTGCCCGCGCGGTACTCCGCGCCCTCGGCCTTCAGTTGCTGCTCGGTCTTGCCGACCCAGGCGATCTCCGGCGCCGTGTAGATCACCCAGGGGACGGTATTGAAGTCCACGTGCGGCTTCTTGCCCGCAATGCGCTCGGCGACCGCCACGCCTTCTTCTTCAGCCTTGTGCGCGAGCATCGGCCCGCGCACCACGTCGCCGATCGCCCAGACGTTGGGCAGGTTGCTGCGGCAATCCTCGTCGACGGCGATGTAGCCTTTTTCGTCCAGCTTCAGGCCCACCGCAGCGGCATGGAGCCCGTCCGTGTTCGGCACCCGGCCGATTGACACGATGAGCCTGTCGAACTCCAATATTTTGGATGAACTATATTCTTCAGTATACTGAACTGTAACGTTTTTCTTTGATGCATAAACCTTGGAGACCTTGACCCCGAGGTGGATGTCCAGGCCCTGTTTGGCGAAGACTTTGGCGGCTTCCTTCGCGATCTGTTCGTCGGCCGCCCCCAGAAAGGCCGGCAGTGCTTCGAGGATCGTGACCTGCGAACCCAGGCGCCGCCATACGCTGCCCAACTCCAGGCCGATGACCCCCGCCCCGATGACCCCGAGGCGCTTGGGGACCTCCGGGATGACCAGCGCCCCCGTGTTGCTGAGGACCAGGTTTTCGTCGAATTCGGCCCCGGGCAGCGCGCGCGGGATCGAGCCGGTGGCCACGATAACGTGCTTTGCGTCGAGCGTTTCATCCCCGACCCGGATCTGGTTTGGGGACTTCCCGAAGCTGCCGCGCCCGTGGAAGAAGGCCACCTTGTTCTTCTTGAACAAGTAGGTGATGCCATCGTTGTTCTGCTTCACCACCTTGTCCTTGCGCCTGAGCATCTGCGCCAGGTCGAGCTCCAGGCCCTTGACCTTCACCCCATGCTCGGCGAAGCCGTGCCCGGCCTGCTCGTAGTTCTCCGACGATTGCAGCAGCGCCTTGGACGGGATGCAGCCGATGTTGGTGCAGGTGCCCCCGAGCGCGGGCTTGCCGTCCGCGCCGCGCCAGTCGTCCACGCAGGCGGCCCTGAGGCCGAGCTGCGCGGCGCGGATCGCGGCGATATAGCCGCCGGGACCGCCTCCGATCACCACCACGTCGAACGACTGGGCCACCGTTCAGATCTCGAGCGCGAGGCGCGCCGGATCCTCCAGCGCCTCCTTCATCGCCACCAGCGAGAGCACCGCTTCCCTGCCGTCGATGATGCGATGGTCGTAGGACAGCGCGAGGTAGTTCATCGGCCGCACCACCACCTGACCGTTCTCGACCACGGCGCGCTCCTTGGTGGCGTGCACCCCGAGGATCGCCGACTGCGGCGGGTTGATGATCGGCGTCGAGAGCATGGACCCGAACACGCCGCCGTTGGAGATCGAAAATGTCCCGCCGGTGAGCTCCTCCAGCGAGAGCTTGCCGTCTTGCGCCTTCTGGCCGAACTCTGCGATCTTTTTCTCGATGGCGGCGAACCCCAGCTGGTCGGCGTCGCGCAGGATCGGCACCACCAGGCCGCGCGGACTGCCCACGGCGACGCCGATGTCGTAGTAGCCGTGGTAGACGATGTCGTTGCCGTCCACCGAGGCGTTCACCAGCGGGTACTTCTTCAGCGCGTGCACCGCCGCCTTGACGAAGAACGACATGAAGCCCAGGCGCACGCCGTGCTCCTTTTCGAAGCGCTCGGCGTATTTCCTGCGCAGGTCCATCACCGGCTGCATGTTGACTTCATTGAAGGTGGTGAGGATCGCGGCGGTGGCCTGCGACTGCACCAGGCGCTCGGCGATACGCGCGCGCAGGCGCGACATCGGCACACACTGCTCGGACCGGCCCGACGGTGCCTGCGCCACGCCCGCCGGCGGCGGGGGTTGCGGCAGCGGGGCCTTCGCCGCCGGTTGCGCCGTTTGCGCCAGCACGTCGGCTTTCGTGACGCGGCCGTCGCGGCCGGTGCCTTGGACGGTCGCCGGATCAATACCCTTTTCTGCGGCGAGCTTCCTGGCAGCTGGCATTGCCGCGGGAGGTGAGGCTGGTTTCGCGCCTTCCGCAGAAGCGGCGGAAGGCGCGATCGTAGAAGGGCGGCCTTCCGTATCGATCTTCGCGATCACCTCGCCCGCCACCACCGTTGCCTTGTCGCCTTTCAGGATGCTCGCCAGCACGCCATCGGCGGGGCTGGGCAGCTCCAGGACCACCTTGTCAGTCTCGATGTCGATCAGGGTCTCGTCGCGCTTCACCGCCTCGCCCTGCTTCTTGTGCCAGGCGAGCAAAGTCGCCTCCGAAACCGACTCGGAGAGCTGCGGCACTTTCACTTCAATCAGCATCCGCTCCGCCTTTCCTCGCGCTGCCCTGCACCGGCATTACAAGGTTGTCGGTGATCGGGGCGAACGCCGCCGCCACCAGCTCCTTTTGCTGCGCGACGTGCAGCGACAGGTAGCCCACCGCGGGCGACGCCGAGGACTTGCGCATGGCGTAGGCCAGGATCTGGTTCTGGCGCATGTGGCGCAGGAGATAATGCTGGATGCGGTGCCAGGCACCCTGGTTGCCCGGCTCCTCCTGGCACCACAGCACTTCCTGCGCCTGGCCGTAAAGATCGATCTGAGCCTGGAAGTCGTCGTGCGGGAAGGGGTAGAGCTGCGCGATGCGTACGATGGCGATGTCCTTGATGCCCTGCTCCTTGCGCGCCGCCATCAGGTCGAAGAACACCTTGCCGCTGCAGACGACGACGCGCTTCACTTTCTCGGGCCGGATGCTCTCGTCCCATTCCCAGTTGACCGCCTTGAACTTGCTCTCGGAGAACTCTGCCAGCGGCGACACCGATTCCTTGTGCCGCAGCAGGCTCTTCGGCGTGAAGATCACCAGCGGCTTGCGATACGGCCGGATCATCTGCCGGCGCAGCAGGAAGAACATCTGCACC
>CAZOSA010000003.1:0-41240 GCA_964582155.1 uncultured Enterobacteriaceae bacterium | reverse complement strand
CGTCGATCGCCTTGAGGCCCGTCTGCACCGGCTGCGACACCGATTGCCGCGCGATGACGCCCGGCGCCACCTTCTCGATGACGTCGGTCATCTTGGCGTTGACCGGTCCCTTGCCGTCGATCGGGACACCCAGGGAATTCACCACGCGCCCGAGCAGCTCGGGACCCACCGGCACCGAAAGGATCTTGCCAGTGCACTTCACCGTGTCGCCCTCGGTGATGTGCTCGTATTCGCCCAGGATCACCGAGCCGACTGAATCGCGCTCCAGGTTGAGCGCCAGGCCGAAGGTGTTTTTCGGGAACTCCAGCATCTCGCCCTGCATCGCGTCCGACAGCCCGTGGATGCGGCAGATGCCGTCGGTCACCGATACCACGGTACCCTGGGTGCGCATCTGCGCACCGGCATCCAGGTTCTGGATCCGGTTCTTGATCAGTTCCGAAATTTCGGACGGGTTGAGTTGCATGGCTGCTCCTTAAGCTTTCAGTGCGTTCTCGAGCGCGACCAGCTGGGCGCGCGCGGAACCATCGATGACCTTGTCGCCGATCACCACCTTGACCCCGCCGATCAACGACTTGTCCACGCTGACGCGCGCTTTCACCTTGCGGGCGGTTTTCTTCTCCAGTCGCGAGACCAGGTCGGCGAGCTGTTCCTGATTCATCTCGAACGCCGTATATACCTCTGCCTCGACCGTGCCTTCGCGCTCATTCTTGAGCGCCTCGAAATGCGTGCGGATCTCCGCCACCACCCCCAGCCGGCCGTTTTCCGCCAGCACGCGCACGAAATTCTCGGCGTCGCCCGAAAGCCTGCCGGCGAGGATCGAAATGATCAGGCCTGCGACCCTGGTCGCGGACAGGTTCGGGTCGCCCACCGCCGCGCGCACGCGCGCATCTGCGGCCACAGCGGACAGATTCGCGAGCGCCGTGGACCATTCGGCGAGTGTACCTGCGCCGTCGGCGAGCCTGAACACCGCCTCGGCGTAGGGTCGCGCGATGGTGCCGGGTTCGGCCATTGCTCCTAGAGCTGCTTCTTGATCGCGTCGAGCAGGTCGGCGTGCGCATTGGCGTCGACCTCGCGGCGCAGGATCTTCTCTGCGCCGGCCACCGCCAGCGCGGCGACCTGGTCGCGCAGCTTCTCGCGCGCGCGCGACACTTCCTGTTGGATGTCGGCCTTCGCAGCGGCCTTCTCGCGCTCGCCTTCCGCCGCGGCGCTGGCCTTGGCTTCCTCGATCAACTGCGCCGAACGCTTTTCGGCCTGCGCGACGATGTCGGCCGCGCGGCTGCGCGCGCCGGTGATCTCGTCGCCCGCCTGCTTCGCGGACTGCTCGAGCGACTTCCTGCCCTGCTCGGCGGCGGCCAGGCCGTCGGCGACGTTTTTCTGCCGCGCTTCAATGGCGCGCAACATGTAGGGCCACACCACCTTCACGGTGAACAAGATGAACAGCGCGAACGTGAGCGCCTGCCCGACCAACGTCAGATTGAAGCTCATTGCCGTCTCTTCGCGGAGCGCGCGCCTACTGGATCACGGCGAGCAGAGGGTTGGCGAACGCGAACATCATCGCCAGGCCGACGCCGATGATGAACGAGGCGTCGATCAGGCCGAGCAGCAGGAACACCTTTGCCTGCAGCGAGTTGGTCAGCTCCGGCTGGCGCGCTGCGGCCTCGAGAAACTTGCTCGACATGATGCCGATGCCGATGCACGCGCCGGCCGCGCCTACCCCGATCATCAGGCCAATGCCGATGCCCGTGTAGGCCTGAATCATCGCCAGCATCTGAAGTTTTTCCATGGTGCTTTCCTTTCTGAGCGTGAAGTCGAACTGAAATCGGTTAGTGGTGCTCGTGGGCCATGGCGATGTAGACCACGGTCAACATCATGAAGATATAGGCCTGCAGCACCACGATGAGAATGTGGAAAATCGCCCAGCCCAGGCCGAGCACGGCGGCAAGCACGGTACCAACTATGCCGGTCGCGGCCAGCAGCCAGAGCAGCAGGAAGATGATCTCGCCCGCATACATGTTGCCGAACAGGCGCAGCGCATGCGACAGCGGCTTCGACACATACTCGATAGCGTTCAACAGCAGGTTGGCGGGCCACAATATCGGGTTGGAACCAAACGGCGCGCAGAACAATTCGTGAATCCATCCGCCCAGTCCCTTGACGGCGATGGAGAACCAGATCATAAGAAACCACACCGAAAGCGCGAGCGCGAAGGTGGTGTTGATGTCGGCGGTCGGCACCGGGCGCCAGGCGTGCAGGCCGATCCATTCCAGCGGCGCGACGATGATGTCGATCGGCAGGAAGTCCATGGCGTTCATCACCAGTACCCAGACGAACACCGTAAGCGCCGCCGGGGCCACGAACTTGTTGCGGTCGCCGTGGTGGAAGATGCCCTTCACCTGCTCGTCGACGAACTCGATCAGCAGTTCGACGAACGCCTGGCGCTTGTTCGGCACGCCGGAGGTGGCGCCGCGCACCACGCACCAGATCGAGCCCATCGCCAGCACGCCGACCAACGCCGCCGTGATCAACGAATCGACGTTGAGCGCCCAGAAGCCGCCGTCGCCCACCGGCTTGGTGAGAAACGTCAGGTGATGCTGGATGTAATCCGTCGCGTTGAAGTCTTTGCCGGCAGCCATCGCTTATTCGTAGTCACGCACAAAAAACGCCATTGCATAAAAAACGGCCGTCAAGACGAACGAGCCGATGAACGCAGGCATGACGATGCCCCTGTAGGTCGCCAGCACCAGCCACAGCAGGAGCACGATGAGGCCGATCTTGACGCCTTCGGCCAACAGCGCGCCGATGAGGACCTCCCCCGCGGACCGCGCCTTGCCCTTCGATGCAATCACTGCGGAAATCCAGCCGGCACAGACGCTCACCGCGCCACCCAGAGCCGCTGACAGCGCGCCGTCGACTCCGGCCAGAATCCCCCCGGCGAGCGTCAAGGCGGCGGTGGCGATCAATTGCCACCGCACAACGGTGTGGATCGGCTTGCGCAGGACGCCCAGACTGGCGTTCATGCTCCTGGTGCCCTGCAAAGCCGCGCAATTTTAACGGGTTGCATGAACAGTGGTCAACGCATTGCGCCGCAATATTGGATTTGATTTCAACGCAACTTCTTGAGCAGTTGATCCAGGTGATCGAGGCCCGAGTAATGCACGATCACTTTCCCCCGGCCCTTGCGCGTTGCGCGGATTTCGACGGTCGTGCCCAGACGGCCGGAAACCTCTTCCTCCAGCCGGGCCAAGTCGCGATCGGCCTTCGTGGTGCGCCGTGCGCCTTGGCCACGCAGCATCTTGGCCACCAGCGCCTCGGCGTCGCGCACTGACAAGCCGCGCGCCGCCACGCGGTTTGCCGCCTCGATCTGGCGCGCGCCATCGAGCGCGAGCACGGCCCGGGCATGCCCCATCTCCAGCACGCCTTCCATCACCATGCCTTGCACCGGCTTCGCGAGGCGCAGGAGCCGCAGCAGATTGGTGGTGGCGCTGCGGGAACGCCCCACCGCGTCGGCCGCCTGCTCGTGCGTCATGCGGAATTCGTCGACCAGCCTTTGCAGCCCGGCCGCTTCTTCCATGGGATTGAGATTCTCGCGCTGGATGTTCTCGATCAACGACATCGCCAGCGCCGATTCGTCGGCAACCTCCCTTACCATCGCGGGGATTTCCTGCAGGCCAGCCATCTGCGCGGCGCGCCAGCGCCGCTCGCCTGCGATCAGCTCGTAGCGGTCGCGGTCCACCGGGCGCACGAGGACCGGCTGCATCAACCCCTGCGTCTTGATGGACGCAGCGAGTTCGGCCAGCGCTTCCTGGCCCATGCGCGTGCGCGGTTGGTACTTGCCGGGCCGGATGCGGCCCACGGGCAGCGTGGTGAGCGCATCGCGCGGCGCATCGCCCACACCAAGCAGCGCGTCCAGCCCGCGTCCCAATCCCCTTGCTTTGCTCATGACTGGCGCCTCAATTGTTTCACGCTGCCGCCGACAGGCCGATGCGCTCGCGCTCGAGCACTTCCCCGGCCAGCGCGAGGTAGGCCTGGGCGCCCTTCGACTCCGGATCCCACAGGACCGCGGGCGTGCCGTAGCTCGGCGCTTCCGCAAGGCGGACGTTTCGCGGCACGATGCTGCGGTAGACCTTGTCGCCGAAGTGCGATTCGAGCTGGTCGGAGACCTGCTGCGCGAGCGTGTTGCGCGCGTCATACATAGTGCGCAGCAGACCGGCGATCTCAAGCCTTGGATTGAGATTCGCGCGCACCCGCTTGATGGTGTCGACGAGGTCCGACAGCCCCTCCAGCGCGTAGTACTCGCACTGCATCGGGATCAGTACGGAGTGCGCGGCCACCAGGCCGTTCAGCGTCAGCAGTGAAAGGGACGGCGGGCAATCAATGAACACGAAATCGTATTCGCCCTCGATGGCGCCGAGTGCCGACTTCAGGCGGCCTTCGCGGTTCTGCAGCTCCACCAATTCGACCTCCGCGCCAGCCAGCTCGCGGTTGGCGGGCAACAGATCGTAGCCGCCGCGCTCCGCGCGCGTGCGGATGTTGGCGACCTCGCCCAGGCCGAGCAGCGCGTGATACACAGTGCGCGAAGCGACGCGCTTGTCGACGCCGCTGCCCATGGTGGCGTTGCCCTGCGGATCGATGTCGACCAGCAGCGTGCGTTGGCCGGCGCGTGCCAGCGCCGCGGCGAGGTTGACGCTGGTCGTCGTCTTGCCGACGCCACCCTTTTGGTTCACCACTGCGATGACGCGCGCCATGCTCAACCCGCGCACCGACACAGAACGAGGTGCCGCGCCGCGTCGAGCAACGGCACGTCGAGGCGGTGCACGTCGCGGCAGTGCGCGTCGGCAGGCACGCGTTCCAGCTCGCCTTGCGGGAACACGCCCTTCATTGCGGCGAGCACACCGCCAGGCGCAACCAGGTGGCGGCAAGCCGCGATGAAATCCGCCAGTTCGGCGAATCCGCGGGTGACGACGCACGCGAATGACTCCGCCGGGTGCCACGCCTGCACGCGCCCTATGTGCACCTGGGCGTTGGTCAGCCGCAATTCGATGACCGCCTGCTGCAGGAAGGCGGCCTTCTTGTGGTTGGCGTCATTCAGTGTCACGCACCGCGTGGGTTCGGCGATGGCCAGAGGAATTCCAGGCAGGCCGCCTCCCGAGCCGACGTCGGCGAGACTTCCCGCCGGCAGATGCCGCAGCACGGCGAGCGAGTCGAGCAGGTGGAGGCCGATCATCTTGTCCGGATCGCGAATCGCAGTCAGGTTATAGGTCTTGTTCCATTTCGCGAGCAATTCGAGGTAGGCGAGCAACTTGTCCTGCGCGCCCGCCGGCAAGGACAATCCAAGCGCCTCGAGGCCGCGTCGCAGCGCGGTCTCCCTCGACGTCATGCACGCTTCTTTTGTGGCTGCGCGCCCTTCTTCAAATGCACCAGCAGGAGGGAAATCGCCGCAGGCGTAACCCCCGACATGCGGGCGGCCTGCCCCACGGTCTCGGGTCGTTGCAGCGCGAGTTTCTGCTGCACCTCCTTGGAAAGTCCACGTACCAGGCGGTAGTCGAAGTCCGAGTGCAGCTTCAGATCTTCCTGCTGGGCGTGCCGCGCGACCTCGTCTTTCTGGCGCTCGATATAGCCTCGGTACTTGGCCTGGATTTCGACCTGATCCGCGACGCGGTCATCATCAACGCCCCTTCCGGCACTTGGGAGTGTCATAAGTGAGCGATAACTCACGTCAGGCCGACGGAGGAGCGCGGCGAACGAATGCTCGCGGTCGATAGGCTTGCCGAGGACTCGAAGCGCGTCGGCTTCCGGCAGCTGGTTCGGCCTCGCCCACAAGTGCTCAAGCCTGTCCTGCTCTCGCACGATCGCGTCGCGCTTTAAGCAGAAAGCGTCCCAGCGCGCATCGTCCACGACTCCCAGTCGACGCCCGATTTCCGTCAAGCGCTGGTCGGCGTTGTCTTCTCGCAGCATCAGGCGGTACTCCGCGCGACTGGTGAACATGCGGTAGGGCTCTGACACCCCGCGTGTGATGAGGTCGTCTACCAGCACGCCCAGGTACGCCTCGTCTCGGCGCGGGCACCAAGCCGCCTCGCCCCGCATCTGCAAGGCAGCATTGATACCCGCCAGGAGTCCCTGCGCGGCCGCCTCCTCGTATCCCGTGGTGCCATTGATCTGGCCTGCGAAGAACAGTCCGCCCACGGTCTTCGTCTCAAGCGAGGACTTCAGATTGCGCGGATCGTAGTAGTCGTACTCGATGGCGTACCCGGGTCGCAGGATGGCCGCATTCTCGAGGCCGCGGACAGAACGCACCAGCTCGAGCTGCACGTCGAAGGGCAGGCTGGTCGAGATGCCGTTGGGATAGATTTCATTCGTGTCCAGACCCTCGGGTTCAAGAAAGATCTGGTGGCTCGCCTTGTCGGCGAAGCGATGGATCTTGTCCTCGATCGATGGGCAATAGCGCGGGCCGACGCCTCGGATCACGCCCGTGTACATCGGCGAACGATCGAGACCCTTGCGGATCAGCGCGTGGGTGCGCTCATTAGTATGTGTGATCCAGCACGGCCGTTGCGGCGGATGTAACTCCCGCTTCCCGAGGAAAGAGAAAACCGGCTCGGGTGTATCGCCTGGCTGTATCTCCATCCCCGTGAAATCAATAGTCCGCCCGTCGAGGCGCGGGGGAGTCCCGGTCTTCAGCCGTCCGGCCGGAAACTGCAGCTCCCGCAGTCGGGCGGCAAGCGTCGCCGATGCGGGGTCCCCCGCCCGGCCTGCCGCGTAATTCTGCAAACCCACATGGACTCGCCCCGCTAAAAACGTCCCCGCGGTGAGCACCACGGCGCGCCCCCGAAATACGATGCCGAGTTGCGTGATCACGCCTATGACGCGGTCGCCTTCGAGCAGGATATCGTCCACCGCCTGCTGGAACAGAGTCAGGTTTGGCTGGTTCTCAAGCCGGCGACGGATGGCACGTCGATACAGAACACGGTCGGCCTGCGCCCGCGTGGCACGCACAGCCGGGCCCTTCGAAGAATTCAAGATGCGGAACTGGATGCCGGCCTCGTCTGTGGCGAGCGCCATAGCACCGCCCAGAGCGTCGATTTCCTTGACCAGGTGTCCCTTGCCGATCCCGCCGATCGAGGGATTGCACGACATCTGGCCCAGCGTCTCGATGCTATGAGTGAGGAGCAGAGTGCGACTGCCCATGCGGGCGGCGGCAAGGGCGGCTTCGGTGCCGGCATGCCCACCACCCACCACGATGACGTCAAACTCGGTCGGATACCGCATGCGGGACGATTCGGAGGAGGCGGCATGATACGTGAATGTTCCACGTGAAACTAGCGCGGGCCCGGTCCCTGCGTCATGTTCCACGTGGAACAAGAGCTACTTAGAGCTTTGCTGCACAGCAGCAATGCTTCCCCCCATGAGACAATCGCGGCCCTTTCGCGCTGCCCCCGTGATCTCTCTCGCCCGCTACGCCACACTGCTGGAACGTCCCGATCTCAGGCGCACCATCGTCGCCTCCGTCATCGGCCGTCTCCCCATCGGCATCCTGGGCCTCGCAATTCTGCTCGCGACCCAGGCGTCCAGCGGCTCGTTCGCACTCGCAGGTGCCGTCGCGGCTTGTTATCTCGCAGGACTCGCGGCCATGGCGCCAGTGCTGGGCCGCGTCATCGACCGGACCGGACCGGCCCGCACGCTGCTGGTGTCTGCGTTCGTGTTTCCGGCGACGCTCGTGACGCTGGTTGCAGCACTGCACTTCGATGCACCCTTGTGGACGGGATTCGCGCTCGCCGCGCTCGCCGGCGCCAGTTTTCCGCCGATCACGGTATGCCTGCGCACTTTCCTGCGCCAGCGATTGCTCGAAGAGGCGCAGCTCGCCACCGCGTACTCGCTCGAATCGGTGCTCATCGAAATCATTTTCATCATCGGCCCGATGCTGGTGGCGCTGTTCGTGGCGTATCTCTCCGCCGGCGCCGCCGTCCTGTTCGCCGCCGCCAGCGGACTCGCCGGCACGCTGTTTTTTCTTCGTTCGCCCGTCATCGCGCACTGGCGCATCGAGGAGCGCAGAGCGCCCAGTCTCACTGGCCCGCTCGCAGTACGCGGATTCGTACCCCTGCTCGCGGTGATCCTTGCCTATTCGGGAGCCTTCGGCCTGCTGGAAATCGGCGTGACCGCGTTTGCTGCGGAAGCCGGCATGCCGGCACTCGCCGGATTGATCCTCGGCCTGATGAGCGTAGGCAGCGCAGCGGGTGGCCTTGCCTACGGCAGCCGCAGCTGGCGTCTGCCCCTCCCGCAGCAGTTCGCGTTGATGCTCCTGTTGATGGGCGCCGGGATCGCGGCGCTCGGCCTGATCGGCAATGCGATCGCATTTACCGTGCTTGGCGTCGTCGCAGGGGTGGTCATGGCGCCTGCCCTCATCATCCAATCGATGCTGGTCGCCAAGACCGCGCCGCCGCACTACGCCACGGAGGCGTTCACCTGGTCAACGTCCTGCCTGTTGACTGGTGTGGGCCTGGGGCTGGGTGCCGGCGGCCTGCTGCTGGAACGCGCGAACTCGGCCGCGGTGTTCGCAGCCGCAGGCGCAGTCTCGATCGCCGCGGCCGCGCTGGCCTACGGTTCGCTGCGCCGCGCCTAGCTGGCCCGCGCGCGACGCGGGCGCAAGCGCAAGCGTGCGCGCTGCTGGAAGTAGACGAACGCCACCAGCGCGAGCGCGGGGATATACACCCAGTGCTCCGAGGGCCGGTCGTTCGGAACCTTGATCGCGGCTACCTTGAAGCCCTGCTCGAAGCCCGACTTCTTGGCGCGGCTGCCGAATTTCACCGCGGTGACGCGTACGTCGTTGCCCGCGACACTGACACTCAGGCCTGCTTCGGCGGCACGCGCCCGCCCCTCGCCCGGCTTGGTGAGCTGCACGGCGACCGTCTTGCGCACGTCTTCGCCCTCCACGTTGGTCCCCTCGATAACCAGCACCAAGCGGTCGTTCTCGCCCAACTCCTTTGCCACGCGGAAGATTTCCTTCGCGGGAACCTCGGTATACGGCTCGTAGAGCTTGTTCATGAAGTAGTCGGGACGAAACAGCGCAAACGTGGCGGCCAGCAGCAATACGATCTCCCACCACTTGCAGCGCGTCTGGAAATAGCCCATGGTTGCGGCGGCAAAAACCATTGAAGCGACTGTGGCGGAGAAGCCGACGAGGAGCACCTCCCACCAGCCGTGCACGTCGATGATCAGCAGCGCCGGGTTGAACACGAATACAAAAGGCAATATCACCGTGCGCAGCGCGTAGATCGAGCCCTGGATCCCGGTCTGGATCGGGTCTTCGCCAGAAATCGCAGCCGCCGCGAACGTCGCCAGCCCGACCGGCGGAGTGATATCACCCATGATTCCGTAGTAGAAGACGAACAGATGCACGGCGATCAGCGGGATCACGAGACCTGATTGGGCTCCCAGCTCGACGATGACTGGCGCCATTAGGGTCGCCACCAGGATGTAGTTCGCGGTCGTCGGCACGCCGAGCCCGAGCACCAGGCACACGAATGCAGTGAACAGCAGCATGAAAAACACATTGCCCTGCGACACCACTTCGACAAAGTCGGTCATGCGAAAGCCCAAGCCGGTGAGCGTGATGCCGCCGACGATGATGCCCGCCGTACCGGTGGCAATGGCGATGCCGATCATGCTGCGCGCGCCTTCATTCAGCCCGGCAATGATCTCGGCGCCGCCTTTGCGCGCTTCGATGGCCAGCTTGCCCTTGCGCCGCAACAGCGCGGTGAGCGGGCGCTGCGTGGCCATCAACGCGAGCAGCGACACCGTGGCCCAGAACGCGGAAAGCGAGGGCGAGAGTTCTTCAATCATCAGGCACCAGATCAGCACCCCGATGGGAATCAGGAAATGTATGCCCGCCTTGACCGTGGGCCAGGTGTCGGGCAGCACCGGGTTGTCGACGTCGATGTCAGGCGGCAGATCCGGGCAGCGCGACGCCACCCACACCGTGTAAACGTACAGACCCGCCAGCAAAATGCCGAGAATCCACGGCGCCGCCGTGGCGCCGAACAGATTCTTCGCGCCCTCCGCCACCCAGTAGATAGCGCTGCACACAACGATGGTTCCGGAGATTCCAAGGCCCCAGGCGACCAGCTTCTGCTGCAACGGGCGCCGGCGTGCCTGTGCCATCGGCTCCATCCCGAGCTTGAGCGCCTCGAGGTGCACGATGTAGAACAGCGCAATGTACGAGATGATCGCAGGCAAAAACGCATGCTTGACGATGTCGGTGTAGGGGATGCCGACGTACTCCACCATCAGAAAAGCAGCGGCGCCCATCACTGGCGGCATGATCTGGCCGTTGACCGACGACGCGGTCTCGATCGCGCCCGCTTTCACGCCGCCATAGCCCGCCTTGGTCATCAGCGGGATGGTGAAAATGCCCCCGGACACCACGTTGGACACCGAAGAACCCGAAATCAAACCGTTCAGCGCCGAGGACACCACTGCGACCTTGGCCGGGCCGCCGCGCAGGTGCCCGAGCATGGCGAAGGACACCTGCATCATGTAGTTCCCGGCACCCGCCTTGTCGAGCAGCGAGCCGAACAGCACGAAGATGAAGATGTAGCTGACCGAAACCCCCAGCGCCACCCCGAACACGCCTTCGGTGGTCAGCCACATGTGCGACAGCATCCGCTCCCAGGACGCACCCTTGTGCGCAAGCACATCGGGCAGGTATCTGCCGAGGATGATGTAGGCGAGAAACAGGATCGCGAGGACGGTCATCGGCATGCCGACGGCGCGCCGCGTCGCCTCGAGCAGCAGCAGCAGTCCGACGGTGGCGATGATGATGTCCTGCAGGTTAGGCTGGCCTGGCCGCGTGGCGAGCTGGGCGTAGAAAAACAGGAAATACGCACCGGCGAAAGCGGCAGCGAGCGCCAGTATCCAGTCGATCCACGGGATATGCGCGCGCTGCGAGACAGTGCGCATTCCCGGGAAGCAAAGGAAGGCGAGCAGCAGTCCGGCGCCCAGATGCAGCGAACGAGCCTCGGTGTCGTTCAGCACACCCCAGGCGAACGCGAACGGCAAGGGCGACGCGTACCACAGCTGGAACAGCGACCAGCCGACCGCCGCCGCGAAGATCAGTTTGCCGGGGAGTCCTCCCGCAGCGCGGCCGCCCGTGTCGGAATCGGCGATGAGTTGTTGCAGGTCCGGGCTGGACTTCTTCGCGTGCCTGGCCATGTTTTTCTCCCCCCAAAAAACAAAGGGCGAAACGTACGTTTCGCCCTTTGGTTTGCCGCGCGCCTTTCCCGGCTTACTTCAACCAGCCCTTCTCCTTGTAGTACTTCATGGCGCCGTCATGCAGCGGGGCCGACAAACCGTCCTTGATCATCGCCTGCGGGGTCAGCACGCCAAGGGCGGGATGCAGCTTCTTGAACTCGTCGAAGTTGTCGAACACTGCCTTCACCACCCGGTAAATGGTGTCCGAGGGAACCTTGGACGAGGACACGAACGTTGCCAGCACACCGTAGGTCTCGGTGGTCTGCGGGTTGTTCGGGTACAGGCCGCCCGGGATGGTCGCCTTCGCGTAGTAGGACTTCTCCCGCACCAGTCTGTCCGGCACCGGGCCGGTCACCGACACCAGCTTCGCACCGCAGACGGTGGTCGGGTCCTGAATGTTGGCCGAAGGGTGCCCCACCAGGTAGAAGAAGCCGTCGATCTTCCCGTCGCACAGCGCCGGCCCATGCTCGTCGGCTTTCAGTTCCGAAGCCAGAGAAAAATCGGACAGCTTCCAGCCCATCGCGCCGATCAGCTCCTCGAGCGAGGAGCGCGTGCCGGAGCCGGGATTGCCGACGTTGAAGCGCTTGCCCTTGAAGTCGGCGAAGCTGCGGATGTTGGCTTCCTTGCGCGCCACCACCGTGACGGGTTCCGGGTGCAGGCCGAACACCGCGCGCAATTCCGGCATCGGCTCCTTGAACGGCGCCATGCCCTTCGCCGCATTGAAATGTACATCGGACTGCGCAACGCCCATGTCCAATTCACCCGCCTTGATGGTATTGATGTTGAATACCGAGCCGCCGGTGGATTCGACGGAACAGCGGATGCCGTGGTCTTTGCGGTCTTTGTTGACCAGACGGCAGATCGCGCCGCCCGCCGCGTAGTACACGCCGGTGACGCCGCCGGTGCCGATGGTGATGTACTTTTGCTGGGCCTGGGCGGTGGACGCGAAGGCGCCGGCGACGAGCAGGCTTGCCGCGAGCGCGCTGAGTTTGCGCATGACTGTCTCCTGGTGGGGAAAATCCCGGCGTAGCTTAGCGGAAGCGCCCACTACGCGGCAACCGAAGAATGCAGTACCGTGTCGAGCGCCGCGCCGAGCTTGGACACCAGCTCGTCCAGCTGCGCTTCCCCGACGATGAACGGCGGCGCGAGCAGCACATGGTCACCCTGCACGCCATCCAGCGTGCCACCCATCGGGTAACACATGAGGCCGGCCTTGAGCGCCTCCTTCTTCACGCGGGCGTGCACGCGCAGCTTCGGATCGAACGGCGCTTTGCTGGCGCGGTCGGCGACCAGTTCCAGCCCCCAGAGCAGGCCCCGGCCGCGGATGTCGCCGACATGCGGATGGTCGCCAAAAGCAGCGCGCAGTTTCTTCTCCAGCAAGGCCCCGAGGGGGGCGACCCGCGCCAGCAGTCCATCTTCGTGCAGGCGGCGCTGAACCGCGAGCGCGCCGGCGCAGGCGGCGGCGTGGCCCAGATAGGTGTGGCCATGCTGGAAAAAACCGCTGCCAGCGACAATGGTCTCGTAGACGTGCTTGGCAACGAGCGTTGCCCCGATCGGCTGGTATCCGGCGCCCAGCCCTTTCGCCACTGTGACCAGGTCCGGCACGATACCTTCCTGCTCGAAAGCAAAGAGCGCGCCGCAACGGCCCATGCCGCACATCACTTCGTCGAGGATCAGAAGGATGCCGTGGCGGTTGCACAGTTCGCGCACCCGCTTGAAATAGCCGGCCACCGGAGGCACGGCGCCAAGCGTGGCGCCCACCACCGTTTCCGCGACGAACGCGATCACCTTGTCGCCGCCCAGCCTGCGAATCTCCGCTTCGAGCTCCACGGCAAGGCGCTCGCCGTAGGCCGCGTCCGTTTCGCCCGCCTGCTTGCCACGATAGGCGTAGCAAGGCGAGACATGCGTCGCCTGGACAAGCAGCGGCTCGAATTGTTTTCGGCGCCAGGCATTGCCGCCGACCGCAAGCGCGCCCAGAGTGTTGCCGTGATAGGACTGGCGACGGCCGATCAGGTAACGGCGCTGCGGTTCGCCCTTCTCAACAAAATACTGCCGCGCCAGCTTGAGCGCCGCCTCGATGGCTTCCGAGCCACCGGAAACAAAGTACACCCTTTCCAGGGGAGCAGGCGCGCGCGCTATGAGCGCGTCGGCCAGCGCTTCCATCGGCTCGTTGGTGAAAAACGAAGTATGTGCGAACGCCAGCTTGCCGAGCTGCTCCTGGATCGCCTTGACCGCCGCTTGGTCCGAATGGCCGAGGCAGGACACCGCCGCGCCGCCTGAGGCATCGAGGTAGCGCTTGCCTTCGCGATCGATCAAGTAGGCGCCATCGCCGCGCACCGCGATCGGATAGGCCTCACGCGGTTTGCGGTGAAAGACCCTGGTCATGCCGCGAGCTTCTGATGCAGTTGAGTACGGCGCTGCTCGAGTTCCGTCGGCAGGCGCGCGCCGAGCTTGGCGAGAAGTTTGTCGTGCGCCGCGACCTCTTCCTTCCAGGCGGGACCGTCCACACGCACGATCTCCTGGAACTGCTCACGCGTGAATCGCTCCAGGCCGCGCCAATTCAAGTCCTCGTAGCGCGGGATGATGCCGAGTGACGTATCCACGCCTTGTACCAGGCCATGGCAGCGGCCGACGATCCATTCCAGCACGCGCATGTTCTCGCCGAAGCCCGGCCAGATGAACTTGCCCTGTGCGTCCTTCCTGAACCAGTTGACCCGGAACATGCGCGGCGCATGTTTCACGGCCTTGCCCATCTTCAGCCAGTGGGCGAAATAGTCGCCGATGTGGTACCCGCAGAACGCGAGCATGGCCATCGGATCGCGCCGCACCACGCCGACCTTGCCGGTGATCGCCGCGGTCGTTTCCGATCCCAGCGTGGCCGCCATGTACACGCCGTCTTCCCAGGTCGGGGCCTCGACTACCAGCGGCACGGTGCTGGAGCGCCGGCCGCCGAAAAGAAAGGCCGAGATCGGCACGCCGCCCGCGTCCTCCCACTTCGCATCCATGGACGGGCACTGCGATGCCGCCACGGTAAAGCGCGCGTTGGGATGCGCCGCGAGCCGTCCGCAGCCGGGAGTCCAGTGCTTGCCCTGCCAGTCGATCAGACGCGCCGGCGGCGTCTCGGTCATCCCTTCCCACCACACGTCGCCTTCGGGCGTAAGCGCCACATTGGTGAAAATGACGTTCGAGGCGAGCGTCTTCATCGCGTTGGGATTCGTCGCCTCGGAGGTTCCCGGGGCGACGCCGAAAAATCCGGCCTCCGGATTGATGGCGTACAAGTGACCGTCCTGCCCGGGCTTGATCCAGGCGATATCCTCACCGATAGTGGTGATCTTCCAGCCCCGGTAAGCCGCGGGCGGGATGAGCATGGCGAAATTGGTCTTTCCGCAGGCGCTCGGGAACGCCGCCGCGATGTAGGATTTTTGGCCGGCGGGAGATTCCACGCCAAGAATCAGCATGTGCTCCGCGAGCCAGCCTTCGTCGCGTGCCATCACCGAGGCAATGCGCAGAGCAAGGCATTTTTTGCCCAGGAGCGCGTTGCCGCCATAACCGGAGCCGTAGGACCAGATCTCGCGCGTTTCGGGAAAGTGGACGATCCACTTTTCCTTCTCGTTGCTCGGCCAGGGTACGTCGTTCTGGCCGGCGCCGAGCGGCGCGCCCACCGAGTGAACGCAGGGCACGAAATTCCCGCTTTCGCCCAGCCAGTCGGCCACCGCGCGACCCATGCGCGTCATGATGCGCATGTTCACCGCCACGTAGGCCGAATCGGAAATCTCGACGCCGATCTGCGCAATATGAGACCCGATCGGGCCCATGGAGAACGCCATCACGTACATGGTGCGCCCGCGCATGCAGCCGTCGAACAGGCGCTGCAGCGTCGCGCGCATCTCGCGGGGATCGATCCAGTTGTTGGTCGGCCCTGCCTGCTCCTTCTTCTGGCTGCAGATGAAGGTGCGGTCCTCCATGCGCGCCACGTCGCTCGGGTGCGAGCGTGCCAGGTAGCTGTTTGGCCGCCGCCCCGGGTGGAGCTGCGTCAAGGTGCCCGCGGCGACCAGTTCCCGGCACAGGCGGTCGTACTCGCCCTGCGATCCGTCGCACCACACGATGCGCTCGGGCTTGGCGAGTTGCGCGACCTCGGAGACCCATTGGCGCAGGCCGGCGTGGCGCACCCAATCGGGTGCCTCAGACAGGTCCTTTTGCGCGGAACCAGGAGCGTTCATCTGCGTAAATTCCTGAAAGAAAAACGGCCCGAGAGGGGCCGCGTGATTGGGATTGGGATTTTACCGCGCTGTGCGGGTACCGCGCCACGCCTAAAAACCCTGCCCGCTCAGCCCCTTCGAAGCCTTTACTTGCCGATGCAAAAGCGCGAAAAGATCTCCCCCAGCAGGTCGTCCGCACTGAATTCCCCCGTGATTGCGGCAAGCGACTGTTGCGCAAGCCGCAACTCCTCGGCGAACAACTCCCACTGCCGCATGCGCGCTGCCGCCGCCCCCAGATGCTCGCCTACTGCGTGCAGCGCGCGCAAGTGGCGCTCGCGGGCAAGGAACACCGACTCGCCGTGCGATTTCCACCCGGCAGCCTCAAGAATCGCGCGGCGCAGTGCTTGCATGCCGATCCCTGTCTTTGCTGAAACACAGACCACCGCATGTTTGCCCGGCGGCGGCCGAAACCCGGGCGCGAGATCGATCTTGTTGTAGACATCGATGCACGCCGCGGCGGCAGGCACGCTGACCGGAAGCGCGTGATCCGGCGCAGAAGCATCGTGCACCGCCAGAACGAGGTCGGCTCGGGCGACTTCCTGGCGCGTACGCTCGATGCCCAGGCGTTCGATCTCGTCGCGCGAATCACGCAACCCCGCGGTGTCTACCACGTTAAGCGGCACACCCTCGATCTGGATCGACTCGCGCAGAGTGTCGCGCGTGGTGCCCGGGACGGGCGTGACAATCGCGCGTTCCTCGCCCGCAAGCCGGTTGAGCAAGCTCGACTTGCCGACGTTTGGGCGGCCGGCGAGTACCGCATGGATGCCGGTGCGCAGCAGGCTGCCTTCGCGGCTGCGGGCGAGGATCCCGGCGAGCGCAGCGCGCAGCCGAGCCAGACGCGCCGCCACATCGTCGCGATGCAGCGCGTCCACCTCCTCCTCGGGAAAGTCGAGCATGGCCTCGGTTAGCGCACGCAATTCGACCAGTTGCGCCGCCAGGCTTTCGATCGCGGCGGAGAACTCTCCCGTCAGGGAGCGCAGGGCGCTGCGCGCGGCCTCCTCGCTCGCCGCGTCGATCAGGTCGGCGACCGCTTCGGCCTGCGCCAGGTCCATGCGGCCGTTGAGGAACGCACGGCGTGTGTACTCCCCGGGCTCGGCCAGCCGGGCGCCGGCGTCCAGGCAGGCAGCAAGCACCGAACGCAGCACCACCGATCCGCCATGCCCGTGGAACTCCAGGCTGTGCTCTCCGGTATAGGAATTCGGCGCCGGAAAATACAAGGCCAAACCCTCGTCGAGCACGTGCCCCGCAGCGTCGCGTGCGGGGCAGCGTGTGGCGACACGAGGCTCGGGCAGCTTGTCGAGCAAACGGCGCGCGATGTCTGGTGCCAGCGGCCCCGAGACCCGAACGATGCCTATCGCGCCCCGACCTGGCGGTGTGGCGATCGCGGCGATGGTGTCCGGTGGCGGTCCCGGCGGCCGGTCAGCGTCTGGCATGGGCAGTCTTGTCGCGATTAAACATGCGCTGGATCTGCCACTGTTGGAGGATGGAGAGGATGTTGTTGACCAGCCAGTAGAGCACCAGGCCGGCGGGGAAGAAGAAGAAGAACACGCTGAAAACGTAGGGCATGAACTTCATGACCTTGGCCTGCACCGGGTCAGGCGGCACGGGGTTCATGCTCGTTTGCAGCACCATGGTCGCGGCCATCAGCACCGGCAATACATAGTAGGGATCCAGCGCGGAGAGATCCTTGATCCACAGGATGAACGGGGCATGGCGCAGTTCGATCGCGGCAAGCAGCACCCAGTACAGCGCGATGAACACCGGGATTTGCACCAGGATGGGAAAGCAGCCGCCGAGCGGGTTGATCTTCTCGGTCTTGTACAGCTCCATCATCGCCTGGTTCATCCTGGCGCGGTCGTTGCCGTACATCTCGCGGATCTTGGTCAGCCGCGGCGTGATCAGCTTCATCTTGGCCATCGACTTGTAGCTGGCCGCCGAAAGCGGGAAGAACACCAGCTTGATCAACACGGTAAGCAGAATAATCGCGACGCCCCAGTTGCCGCTGAGCGCGTGAAACTTGTCCAGCAGCCAGAACAAGGGCCACGCGATGATCGTCAGCCACCCGTAGTCCACCACCAGGTCGAAACCCGGCGCAGCCGCCTTCAGCCGGCGCTGCTCCTGCGGCCCGACATACAGCGGCGCCGCGGTACGCGCGCTCGCGCCGGGGGCGATCTCGGGTACCGGCAGCACGATGCGCGCCGCGTACAATCCGTCCGAGCGCTTTTCCATGACGTAGTCGCGCGTGACTTTCGCCGCGGGCAGCCACCCGGCGACGAAATAGTGCTGCACAAACGCCAGCCAGCCGTCTTCGGCCCGTGCCAGGTGGTCCGGCTTGCCCTCGTCGAGATCCGATAACTGGACCTTCTCGAACTTTCTTTCCTCCGTGTACTGGGCGAATCCCGTGAAGCTCTGTGCGCCGAAGGTTTGCGCGACCGATGTGCCGCTGGCCTCGTGCTTGCCGTCGTGCGTCAATTGGTAGTAGACGAACGGGGCAACCGGCGCAATGCCCCGGTTGCGGATTTCCAGCGCGACCTCCGCAACGTAGCTATTGCGCTTGAACGTGAATATCTTGTCGACTTCCAATCCGTCCATGCCGCTCCCGGTAAAGCGGACCACGAGTGAGTCCATGCCCTCCGCCAGGACGTAGTCGCCGGGCTGCACCGCCCACTGTGTGCGGTGATTGGGGCCGTTTTCGCCCGCCAGTCCGCTTTGCGCCGTGTACTGGTGCTCGGGCCCGAGCAGGACCAGGTTCTTTGCAGAGCCCAAGGCCTGCTTGTGTTTGAGCAGTTCTACCCGCCCGACGGTTGCGCCCAGAGTGTCGATATCCACGATCAGCAGATCGGTCCGCACGCGGACCGTCTCGCCCTTGGGTGCGGCCGCGGCCGGCGCCGCGACGGGGGCCGGGGCGCTCTGCGTGCCCCGAGCCGGCGCGGGTATCGCATCTGGTACGCGCTCGGTCTTGCCGGGCACCGCGCTCGCCGGCGCAACGGTAGCCGGCTTGGGACGTTGCTCCTTTTGCCACGCGTCCCACAGCAACAACAGCGAGAAGCTGAAGATGAACAACAGAATCAGTCTTTGGGTATCCATGTTTTCCCGCGTCGCGCTTCAGGAGCCCTTGCGCCCGGGCACCGGATCGTAGCCGCCGGGATGCCACGGACCGCAACGACACAGGCGCCGGGCAGCCAGCCAGCCGCCGCCGAACAGGCCGTGGCGCTCCAGTGCCTCGTCCGCATATGCGGAGCAGCTCGGATGGAAGCGGCACGCGGGGCCGAAAAGTGGGCGCAGGAAGAATCGGTAACCGCGCAACAGCAGTCGCAACAAGCCGGTCATTGATCGAGTCTCGTGAACAGTGCCCTCAACCGCATCAGCATGGCCGCCGAGGCGCGCGCCCCGTACGGTGGGCGCACTAGCACGTCAACCGGGCCGAGTCCGGCCTGCTCCAGCCGGAAGGCCTCGCGTATGCAGCGCTTGAGGCGATTGCGCTCGGTTGCGAGCGCCGCGTGCTTGCGTGTCACCATGACGCCCAGCCGCGGCGGTCCCTCGGCACGGCGCGCCGTGTAAAAGGTGAATCCCGAGAGGCTGCGCCGCGTTCCGCTGCGCAGCAATTCCACGAAACCGGAGTGCCCCGAGATCCTGCGATCCGCGCCAAAGCCGTTGCGCGCCAGCTTGCTGCGACCCCGCACGCCCCGCTTTGGACTAGACCGCGAGCCGCTTGCGGCCGCGCGCACGCCGCGCGCGCAGCACCGCGCGACCCGCGGCGCTGCGGCTGCGGACGAGAAACCCGTGACGCCGCGCGCGGCGCGTCTTGGACGGTTGGTAAGTGCGCTTCATCGGCATGCTCGCGGCGAAAAAGGGCGGTAATTAGAGCCTGCGCTGCGCTGCATTGTCAAATAGGCACGACGTAGCCGCGAAGTCTGTGGATAACGCTGCACGGAAGGAGTAAAATTTCTTCCTCACCGGCGCGCCAAGCGCGGCCCCCGGTGCTACCCCTAACAACGCGCTGCTCGAGACCGCCAAAAACATGCAAAGCCTCTGGGACGCCTGCCTGCGTCGTCTGGAGCAGGAGCTTCCCGCGCAGCAGTTCAACACCTGGATCCGCCCGCTCGCTACCGACGCCGGCGCCGCGGAGCCCGATACGCTGGTACTGGCCGCACCCAACCGCTTCGTGCTGGAACTGGTGCGCGAGCGCTTTGCCGCGCGTATTGAGAAGCTCGCCACCGAGGCCGGCGGCCGCGAGTTCGGATTACGCCTGGTGCTGGCGCGTGGCAGCGAGCCCGCGACGCCGCGTGCCTCGGCCGCGCGCGCCAATGGCGAAGCACCCCCCCCGGCCCTGGAGCGCGCGCGACTCAACCGCCTGTTCACTTTTGACAGCTTCGTCACCGGCAAGGCCAATCAACTGGCGCGCGCGGCGGCAATCCAGGTTGCCGAAAACCCAGGCATTTCCTACAACCCGCTGTTCATTTACGGCGGTGTGGGCCTGGGCAAGACCCACCTGCTGCAGGCCATCGGCAACCATCTCGCCGAGCAGCGGCCGCAGGCGCGGCTGCGCTACACGCACGCCGAGCAGTATGTGACGGACGTGGTTCGGGCCTACCAGCAGAAATCCTTCGACGAATTCAAGCGCTACTACCACTCGCTGGATCTGCTGCTGATCGACGACATCCAGTTCTTCTCCAACAAGGGCCGCACCCAGGAGGAATTCTTCTACGCCTTCAACGCGTTGGTCGAAGCTCACAAGCAGATCGTCATCTCCTGCGACACCTATCCGAAGGAGATCGCGGGCATGGAAGAACGGCTGATCTCGCGCTTCGGCTGGGGCCTGACCGTGGCCATCGAGCCCCCGGAGCTCGAGATGCGTGTGGCGATCGTACTGAAGAAGGCGGAAGCGGAGGTGGAGGAGATCTCGGAGGAGATCGCATTCTTCATCGCCAAGAACATCCGCTCGAATGTGCGCGAGCTGGAGGGCGCGTTGAAGAAGGTGCTCGCCTTTGCGCGCTTCAACGGGCGCGAGATCTCGCTGGAACTTGCCAAGGACGCGCTGCGTGACATCCTTAACGTCGCCAGCCGGCAAATCAGCGTCGACGCCATTCAAAAGACTGTAGCCGAGTATTTCAAGATCAAGATTTCCGACATGCATTCGAAAAAGCGAAGCCGCAACGTGGCGCGGCCGCGCCAGGTCGCGATGTCGCTCGCCAAGGACCTCACGCCGATGAGCCTGCCCGAGATCGGCGAGGCCTTCGGCAACCGGGACCACACCACGGTGCTGCACGCGTGCCGCACCATCGCCACGCTACGCAAGAAGGATTCCGTGCTCAACCGCGACTACCTGGTGCTCGAGCAGGTGATGAAGGGATGAACAGCCTGTGGATTAGCGTTGTAGAAAATGTGCGTAAGCCGCTCACCGCGCTCACAGCGCGATTCTGTGCACTTTCACACACACGCAGCCCACAGCTTGTCCACGCCGCTCGCGCGGCGCAACCCGCTGCGCGCGAAGCGGATTCAGTCTTATCCCTGGACTCCGGCCCGCTCTATTACTACTACTAAGGATAAATAATGGCCTTGGTTAAAGCAAAGCGTGACGAACTGCTAGACCCGCTTTCCGCGGTAAGCGGCATCATCGAGCGGCGCCATACGCTGCCCATCTTGTCGAACGTGTTGATCGATCGTGCTGAAGGCGCTCTGTCGTTCCTGGCGACCGACATCGAGATCCAGATCACCGCGCGCTCCACGCTGGCTGCAGGCACCGAGGCCAAGCCGGTCACGGTCGGGGCGCGAAAGCTCGTCGAAATCCTGCGCGCCTTGCCCGAAGGCGCAGAGATAACCCTGCAGCAGCAGGACAAGCGTCTGCAGGTCAGGGCCGGCAAGAGCCGCTTTACGCTGCAGACCCTGCCGGCGGAGGATTTTCCTCGTCTCGCCAGGCCGAGCGGCGAGGTGGCGCGTTTCGCGCTCGCTCAAAAAGCGCTACGCAGGCTGCTCGGCCTGGTGCAGTATTCGATGGCGCAACAGGACATCCGCTATTACCTGAATGGCCTGCTGGTGCTGGTCGAGGACCAGCAGTTGCGCTTGGTGGCGACGGACGGGCATCGCCTGGCTTACGCTGCCATGAGCCTGCCTGCGAGCCTGCCGCGGCTGGAGGTGATCGTGCCGAGGAAAACGGTGCTGGAGCTCTCCAAGCTGCTGGCGGACAGCGATGACGACGTGAAAGTTGAGCTGTCGTCTGCACAAGCGGCATTCAGTTTCGGCACGGTCGAGCTGGTGTCCAAGCTCGTGGACGGCAAGTTCCCGGACTACACGCGCGTCATACCCACCACGCACAAGAACCGGTTGACGCTGGAACGCGAAGTGCTGCGCCAGTCGCTGCAGCGCGCGGCGATCCTGTCGAACGAGAAATTTCGCGGCGTGCGCTGGGTACTGACCGACGGCAGCCTGAAGATCGTGTCCTCCAACGCCGAGCAGGAAGAGGCGCAGGAGGAGCTGGAGGTCAAGTACGGCGGCGACGCCCTGGACATCGGCTTCAACGTCAATTACCTGCTCGACGTTCTGAACAACGTCTCGGCGGCCGAAGTGGAGTGCCACTTCGGCGACGCCGCTTCGAGCGCATTGCTGCAGTTTCCGGCGGAGCCGGAATTCAAGTACGTCGTCATGCCGATGCGGATCTGAGGAAGGAAGCGCAGTGGGAGAACCCGAGCAGCAGCAGCCCGACGCGAGCGACTACGACTCCGACAGCATCAAGGTCCTGAAGGGGCTGGAGGCGGTGCGCAAGCGCCCCGGCATGTACGTCGGCGACACGTCGGACGGCACCGGCCTGCATCACCTGGTGTTCGAGGTCGTCGACAACTCGGTAGATGAGGCGCTCGCCGGTTTCTGCGACGAAATCGTGGTTACCATCCACACCGATAACTCGATCTCGGTGCTGGACAACGGTCGCGGCATTCCAACCGGCATCAAGGACGACGACGAGCTCAAGCGTTCGGCGGCCGAGATCGTGATGACCGAGCTGCACGCCGGAGGCAAGTTCGACTCCAATACCTACAAGGTGTCGGGCGGCTTGCACGGTGTGGGCGTCTCGGTGGTCAACGCGCTCTCAAGCTGGTTGCGTCTCACCATCTGGCGCGACGGCAAGGTGCATCAGATGGAATTTGCCGACGGCGTGCCGAGCGCGCCGTTGCGCGCGACCGGCAGTGCCGAGAAGCGCGGCACCGAAGTGCATTTCCTGGCGTCGCGCCCTATCTTCGGCACCGTCGACTATCATTACGACATCCTGGCGCGCCGGCTGCGCGAACTTTCGTTCCTCAACAACGGCGTGCGCATCGTCCTGCTGGACCAGCGCTCCGGCAAGGAGGAGAACTTCGCCTTTGCCGGCGGGGTGCAGGGATTCGTCGAATACATGAACCGCGCGAAGACCGTGCTGCATCCCAATGTATTCAGTGCGCAGGGCGAGAAGGACGGCATCAGCCTCGACGTGGCCATGCAGTGGAACGACTCCTACCAGGAGAACGTGATCTGCTTCACCAATAACATCCCGCAAAAGGACGGTGGCACGCACCTCACAGGCCTGCGCGCCGCCATGACCCGGGTGCTCAACAAGTACATCGAGGAGACCGACCTGGCGAAGAAGGCGAGGGTCGAGACCACGGGCGATGACATGCGCGAGGGCCTCGCCTGCGTGCTGTCGTGCAAGGTGCCGGAACCGAAATTTTCCTCGCAGACCAAGGAAAAACTGGTGTCCTCCGAGGTGCGGCCGGCAGTCGAGGAGATCGTGGCCGAGAAACTGCGCCAGTTCCTCGCGGAGCGCCCGAACGATTCACGCATCATTACCTCCAAGATCGTCGATGCGGCGCGCGCGCGCGAAGCAGCGCGCAAGGCGCGCGAGATGACCCGGCGCAAGGGCGTTCTCGACGGCATGGGGCTGCCCGGCAAGCTCGCCGACTGCCAGGAAAAGGATCCGGCGCAGTGCGAGCTCTACCTGGTCGAGGGTGATTCCGCGGGTGGGTCGGCCAAGCAAGGTCGCGACCGGAAATTCCAGGCCATCCTGCCGCTCAAAGGAAAGATCCTCAACGTCGAGAGGGCGCGCTTCGACAAGCTGCTATCCTCGGCCGAGGTGGCGACGCTGATCACGGCGCTTGGCTGCGGCATCGGCAAGGAGGAGTACAACCCCGAAAAGCTGCGTTACCACCGCATCATCATCATGACCGACGCGGACGTGGACGGTTCGCACATTCGTACGCTGCTTCTCACCTTCTTCTATCGGCAAATGCCCGAGCTGGTCGAGCGCGGCCACATCTATATCGCGCAGCCACCGCTATACAAGTCCAAGCTCGGCAAGGAGGAGCGCTATCTGAAGGATGAGCATGAGCTCAACGAATACATGCTCAAGCAGGCGTTGGTGGAGGCAGAACTGCACCCGGCGGCGCAGCGCGAGCCGATCCGTGGCGACGCGTTGGCAGAGCTCGCCAAGTCCTGCCTGCTTGCCGAGGCGGTGATTGATCGCGTTTCGCGCTGGATTGACCGCGGCGCGCTGCAAGCCATGTTAAGCGGCGTTCAGGTGGACCTGTCGCGACGCGAACTGACCGACGCTTCGGTGGAATCGCTGGCAGCGGCGATGCCGGGCAACGGCTTGCATGTGAACTCGCATTTCGATCCGAAAACCGAGCGCTATCAGGTGCGAATCGAGCGTACGCGGCACGGCAATGTGCGCGTGACATCGATCGACAACGAGTTCGTGCATTCCGGCGATTACGCGCAGATCCGCTCCACCGCCGAGATGCTGCGCGGCCTGGTCGGGGCGGGTGCTTTCGTTCAGCGCGGCGAGCGCAAGCAGCCGGTGAAGGACTTCGGTGAGGCCATGAAATGGCTGCTTGCCGAGGTGCAGAAGTCCATGAGCCTGCAGCGCTACAAGGGCTTGGGCGAAATGAACCCTACGCAATTGTGGGAAACCACCATGGATCCGGCCAAGCGCCGCCTGCTCAGGGTGCAGATCGAAGACGGCATTGCCGCCGACGAGATTTTCACCAAGCTGATGGGCGACGAGGTCGAACCGCGACGCGCGTTTATCGAGTTGAACGCGCTCGGCGTGCGGAACCTGGACGTTTAGTCTTGGCTGGTGCGGCGGCACGCGGTGCTGCCGCGGTTTTCTTGATCGGTGTGACCTCGGCGGTCGGTGCTGCGCCCCGCCTGGCCGGCGCGCCGGGTTTGGGCGCGCGCGGCTGGAACTCGAAGCCGATCTTGCCCCCCGGGGTCTTCACCAGGTAGGCCTTGAACGGCCGCCCTTTCTTGGAGATGAAGCGCGGCAGCAGGTCGGTGCGCCCGCTGGCGAGCAGCTTTTGCAGCTGCGCCCGTTCTACCGGCTGCTGCAGGATGATCTTTCCGGTACGGAAATCGCAGCTGCGCTCCGCCCCCAGCGATTTCTCGCAGGCATAGGCCACGCCGTGTTCGAACACGCCTGCGCCGCACTTGGGGCAGGAGCCAAGACGCTCCAGTTTGCTGAAGTCGGGCGCTTCCTCGTTGTCGGCGGCGCTGCCCTGGCCGAAGTCGAATTCGGTGCGCAACTCGTCATTGAGCTTCATTGCGGCGGCAAAGGGTTTGCCCATGCGGCTGCGAAAGCCGGTCAGCGGCCCTACGTAGCGCTTGGTGAGCAGCTCAGCCACCTCTTCGAGCGACCACTCGCGTCCCGAGGTGACCTTCCAGATCGAGAAATCGCACTTCTGGCACTGGAACTTGCGATAGTTCTCCTGTACGACGCCGCCGCATTTCGGGCAGGGCGCCGGCACGGTGGCGAACGCCGTGTCCGGGATATCGCCATGCTTGATGCGCTCGACCAGGTCGCGGGTGACCTGCTCGATGTGCTCCATGAACTCCTCGCGCGGCAGCTGGCCGCGCTCCATCTGCTTGAGCTTGAACTCCCAGTCGCCGGTAAGCTCCGGGGACGTGATCTCGGTCGCCCCGAAATGCCGCAGGGCAAACAGCAGCGAGAACGCCTTCGGCGTCGGCACCAGTTCCCTGCCGTTGCGGTGCACGTACTCTTCGCGGATCAGCCCCTCGATGATCGCTGCGCGCGTCGCCGGCGTGCCCAGGCCCTTGGCCCCCATCGCCTCGCGCAGCTCGTCGTCCTCCAGCAGCTTGCCGGCTCCTTCCATGGCGGAGAGCAGCGTGGCCTCGCTGTAGCGCGCGGGCGGCTTGGTCTGCAGGGCGGTGGCGCTCGCCGCGAGCGTCTTGACCTTCTCGCCGTTGCTCGCCGGCGGCAGGTTTTCGTTCTCGTCCTGCGACGCCCGGCCGTACACCGCGAGCCAGCCGGGGCTCTGCAGCACCTTGCCCTCGGTCTTGTAGCGATGCTCGCCGACGGCGGTGATGCGCGTGGTCTGCACAAACTCCGCCGATGGGTGGAACACGGCGAGGAAGCGCCGCACCACCAGGTCGTAGAGCTTGCGCTCGGCCTCGTTCAGGTTCCTGGGCGCCTGCAGCGTGGGAATGATGGCGAAGTGGTCCGAAATCTTGCTGTTGTCGAAGATGCGGCGGTTGGGTTTTACCCAGCCGTTTTTCAGCACCGCCTTGGCGAAGGGCGCGTACCCGGGGTCGCCGGTGAGCATGTCCATCGCTTTTTTCACCGTGCCGAGGTAGTCCTCGGGCAGGGCGCGCGAATCGGTGCGCGGGTAGGTCAGTACCTTGTGGCGCTCATACAGGGACTGCGCCAGGGCCAGCGTGCCGCGCGCCGAAAAGCCGAAGCGGCCATTTGCTTCGCGCTGCAGGCTGGTCAGGTCGAACAGCAGCGGTGAGGCCTGCGTGGTTGGCTTGGTCTCCTCGCTCACCGTACCCGTGTTGCCGTGGCAGGCGGCGGCGATCGCTTTGGCCGGGGCGGCCTGCCACAGCCGCTCGGGCTTTAGCTCGGCGTCGTCGGTTTTGCGGAACTCGGGGTCGAACCAACGCCCCGCGTACTCGCCGGCCTTGGCGGCAAAGCGTGCGTGCACTTCCCAGTAGTCGCGCGACTTGAACTCGCGTATGCGCTCCTCGCGCTCCACCAGGATGGTCAGGGTCGGCGTCTGCACCCGGCCGACGGTGGTGAGATAGAAGCCGCCCTCCTTGGAGTTGAATGCGGTCATGGCACGCGTGCCGTTGATTCCGACCAGCCAGTCGGCCTCCGAGCGGCTCTTGGCGGCGTCGGCGAGCGGCAGTAGCTCCTTGTCGGCGCGCAGCCGTTCGAATCCGTCGCGAATCGCCGCCGGGGTCATCGACTGCAACCAGAGGCGCTGGATCGGCTTCTTGGCGCGCGCGTGCTGCACGATGTAGCGGAAGATCAACTCGCCTTCGCGCCCTGCGTCGCAGGCATTGACCAATGTGTCGACGTCCTTGCGCTTGAGCAGCCGCAGCAGCAGATTGAGCCTTTGCGCGCTTCGCTCGATCGGCGCCAACTCGAAGCGCGGTGGAATCAGAGGCAGGTGCGCGAACGACCATTTGCCGCGCTTGACGTCGTACTCCTCCGGCACCGCGAGTTCCAGCAGGTGGCCGACCGCCGACGACAATACGTACGCGTCGCTCTCGAAATAATCGCCATTGCGCGCGAAGCCGCCCAGCGCTCGCGCGATATCGGCGGCGACGGAAGGCTTCTCGGCAATGATAAGTTTTTTGCTCATGCGGCGCGAAGGGCCGCAGAGGATACCCGTAAAGATCGCGCCCTTACAACCGCGAAGCTGCCGGCGTGCGCTAGCGCGCGCGCGTAACGCTCAACTCGGCAGCCGTACGCCGCGCGCGGACAGAAGTTCTTCTGCAACCAGCAGGCTGGATGGGGCTTGCTGGTTCCACAGCACCATCAGCACGATCAACTTGAGCTGCTCGAGGGCCAGCGCGTCGTCTGCGGCTGCCAGCGCCCGCTCGATGACGTGCTCGCGCATCTGTGGCGTGAGGATCCCGGAGTGCTCCAGGTACAGGAGGAATCCGCGACATTCGACGTCGAGCTTGGCCAACTCCTTGGGTGCGAAGGCGCGGAAGGCGCGGCCGCGGTCGGGCAGCGGCGCGAGCGAGCGCTGCGGCGCGCGCACCACTCCGGCGAGCCAGTGCAGGGCGGTACTGATGTCTGAATCCTCGAATCCCGCCGCCGACAGCTTGCGCGCTACCCGCTCCGGGTCATGCGAAACGTCGGCCTGGCGGCAGTTCTCGAACAGGTAGACGAGGATTTCGAACATATTGTTTTTCTCCCGGTTTTGGTTTAGTCGAGCCGTTGATACATTCCGCCCGGCAGCGAGGCGACGCGACCCGCCAGTTCGAGTCGCAGCAAGGCCGCCGAAACCTGCTCCGCGGGTAGCCCGGCGCGCGCGCACAGGGAATCCACATCCACGGGATCGAAGCCCATGTGCGCCAGCAGCGGATCGTGTTCCGGCGTGGCCGGCGCCGCGCGCGTAGAGGCGAAGCCGGTGCGCCGGAAGGATGTCAGTTCCGCCAGCACATCCTCCGCCGACTCGACCAGCTTCGCGCCCTGCTTGATGAGCGCGTGGCATCCCTTGGACAGCGGTGAGTGAATAGAACCCGGGACCGCGAAGACCTCGCGTCCCTGCTCGGCCGCCGCGCGTGCCGTGATGAGCGAGCCGGAGGCGAGCGCGGCTTCGACCACCAGGCAGCCCTGCGCGAGGCCGCTGATCAGTCGATTGCGCCGCGGGAAGTGGTGAGCGGCCCCCGGCGTGCCCAGGGGGAATTCCGAGAGCAGCAGGCCCGATGTGGCGATGTGTTTCGCCAGTGTGGCGTTCTGGCGCGGATACACCACGTCGATACCGGTGCCCAGGACCGCAATCGTGGAGCCCGCTGCCGCCAGACCTCCCCGATGCGCTGCGGCGTCAATCCCGAGCGCTAGCCCCGAGACGATGGTGAGGCCGGCGGCACTGAAGGACTGCGCGAACCGCTCGGCATTGCGCGCGCCTTGCACTGTCGCGTTGCGGCTGCCGACCACGGCGAGCGTGGGACGTCCCAGCAACTCCAGCCGGCCGACGGCATAAAGCAGCGCGGGCGGATCCGGAATCTCCAGCAAGAGCTTGGGGTACGACGCATCCGCGAGCGTAACGACGCCGTGTCCAGGTTCCTCGGCCCAGCGCAACGCATGCTTGACCGCTGGAGCGACGCCTTCGGGACGCAGCAGCGCAGCTGCGGCGGGACCGGCGGCGCGCTCAAGTTGCGAGCGGGTGGCGCCAAGTATGTTCTCGGGGAGGCCGAATTGCTTGAGCAAGCCGCGTATTGCGGCGGCACCGAGCCCGGGCGTGAGCGTGAGTTGCAACCAGCTTGCCAGCCCGGGATCGTGCGTCATTCCGGCGGCAATGCGCGGAGGAACTGTCCCCCGCAGGTGGTCGGGTCAGGGGGTCTGGACGACATCCAGAGGGTTCACCGGCTTTGAAATGCGCATTACCAAAGCATAGGAAACCCTGTCGTAGAGGCGGAACACGAACGCCAGACCGTAGCGTTCGTCGGGGAGCTTGAAAGTCGCCGGCCCCGCGCCCGTGACTCTGGAAGCGTCGGCGATGGTCGGACCGGGGCGGTAGAGGGCAAACACGTGGCCCACTTCGACGCCGTCCGACCTGCCGCGATTCAGCGTGATGATGGCCTGGGGCCCGGCCTCGCCCAACTTGCCCAGCCCGCCGTAGATGCCAATTACTCTGCCTTGCATGAATACGGCGGGGGCATGCGGCGCGTACTTGGGGACCTCCGGCACGCCTACCGGGACCAGCTTGTCGCCTGCGCCAACCTCCTGCGTGACCGTGGTGAGCAGTACGATCGCCGGGTCGCCGGCGCGAGTAACCCGTGCGGTACCCAGATAGACCGCTTCGTAGCCGAGCGTGAGATTGGAGTCCGGATCGACGAGCGGCTTGCCGCGGCGGTACACGAACCAGTTCTCTTCCTTGGAGTCGCCCATGCCGCGCACGTAAGCCTGGTTCCCGGTCTCGATGATGACGCGGTTATCCTGCGTGGCGATGATCGTCGGCGCGTTGTCCAGGCCATCAGGCTCGATGACCAGCGGGCGCGACAGGAACGGCTCGATGATGTTCGCGGGAATGCTCGGGATGGCGTCACGCGCGGTGGATTCGGCGCGCACGCGCGGGGAAAGCTTTACCGTGCCTACGGCGGCGCCTCCCACGCCGATTCCGGGCCGCGCGGCACCGGCACCCGCCGCGCCGGGGTCGGCACCGGAGGCTGCACCTGCGTCACCGTCCCTGCCGGCAATCGACAAGGTGCCGCTGACGCGATCGAGAACGATCACGTCTCCCGGGTAAATCCAGTGCGGATTCCTGATCTGCTCGCGGTTGAAGTTCCAGATTTCGGGCCAGCGCCACGGCGAATCGGTGAAACGCTCGGAAATACCCCAAAGGGTGTCGCCGCGCACGACGACGTAGCGGTCTGGAGCGTCCTGCTTGAACGCCATCGGGGTCGTGGGAACCTGGGCCAGCGACGCGCCGGCGGCCAGGCCGGACATGACAAAAACGAGCGCTGTGATAGACTTACGCAATTGGTCGTGCATGGTGCCCCCGAAGCCTATCCATGTTCCCGGGCTGCCTTGAAAAGTCCCCTGACCATCCAAATTTAGCACAAACGGCACATAGTTTATCTGCTGCCTTAGATTCTGCATCTAATTGATTCAATTTGCAACGCTATTTACCCGTCAGATGGCCCTGCTGAACATCCTGCGGTACCCCGATGCCCGGCTGCACAAGACCGCCTCCCCGGTGATGGTGTTCGATGAGTCGCTGAAGAAGCTGGTGCGCGAATTGGCCGAGACCATGTATGCGGTCCCTGGGGTGGGACTGGCCGCGAGCCAGGTGGACGTGCACAAGCAAGTCATCGTGCTCGATGTTTCGGAGCGCCAGGATGCGCTGGTGGTGCTGGTCAATCCCGAGATCGTCGACGCCTCCGGCGTCTCGGACATCGAGGAAGGTTGCCTTTCGGTGCCCGGCGTTTACGAGATCATCGAGCGCGCGGAGCGCGTAAAGGTGCGGGCCTGCGATCAGAATGGCAAGCCGTTCACGCTTGAAGCACAGGGCCTGCTCGCGGTGTGCATCCAGCACGAGATGGATCACCTGCAGGGCAAGGTGTTTGTCGAGTATCTCTCGCAGCTCAAGCAGCAGCGCGTGCGCGCCAAGCTGGCCAAGCAGTTGCGCAAGTCTGCCTAAACTTTCCTGCGCCTAGTCTTCGCGGGCACCCCGGAATTCGCCGAGCGCGCGCTGGCTGCGCTGCTTGCTGCGGGCCACGAGGTGCCACTGGTGCTGACGCGACCCGATCGCCCGGCCGGGCGCGGTTTGCAGTTGCTGCCCAGTGCGGTCAAGCGGCTCGCGCGCTCGCGCGGGCTTGAAGTGTTCCAGCCCGAGACGCTGCGCGACGCCGCAACGCACGCGCGCATCCGCGCCGCAAGGCCCGACGTCCTGGCCGTCGCGGCCTACGGCCTCATCCTGCCGCAGGCGGTGCTGGATGCCGCGCCGCTTGGCGTCTTGAACATTCACGCGTCGCTCCTGCCGCGATGGCGCGGCGCGGCACCAATCCAGCGTGCCCTGCTCGCCGGCGACCGCGAGACCGGCATCACCATCATGCGCATGGATGCGGGGCTTGATACCGGTCCGGTGCTGGCGCAAGAACGCGTCGCCATCGAAACGGACGACGACGCGCAGACGCTGCACGACAAGCTCGCTGTCCTTGGCGCACGCATGATTGTCGAGGTCCTGGCCGCGGCGGCGGGCGGTCGCGCGCGTGCGGTGCCGCAGCCGCAGTGGGGCTTCACCTACGCGCGCAAGCTCGAGAAGCGCGACACCGATATCGACTGGCAGACGCCTGCGGTGCAGGTAGAGCGCCTGGTGCGAGCCTTACGCCCCTCTCCCGGTGCCGTGGCGCGATTGCGCGGTGAAGCGCTCAAGATCTGGCGCGCGCGCGCGCATGCAGCGTCGGGGAATGCGGGCACGGTGCTGTCCGCCAACCGCGATGGCGTGCTGATCGCCTGCGGCTGGGGCGCGCTGCTGGCCACGGAATTGCAGCGCGCGGGCGGCAAGCGGCTCGC
Source organism: uncultured Enterobacteriaceae bacterium (assembly GCA_964582155.1). Taxonomy (GTDB): domain Bacteria; phylum Pseudomonadota; class Gammaproteobacteria; order Burkholderiales; family SG8-39; genus JAABQT01. The sequence goes on along the minus strand of CAZOSA010000003.1, from coordinate 9,722 downwards.
TGCGGATGAGTTTCTGCGCGGTTTTCCGATCGTGCCGGGCGAGCGGCTGCAATGAAGGGTTCGGCCGATCTCGCGCCGGCGCTCGCTGAGGCGGCGCGGGCGGTGGCGCGCGTTGCCGCCGGCCGCAGCTTCGACGACGCCTTCGAGCGCAGCACCGGGCGCGGTGCATTGCTGGATCTTTGCTACGGAACCTTGCGTCGCTATGGGCGCGTGCAGGCTATCGTGCAGGCCCTGTCGCACAAGGGAACTGCCGCACCGCAGGTACAGGCTCTGCTTTGGTGTGCGCTCTACGCACTGGAGTCCGGCCGCTACGCCAGCTACACGGCGGTCGATCAGGCGGTGAGCGCTTGCGCGCTCCTGGAACAGTGGCCGGCGCGCGGCTACGTCAATGGGCTGCTGCGCGGCTATCTGCGCGACCGCGACACGGTCGAGCGGCGCATTGCCTCGGATCCCGAGGCCCGCTTCCAGCATCCGCACTGGTGGATCGAGGCGCTCAAGCGCGCCTACCCGGAGCAGTGGCCCGAGGTTCTCGAGGCCGGCAACACGCATCCGCCAATGTTTCTGCGCGTCAACCGGCGCCGGGCGGAACCGCTAGCCTATCTGCAAGAGCTCGCGGCAGCCGGCTTCGCGGCGCGCAGCATTGGCGACTGTGCGCTGCTGCTGGACACTCCGGTGCCGGTGGACAGGCTGCCGGGATTCGCCGAAGGCATGGTTTCGGTGCAAGACGCAGGCGCGCAGCGCTGCGCGGGGTTGCTCGATCTGCGGCCCGGCCAGCGCGTGCTCGACGCCTGCGCGGCCCCCGGGGGCAAGAGCGCGCACCTGCTCGAGTGCGCGGACGTGCAGCTCACAGCCCTGGATGCCGACAAGGCGCGCGCGGCCTGCATCGGACCGGGGCTCGCCAGATTGGGGCTCGTGGCACGCGTGCGTACCGCAGACTGTACGGCCGTGGAAACATGGTGGGACGGGCACGCATTCGACCGCGTGCTCGCCGACGTGCCCTGCACGGGGTCGGGCGTGGCGCGGCGCCACCCCGATATCAAGTGGTTGCGGCGCGCGGACGACATTCCCGGATTCGCCCGGCGGCAGGCGGCAATCCTGGACGCGCTTTGGCGGGTGCTCGCCCCGGGTGGTAAATTGCTGTATGTCACTTGCTCGGTATTCCCGGACGAGAATGGCGCGGTGCTGGACGCCTTCTGCGCCCGTACGCCGCAGGCGCGGCGCCGCGAACTGCCGGGCGGCGCACCCGCGCAGTTGCTGCCGTGCACGCAGCACGACGGCTTTTTCTTCGGCCTGCTAGAAAAGGCGTCGTGACGCGGCGCGCGATGCGAGTCAGCGCCACCTGCGCCAGATTCTTCGTCGCCCTCGCCTGCGCCGGGTCGCTGCACGCGCGCGCCGACGACATCGAGATCATTGACGCGCGCCTTGCCGCTTCCGAGGAAGGATTGCTGCTCAGCGCCGATTTTGCATTCGAGTTCAACGCCCGGCTGAGCGAGGCGGTAACCAACGGCGTGCCGCTATATTTCGTCGTCGAGTTCGAGCTGACGCGCCCGCGCTGGTATTGGTGGGACGAGAACACCGCGACACGGTTTACGCAGCTGCGGCTTTCCTACCACGCGCTTTCGCGGCAGTACCGGTTGTCCACGGGTCCGCTGCATCAGAATTTCACCACGCTCGAAGAGGCGCTCGACGTGATGCGCCGGCTGCGCAACTGGCAGGTGCTCGAACGCTCGGTGGCGTTGCGCGGTTCGTCCTACGAGGTGGCGGTGCGCATGCGCCTGGACACCGCGCAGCTGCCCAGGCCGCTGCAGGTCAGCGCGCTTACCAACCGCGAGCTGCGCCTGGAATCGTCGTGGAAGCGCTTCATCTTCCAACCGCCGCGGCCGCCGCGGCCGCCGCCCGTGCCCGCGCCCGCGGACGCGCGCGAGGCGCAGAAAGGAAACTCGCGATGAGAACCCTGCTGATCGTCGGCGCGGCGCTTGCCGGCGTGCTGCTGTTCCTGCTGGCCACGGCCAGCGCCGCCGATTCCACCATGCTGGCCCGCCACTATCCGCTGCTGCTCGGCCTGAACGCGGCGCTCGCCGGGGCGCTCGCCGCATTGGTCGCCTACCAGTTGGCCGCGGTAGTGCGCCGCTATCGCCAGCGCGCGTTCGGCTCGCGCCTTACGCTGCGATTCCTGGTGTTGTTCGCCATGATAGCGGTGGTACCGGGGGTGCTGGTGTACACGGTGTCGGTTCAGTTCCTCACCAAGAGCATCGAGTCCTGGTTCGACGTCAAGGTGGACGCGGCACTCGAAGGCGGCATCAGCCTTGGCCAGTCGGCAATCGATCGCATGCTCGCCGAGATGCAGGTCAAAGGGCGTGCTATGGCGCTGGAACTCGCGGAACGCCCGAGGAGCCAGCAGGTCATCTTGCTCAACCGGCTGCGCGAGCAGGCGGGCATCCAGGAAGCGGTGCTGGTCGGTTCGAACGGCAATCTGTTGGCGAGCGCATCGGAGGAGGTGACCAGGTTCGTGCCGGAGCTGCCGACGGCGCAGATGCTGCGCCAGGCGCGCTCGCCGCAGGGCTACAGCTGGATCGACGCGGTGCAAGGCAAACCCCTGGCATTGCGCGTGGTGCTGCATGTGACCGGGCTGGCGATCGCCGACGAGGCGCGCTTTCTGCAGCTGCGCCAAACGGTGCCGGCGGGCCTGGCGCGCAGTGCGGAGGCGGTCGAGGCTGCCTACCGCGACTACCGCGAACTCGCCCTGTCGCGCCAGGGTCTGAGGCGCATCTATGTCGTCACGCTGACGCTGGCGCTGCTGATGGCGTTGTTTGTCGCTGTTTCTCTGGCGGCAATCCTTTCCGCACGCCTGTCGGCGCCGCTCGCCAACCTGGCGCAGGCCACGCAGGCGGTGGCGCGCGGCGACTTCTCGCAGCGCCCGCCCGTCACCAGCCGCGACGAGCTCGGCGTGCTCACGGAATCGTTCAATTCGATGACGCGACAGCTCGACGAGGCGCGCCACGTGGTGGAAAGCAACCGCACCGCGCTGGAGACCGCCAACGCCTCGCTGGAAAACATCCTTGCCAACCTGTCGGCGGGGGTACTGGTGTTTGACCGTGAGTTGCGGCTTTCGATTTCCAACCGCGGCGCTGCCGAAATCCTTGGCCGCGAGCTGGAAGCCCAAGCCGGCAGGCCGCTCGCCGCGTGGAGCGCCACGCTGGAGGCATTCGCCGCGGCGGTGCGCGGGCAGTTCATGGAGCACGCCGCCAGGACATGGCAACTGGAGATCAATCTCAGGGGCACCGGTAAGACGCTGCTGGCGCGCGGCGCGGCGCTGCCCGAGGCGACCGGCGGCGGCTATGTGCTGGTATTTGACGACATCACGCAGCTGATCCAGGCGCAGCGCGCCACCGCCTGGGCCGAGGTCGCCCGGCGGCTCGCCCACGAGATTAAGAACCCGCTCACGCCGATCCAGCTTTCTGCCGAGCGCCTGGAGATGAAGCTCGAGGGCCGCCTCGATCTGGAGGACGCCGAGGTGCTGAAGCGCAGCACGCAGACCATCGTCAACCAAGTCACGGCGCTGAAATCCATGGTGGACGATTTCGGAGACTACGCGCGGCTGCCGGCGCCGGTGCCCGCGGGGTTCGACCTGAACACGCTGGTTACGGACGTGCTGACGCTCTATGAAACCTCGCGCGTGCCGATTGCCGCGCGGCTGGCGCCAGCCCTGCCGCCCGTGTGGGCCGATACTGCGCAGATCCGCCAGGTCATTCATAACCTGGTACAGAACGCCCAGGATGCGCTGGAGAACCGCAAGGAGCCGCGCCTGCTGCCGGCGATCGAAGTGTGCACCGAGCTGGCCGGCGACAAGGTGCGGCTCTCGGTGAGCGACAACGGCGACGGCTTTCCCGAGGCGCTGATGACACGCATCTTCGAGCCCTACGTCACCACCAAGCCGCGCGGCACCGGGCTGGGGCTGGCCATCGTCAAGAAGATAGTAGACGAGCACCGCGGCAGCATTGCCATCGAGAACCGCCCCGAGCGCGGCGCTTCTGTGAGTGTGCTGCTGCCGCTCGCGGAAGCGGCCTGAGCGCGCCATGGCGCAAATCCTGGTCGTCGACGACGAGATCGGCATCCGCGAACTTCTCCTGGAAATCCTCTCTGACGAGGGCCATAGCGTGATGCTCGCCGATTGTGCCGGCGCCGCGCGCCGGCTGCGCGAAGCGAATCGTCCTGACCTGGTGTTGCTCGACATCTGGATGCCGGATACCGACGGCATCACCCTGCTCAAGGAATGGGCCGGCAGCGGACAGCTCACCATGCCCGTGGTGATGATGTCCGGCCACGGCACCATCGAGACCGCGGTCGAGGCCACGCGCATCGGTGCGCTCGATTACCTGGAGAAGCCGATCGCCCTGCAGCGGCTGCTGGCGACGGTCAAGCGCGCGCTGCGCAACCACGAGCTCTCCGCGCCGCGCCAAGTATCGATGGCGATGCTGGGACGCTCGGCATCGCTCGCCGAGTTGCGCAAGCGCCTGGCGCAGCTCGCGCAGACTGCGGCGCCGCTCATGCTGCGCGGCGAGCAGGGCATGCTGCCCGAACTGTTCGCGCGCCAGCTCGCGGCGCCGGGCGCGCCGTTCCTTGCCGGCGCCGGACTGCTGGCTGACGCCTCGAGCGAGCTGCTCGCGCGCGCCGGCGGCGGCATCCTGTTCCTGCCCGACCTGGCGCGGCTCTCGCGCGGCGAGCAGAAAAACCTCGAGTTCCTGCAGACGCGTGCCGACAAGCACAAGACGCGCATCGTGTCGTTCTCGCCGCTGGACGCTAAGGCACTGGTGGAGCGCTGCGGCTACGACGCCGCCCTGGTGGCGCGCCTGAGCGAGCTGACGCTGCGGCTGCCGCCGCTGCGCGAGTTCGCCGAGGACGTACCCGACCTGGCCGCGCAGATGCTGGCGCACTTGGTGGAAGCGCGCGCCTGCCCGCCGCGGCGCTTTTCGGTAGGCGCGCTGAACGCTCTGCGCCTGCACCGCTGGCCGGGCAACCTCGCCGAGCTGGAGCACGCGGTAAAGAACGTCGCCATCACCTCGCTCGACGAGGAGGTGTGCGTGGAGGACGTCGAGCGCGTGCTCTCGGCGCAGGGGGGCGATGCCTCGGTGCCTGACCTGGCGCTCGACCGGCCCTACCGCGAGGCGCGCGATACCTTCGAACGGGTGTACTTCGAGAACCTGCTCAAAGCGGAGAATGGCAGCATGTCGCGCGTGGCGGAGCGCAGCGGCCTGGAACGCACGCACCTGTACCGCAAGCTGAAGGCGCTGGGGCTGCCGCTCGGCCGGCGCGACGAAGGGTGAAAGGGAATAGAATGCCGCGCTTTGCGCAAGGAGCATCCTCGGCGTGAAGATCGTGATCCTCGGGGCCGGGCAGGTGGGCAGCTCGGTCGCCGAAAGCCTGGTCTCCGAGCACAACGACATCACGGTGGTCGACGTGGAGGCCGGGCGCCTGCGGGCACTGCAGGACCGGCTCGATCTGCGCACCGTCAACGGCAGCGCTTCGCACCCTTCGGTACTGGTAGAGGCTGGCATCGAGGATGCCGACCTGCTCATCGCGGTGACGCAGTCCGACGAAACCAACCTCGTGGCCTGCAAACTCGCCGCGCGCATGTTCAACGTGCCGCGGCGCGTGGCGCGCATCCGCGCCAACGCTTTTCTGGACAACAAGATGGTGCTCGGGCCGGACGGCTTCGACGTCGACCTGTCGATTTGCCCCGAGCAGGTGCTCACCGATTACATCGTCAAGCTGGTCGAGTTTCCCGAGGCGCTGCAGGTGCTGGACTTCGCCGATGGCAAGGTGAGCCTGGTGGCGGTGCGCGCCTACCAGGGCGGGCCGATGGTCGGCCGGCCGGTGAAGGAGATCCGCGCGCACATCCCCAACATCTACACGCGCATCGTCGCCATCTTCCGGCACGACCGCGCCATCCTGCCCGACGGCGACACGGTGATCGAGGCCGGCGACGAGGTGTTCTGCCTGGCCGCGGCGCAGGACATCCGCAAGGTGATGCACGAGCTGCGGCGCATGGACCAGCCGGTGAAGCGCGTGATGATCGCAGGCGGCGGCAACATCGGCCTGCGCCTGGCGCGTGCTCTCGAGGCGGATTACTCCGTGCGCCTTGTCGAGCACAACAAGCGTCGCTGCGAGCTGCTGGCGGCGAAGCTGCAGCGCGCGCTGGTGCTCAACGGCGACGCCACCGACGAGGAGCTTCTCGAGCAGGAGAACATCGCCGAAATGGACCTGTTCGTCGCAGTGACCAATGACGACGAGAACAACATCATGAGCTCGTTGCTCGCCAAGAGGATGGGCGCACGGCGCGTGGTGGCGCTCATCAACCGGCGCAGCTACGTCGATCTGCTGCAGAGCGGGCAGATCGATATCGCCATCTCGCCGGCGCAGGCGACCATCGGCAAGCTCCTGGCGCACGTGCGCCGCGGGGACGTGGTGGCGGTGCACAGCCTGCGCCGCGGCGCCGCGGAAGCGCTGGAAGCCGTGGTGCACGGCGACCGTGACTCCTGCCGCCTCACCGGCCGCCTGGTCGGCGAAATCGAGCTTCCGGCCGGCGCCACCATCGGCGCCGTGGTGCGCGGCGAGCGTGTGCTGATGGCGCACCACGACACGCGCATCGAAGCCGAGGATCACGTCATCGTCTTTGTCACCGACAAAAAGACGCTGCCGCGGGTCGAGAAGCTGTTCCAGGTCGGCGCGCGCTTCCTCTAGTCCGCAGCCGCCGTGCGCCTGTACGCCGTCCTGCACCTGCTTTCCATGGTGCTGATGCTGTTCGCCGGCTGCATGCTGCTGCCGCTTGCCTTTTCCCTGGGGTTGGGCGACGGGGTGCACGCGGCGTACGCGCAGGCCATCGGCATTACGTTCTCCTGCGGCGTCGCGCTGTGGTGGCTAACGCGGCGGGCGGGCCGTGAATTACAGGTGCGCGACGGCTTTCTCCTGGTGGCGCTAGTGTGGACGGTGCTGCCAGCGTTCGCCACGCTGCCCCTGCTGATGCAGCTTCCCGGGCTATCGTTCACCGACGCCTACTTCGAAGCCGTGTCCGGCCTTACCGCGAGCGGCGCCACGGTGCTCTCGGGCCTCGACCAGCTGCCGCCCTCGCTCAACATCTGGCGCGGCTTCATGATCTGGCTGGGAGGCATGGGCGTGATCGTGCTCGCGGTGGCGATCATGCCGCTGCTGGGGGTCGGCGGCTCGCAGCTGTTCAAGGCCGAGACGCCCACGCCCATGAAGGACACCAAACTCACGCCGCGCATCGCCGAGACCGCCAAGGGCCTCTGGCTGGTGTACTTCGGCCTCACCCTCGCCTGCGGGCTCGCCTACCGCTGGGCGGGCATGGACTGGCTGGACGCCACCATGCACGCCTTCACCACGCTGGGACTGGGCGGCTTCTCCACCCACGACCAAAGCTACGCCTACTGGAATTCACCGCGGATCGAGGCGGTGGCCATCGTCTTCATGTTGATCGCGGCGATCAACTTCGCCACCCACTTCCTCGCCTGGCACCGGCGCTCGCTGCGTGCCTACCGCGTCGACCCCGAGGCCAAGGTGTTCCTGGCGGTGATCGCGGGCTCGGTGCTGGGGATCGCCGTCTACCTGGTCTGGGCGGGCGTGTACCCGGACTTCGGCAAGGCGCTGCGCTACGCGGCGTTCAACGTGGTGTCGGTCGCCACCACCACCGGCTACGCCAACACCGATTTCAACCAGTGGCCGATCTTCGCGCCGCTATGGATGCTGTTCCTGTGCAGCTTCGCCAGCTGCTCGGGCTCGACCGGCAGCGGCATCAAGATGGTCCGCGCGCAGATCCTGTTCAAGCAGGTGTTCCGCGAACTGCTGCGCATCATCCACCCGCGCGTCTACAACCCGGTCAAACTCGCTGGCAAACCCGTCGAGAACAATGTGGTGTTCGCGGTGCTCGCCTACGCATTCGTCTACGTCGCCTGCATAGTCGTCGTCACGCTGCTGTTGACGGTGAGCGGCGCGGACGTGGTCACGGCGTTCTCCGCGGCCGTGGTTTCGATGAACAACACCGGCCCCGGCCTGGCGCAGATCGGCCCCGCCTCGAATTACTCGGTGTTGAACGATTTCCAGACCTGGGTATGCTCGTTTGCCATGCTGCTCGGGCGCCTGGAGCTGTTCACGCTGCTGGTGGTGCTGACGCCCGACTTCTGGCGCAAGTGAACCGCGGCCCGGTCAGGGTGATTGCCGGCCCGCTGAGCGAACCGTCGCCGGGACAGGCGCGCTTTTTTTCTTCTTCACGCGGTGCGGGCGCTTCTTGCCGTAACTCGCCTTGTAGATCTTGCCGCGCCGCGTTCTCTTGTCGCCTCTACCCATGTCATGCCTCCGGTTGCAGGTCGCGCCGCATTATAGCTACGCCGCCTTGACGCGTGCGTCGGGATCGTAGGCGAGCCAGGGCGCAAGCCATTTCTCCGCCTCGGCCACGCTCATCTGCTTGCGCCGTGCGTAGTCCTCGAGCTGGTCCGGCCCGATCTTGCCGACCGCGAAGTAGCTCGCGTCGGGATGCGACAGGTAAAAGCCCGACACGGCAGCCGTCGGCAGCATGGCGTAGGACTCGGTGAGTCGCATGTCGGCGTTGCGCTCCGCGTCGAGCAGGGCGAACAGCGTGCCTTTCTCGGTATGGTCCGGGCACGCCGGATAGCCGGGCGCGGGGCGGATGCCGCGGTACTTCTCGGCGATCAGATCCTCGCCGCTGAGCGCCTCGTCCGGCGCGTAGCCCCAGTACTCGCGGCGCACGCGCTGGTGCAGATGCTCGGCGAAGGCCTCCGCCAGGCGGTCGGCCAGCGCCTTGAGCATGATCGCCGAGTAGTCGTCGTGGGCGCGCTCGAACTCGGCGAGCTTCCTCTCGATGCCGATGCCCGCCGTCACGGCAAACGCGCCGATCCAGTCGCGCACGCCGGAGTCCTTGGGCGCGACGTAATCGGCGAGGCACTGGTTGGCGCGGCCGGCGGGCTTCTGGTTCTGCTGGCGCAGGTTGTGCCAGGTCATCAGCGGTTCACGGCGCCCGGCATCGCCATAGATCTCGATATCGTCCCCCACCCGCGAGGCCGGGAACAGCCCGAACACGCCGCTCGCGCGCACCCAGCGGCCTTTGATCATCTTCTTCAGGAAAGCCTGCGCGTCCGCCAGGAGCTTCGTTGCTTCCACGCCGACCACCGGGTCTTCCAGGATCGCCGGATAGGGTCCGGACAGCTCCCAGGTCTGGAAGAAAGGCCCCCAGTCCATGCAGGGCACAAGTTTTTCCAGCGGGTAGTTCCTTAGCGCGGTCACGCCCAGCTTCACGGGCTGCGGCGGCCGGTAGGTTTTCCAGTCCGTTGCGTGGCCTAGTTCGCGCGCGCGCGCGATCGGCAGGAGCGGCCCCTGCCCCTTCTTTTCCGCATGCTGGCGCCGGATCTTCTCGTAGTCGGCGCGTACCCCGGCAACGTAGGCATCGCGCGCCTCTGCCGACAGCAGGCTTTGCGTCACGGTGACCGAGCGCGACGCGTCGGGCACGTACACCACCGGGCCCGAATAGGCGGGAGCGATTTTCACCGCGGTGTGCGCTCGCGAGGTGGTGGCGCCGCCGATGAGCAGCGGCAGCGTGAAGCCCTCGCGCTCCATTTCCTTGGCCACGTGCGTCATTTCCTCGAGCGACGGCGTGAACAGGCCGGACAGGCCGATGGCGTCGGCTTTCTGTT
>CAZOSA010000002.1:1431-53968 GCA_964582155.1 uncultured Enterobacteriaceae bacterium | reverse complement strand
GTTCGATCCACCGTTGAACAGTGGGCGGCGTGCTGATCCGGAGTTCGCGCCGCGATCAACCCGCCATGAGCGGGCCGGCGCGGACTGCGGCTCAGGACTTGCCGAACTGCGCCTTCGCTTCGGCCATGCAGCGGTCCCTGGCATCGCTCGCAAAGTCGTTGCACTTTTCCTTCGCCACCGTGTATTCGGCGTCGCGCTTTTCTTGCGCCGCGTCTTTGCGCGCCTCGGCCGATTCTGCCTTCGCCTTCATCTGCGCGTCGCTTGATTCTGCCTTCGCCTTCACGCGTGCGTCGGCGATTTTCTCGCCGGCAATTCTGCTCGAATGCGCGATCTTCATCTGCGCCTTCGCGTCGGCCCTGGCGGCGGTCTGCGCGGCTTTCGCTTCCTTCAAGCAGACATTCTTCGCGTTGCCGGCATTGTCATCGCATTTTTCCCTGGCCACCGCGTAATCGGCGTCCGCCCTGGCGATGCGCGCCTGGAATTCGGACTTCTCGGCAGGCTTGTAGCGGGCCTCGAGCCCGGCCTTCGCGACTTTTTCGTTGCCCCTGGCTTCGGCCACGCATTTGTCCTTCGCATTGGCCGCGGCCCCGTCGCAATTCGCCCTGGCGGTCTTGTACTCGGCCGCGATAGCGTCCTGCTGGACTTTGTATTCGTCTTTCGACATGCCTTGCGCCATGGCGCCGGCGCTGAACGCGAGACCGATCGCAATCGCGCCCGCAGCGATGTTGAGCTTGTGCATCGTCATTCCTTTATCGGTGATCGCAGCGATAGTGGCGATGTTGGTGAATGACGCAGTGATGCGCTGGCGGGAACGCGTCGCGCCCCGCCGCGTCATCACACCGGTCGCCTGACCTATTTCTGCCGGCCCTGCCAGTTGGCAAGTTGCTTCTCCGCTTCGTCCTTCGAGACGCCGTACGCTTCCTGAATCTTGCCGGCGAGGTGATCGCGCTTGCCTGCAATCACGTCCAGCTGATCATCCGTAAGCTTGCCCCACTGTTGCTTGACGTTGCCCTTGAATTGCTTCCAGTTACCTTCAATGCGTTCCCAGTTCATTGCAGCTTCCTTATGGTTGATTGACGATCGGAACCGGTCGTAACCCCGGCCGCGCCGCACAGCGTTACCTGATTGCGTGCGCTGAACAGCGCAGACTGTGGAGCGCCCCCACGGCAGCCATATACGCAATGGATGCCGGATCGCTCCTTCAGTGCGGCAATGCTCGCTTTCTCCCGGGACCTGGTCTGTTCGCTGGCACGCATGGGACGGCAATCTGCTGCCACGACAGACTGCTCAATGCTGAAAGACCCGATCAAGCAGGCCGGGTTTCGGCAGTCCCGGTCAATGCAGAGTCCGCCGCGACGACCTGATTGCGCCCGGCGTGTTTTGCACGATACAGGGCATGATCGGCGCGTCGCAGCAAGGAGTCGCGTTCCTCGCCATGTTGCAGTTCAGCAACACCGATACTGACGGTGATGGACTCCTTCAATGTGCCGAAGGTGTGCTCCACCACGGCAGCCCGGAGGCGTTCTGCAGTGGCCCGCGCTGCGCAGATTTCCGTGTGGGGCATCAGTACCACGAATTCCTCTCCGCCGATCCTGGCGGCGCTATCGGTCGGACGTATTTGCAGGTGAAGCAATTCGCCGAACTTTGCGAGCACTTCATCGCCGAAGGCATGGCCGCAACTATCGTTGATCTTCTTGAAATGATCGATGTCGGCCATCAGGAGGCATAAGCTGCCGCCATGGCGTCGCAGGCGATTGATCTCCACGGAGAAGATTTCGTCCAGCTTGCGCCGGTTTCCAAGTCCGGTGAGGACATCGTGCTTGGCCAGGTATTCGGCGCGCCGCTTGTCCATCCGTGTTCGCTGCAGAAGCGTGTCGTCCATTTTCAATGCGCAGCGCATCTCGAGGCGCAACTCTATCTGTTGCATGACCAGCGCGGCCAGGTCCTGGAGAACGGCGAGGTGCGATTCGCTGATCTGGCGAGGTTGCAGGTCGATGACAGACAGCGCTCCCAGGTTATAGCCGTCGTTCGTCATCAACGGTGCGGCGGCATAGAAACGCAGGTTGAACCCGCCGGTGACCAGGGGATTGGAACGGGTACGCGGATCGAGCCTCGCGTCGTTTACGCTCCAGGGCGTTGAGTGCAGGAAGACCGAGGCACCCGCCCCCGCTTCGCGAGGAACCTCGTGTATTTCGAGGCCATGGCGAGACATGAACCAGACCCGGTCGGAATCGACGATGCTGATGAGCACGATCGGGACCTGCAACAGTCGCGCCACCAGGGCGGTAATGCGATCGAAGGTTTCATCCGCTGGTGCATCCAGGAGCTCATAGCGCCGGACCGCTCGCAGACGATCAAATTCCTCGCGGTGGATGATGTTGCCGGGGCGTTGGCCGCCCGTAAGGTCCTCAGCGTCGACCAAAGATACTGGCATGCAGGTAAACCCCCAGGTAAACCCCCGAGTGCCGGCTAGCATGGGGCAGCCGCCGGGCAACGATATACCGGAATCAATTCCGCGAGTTGGAGGGGGTGGAGGTCCGATCGGCTCATGCAGATTGCGCTGTTCGACGGCTTGACGGGTCGCGTGCCGTGGGCACTATGGACGCAGACAGGGCTCGAAAGCATCGGGAGCGACCAAACCGAAAGCGGGATCTCGAATGGACGATTGGAAGGCGGACGTTCTCCTGGTTGATGACGATCCCAAGAATCTGCTGGCTCTGGAAGCGCTGCTTGAACCGCTGGGACAGAACCTGCTCAGCGTGCGATCCGGGGAGGACGCATTGCGTCTGGTGCTCAATCACAATCCCGCGGTGATCGTTCTCGACGTGCGCATGCCGGGAATGGACGGCTTTGAAACCGCGCGGCTGATCCGGGGCCGCGAGCGGTCCAAACACATCCCGATCATCTTTCTCACCGGCGTGTCCAGGGAAATGGAATCGGCATTTCGCGGCTACGAAGCCGGGGCGGTGGACTATCTGATCAAGCCCGTAGTGCCGGAGGTGCTGCGCTCGAAGGTGTCCGTTTTTGTCGAACTGCACAGAAAGAATGCGGCGCTCGCCAATGAGATCACCGAGAGGAAAAGCGCGGAGCAGCGGTTGCGGGAGTCGGAGGTGCAACTGCGCGCGCTTGCGGCGCGCCTGATTTCCATCCGCGAGGAGGAGCGAACCCGGATCGCGCGCGAAATACACGATGAGCTGGGGCAAGTCCTGACCGGCCTGAAGATGGACGTGATGTGGCTGATCAAGCACTTTTCCAAAGACCAGAAGCCGCTCCTGGAGAAGGCCGAGATCATGCGCCAATTGATCGACTCCACGATGCAGGTCGTTCGCAGGATTGCAACCGGCATGAGGCCGGAGATTCTCGACGACATGGGCCTCGTGGCGGCGATTGGATGGCAGGCGAGGGAATTCCAGAAGCGGATGGGAATACGTTGCCGGATCGAGCTGCCGGCACAGGGCCCCGATCTTGGAAGCGCGCTTTCGACAGCGGTGTTCCGGATCTTCCAGGAGATCCTGACAAACATTGCGCGCCACGCCAGGGCCAGCAGCGTCAGCGTGCAACTGGATATCTCCAAAGAACGGCTCACCCTCGCGGTTGCGGATGACGGTGCCGGAATCGCCGACAGCGCAGTGCACGCCCGGGAGTCGCTCGGGCTGGTTGGAATGCAGGAGCGGGCACAGCTCTTCGGCGGCGCGGTAAGCATCCGCGGAATTCCGGGCCGGGGCACCACGGTGTCAGTTTCCATTCCGGTGTCGCAACCGCGGGACCGTGCAGGGCCTGCCTTGTAAGCCCTGGGCAAGCTGTGTGCGACAGCGAACAGATGAGATGCGGGCAAACACGCAATCTGCCGGCATGCGGACTGCATTTCCTGACATGCAGTACGTCCCCTACAACGGGTGAGGCACATGGAAGGCGCGGTCCTGGTAGTCGACGACGAAGAACCGGCCCGGCAGTTGCTTGCCGGCAATCTCCAGAATGCCGGATACAAGGTTCATTGCGCGGGCGACATTCCTCAAGCCGAGGCGCTGATGCGCCAGTTCCGGCCCGATCTGGTGGTACTCAACTGGATTCTTCCGGGAATTCCCGGGCTGCCGTTCGCACGGCGGCTGCGCAGCGACCGGCGCACCAAAGACATCTCGATCGTGCTGATCAGCGACCGGGCGGCGGAGCAGGACAAGGTCGCCGCGCTGGAGGGAGGGGCGGATGACTACCTCACCAAGCCGTATTCCGGCCGCGAGCTGCTCGCGCGCATCAAGGCGGTCATGCGCCGGCGCACGCCCCAACTTTCCGATGACGTGATCGAGATCGCGGGACTTCAACTGGACCCCGCGGCGCACCGCGTAAGCGCTGGAGACCTCGAAATCGAGTTGTGGACCACCGAATTCCGCTTGCTGCATTTCTTCATGACACATCCCGGCAGGATTTTCAGCCGTGCCAGGCTTCTCGACGAGGTCTGGGGCCACGATTCATATGTCGAAGAGCGCACCGTGGATGTCCACATTCGCAGGCTCCGTCAGGGGCTGGCGCCGTCTGGCCTGGACGCACCCATCGAGACAGTGCGCGGGCTTGGCTATCGCTTTCGGGACGAGCGGACCTGACGCGCCGGGTCGGCGCCTTGCGGGTTGTTCAATAGGCATTCTGTTTTTTCAGCACGACGACGATGGTCATGAGCACGATCTTCAAATCGAGCAGCAGCGACCAATTGCGCAGGTAGGCGAGGTCGCACTCGATCCGGGCGCTCATTTTTTCCAGCGTATCGGTCTCCCCGCGCAGACCGTTGACCTGCGCCAGACCTGTGATGCCGGGGCGGACCTTATGCCGGATCATGTAGCTGCGGATGAGCTTGCGGTACATCTCGTTGTGGACGATGGCGTGGGGCCTTGGACCGACCACGCTCATGCGGCCCTGCAGAACATTGATGAATTGCGGTAACTCGTCGAGCGAATACTGTCGCAGGAAGGCGCCCACCGGGGTGACCCGCCGATCGCCTCGTTTGGCCTGGGTGACCACGTTACCGTCCTCGAGGGTGGTCATGGACCGGAATTTGTAGACAACGATTTCCTTGCCGTCCAGTCCGTAGCGGCGCTGTTTGAACAGCACTGCTCCCGGCGAGCTCAGCTTCACCGCGATCGAGATGGCCAGCATCAGGGGCGAAATCAGAGCCAGTATCGTCGACGCAACAACAATATCGCTGACGCGCTTGATCAGTCCGTCGACTCCGTAGAATGGCGATTCGCACACGGCAAGCACCGGGAGCCCTCCTATCGTCTCCACGCGTGCCTGGATCAGGTCGTACAGGGAGATGTCCGGTGCGAAATAGACGGATGCCGTCGTGTCGTGCAGGCCCTCCAGCAGCGCGCGGACGCGCGGCTGCGATGTCATGGGCAGCGTGATGTAGATCATGTCGATGTGCTGCTTCTTGACGTACTCCGCCAGGCGGCTCAGGTCTCCGAGATTTTCCCCCTGCTCAAGATCCCCGTCCCGGGGCGTGCCGCGGTCGTCAAAGTAGCCCGCAAAGCGGATGCCGAGGAATGGTCGGGCGCGAAGATGCGCGCCGAGGTCGCGGCCGAGCCCATTCGCCCCGGCGATGACGGCAGTCCTTTGCAGGCCTTCCGCAGCCAGCAACCACGGCAGGACCAGTGGAATCAGACGGTGCGCCGCGAACAGGGCCAGCGGTGTCGCAATGACCCATGCAAGAATTGCGCGCGGATCGAAGTTCCTCAGAGTTCCCGACGCCCAGCCAAGCAACAGCAAAAGCGCGAGAATCGCCAGCCATTCAGTGACGATGCCCCGGATCAGATCACCCAGGCTCGCAGTGGCCCGCGCGAGATTGCCCGGAAAGGTCATCGAGAACACGAGCAGGGCGAGTATCAGATAGGCCCCGCCGAAACGTCCGTCGAACCACAGGGCGCAGGCCACAAGGGAGCCGACAGCCACCGCCGGATCGACTGCGGCGCGAAGCAGGACCGCAGCGCTTGGCTGGCTGGGGAGCAGTCGTGGCTGGCTATTCAGGAACTGGAGCACGATCGAGAAAGTAGTTCAGGCGCGATGCAGCGATGATGTGGCCGCAGGCCCGTTACGATAGCCCCATCGGACTACCGTGAACCCTCGCTTCAGCTGCGTGCGATAGCGTACATACCGCGGCCCCCCGTCAAGCTACTCTGGGTTCCGGCCGGGCCCCACAGGTGCAAATGGCGGGTTCGGTTAATGACTTGAGAGAATTGCCGTGCAAGCCAGCTTAGCAGAAGTTCCTCCCAGCATCAGGGTTCGACCGGTTGGGTTTCCGGAGCTCGCGGCTGACTATTCAGGTCTTGCAGGGGAGATGGTCGCCGTCAACGGCACTCCAGAGCCCCTGAATGATCTTGACGTCGAAACGCTGATGCTCAATCTGGACGCATCCCTCAGGGTGTACCAGCGTGCGCATTTCTTCGCCTGGACACAGGGACTGCTGCAAAGCCTGATCAAGCATGAAGTGCTGATCTGCGCATTGCGCAGCGGCGATCCGCTGACAATGCGCGCCGACAGCTTCTCGATGGTTGCCCCGGAACAGGCAATCTTCGGCGAGATGTTCCTGCGGGATACCTCCGTGGCGCTGAACCTGATCAAGCTCTGGGAAGAGCGGGAATTCCGGCCGCTGATATGCAATGCGGGAGACAGCACGTTTTCCAGGGGCCTGTTCGCGCAGGAACTCGAGCGCGTCAGTGCCACGCAGATCCTGGCGCACGGAACCCACGACGCGCAAGGGCAGGCAAGCGGCTTTTATGCGTTTGTCTGTGTTCCGGGAACGCTCGCCCCGAGACACGCGTACCTCGCGCGACTGGTGACGCCGTTCGTGCACGCCGCATGGGTGCGTACCGAAGTCAATGGGCGCACGAAATGCAATGACGGCGTGAAATCCGAAGAAACAGGAAAGATAACGACGCGGGAACAGGAAATTCTGAGATGGGTTTCTCTTGGAAAGAGCAACTTCGAGATCGGAGCCATCCTCGGCATAAGCCCGCTGACCGTGAAGAACCACGTACAGAAGATTCTGCGCAAGCTGGACGTGGTCAATCGCGCACAAGCCGTCGGCAAGGCCCTGGAACTGCGCATCCTCAAACCCTGATGCGGGATAAGTGACTGAATTGAAAGGCGTTGAGCCGTGCACAGGATTGCTGGTTTACATCTCACGTTGATCGTGGCTGCGTCGATCTGGTCCATGCCGGTCCTGGCCCTGGATTACCGCAACGCCATTGCACGCGGCTTTTGCGAGGCCGGCGGTTACATGGATTACCGCATGCCGAGCGTGCGCCGCGATCAGAGTTCGTCCCTGCAAGTGGGTTGCGACGACCTGGCCTTGAAGATCGATGGCGTGCAGCACCAGCCGGGTCGTCCGGGCACGGACCAGGGAGACATGGAATTCCGGCGCTCCCGGGACAAAATGAAGTTGGTGGTCGCAGATTCCGGCACGCCTCGCTATCATTCAGCCGGGGCGACGGCGGGCACGGGCAAGGGCGAAAGCATGCCGATTGTTCTCGACACTTCGGACAGGACAACGGACGGCTTGACGGGTCGCAGTCCGTCGGGCGGCGCCAGGGACGCCCGGCCGGTCATGGAGCTTTCTCTGATCCAAAGCACCCCTGTCCGCCTTCCGGGCACACCGCAGGCCGGCAACGACAGGCCAGCAGAGCAATGGATGTGGGCCTCCGACAGCTCTATTGCGGAGCCAGGCATCTGGGTCGTGCTGATCGCGGGGTTCCTCGGCATGTGCGCAGTAGCAAGGCGACGGTTCTTGATATCCTGAGAACTGCACGGCCCGCAGGGCGGGCACGGCAATGTGGCGAAGCCGGGTGGTGATCCTGGTTTTCGGTACTGGAGTCGCGACACCTCAAGCAACGACGCCGCGATCATGCGCCTGGCCGGCGCGCCGCCGCACGATTGTCGTTATCATTGATCAGAGCATCGGGGACTGAAACTTGTTTGCGCCCACAGGCATCGGCGACAAATGCGCCAGCCCGGCCTCCGGCAGTCGATCGGGGCGCCGCGGCGGCTTGTGCCTGCGCGGGCTGGCAACGATGGCACTTGCGGCCGGGCCCATGGCCTGGGTGAACGATTCCCACGCATTGGCCGACGGCCAGGTCGAGCCGTTCGTCGCGCAAACCCTTGTTCATGACGATAACGTGTTCCGCCTTTCCGGGCAGCTTGATCCGACAGGGGATACTTACCTCACTACCTCCGTCGGACTGAACCTTGACGTGCCGGTGGGCCGGCAGCGCATTCTGGGCGGCCTGTCATTCAACGACAACCGCTACCGCCGGTTCACCATTCTCGATTACACCGAGCGCCACGGGCGGGCAATCTGGCAGTGGGCGGCGGGCAGCGACTTCAGCGGTGAACTGGGACACACCACCGACCGCGCTTTGGCATCGCTGGCCAACGTTCAGGGTGGATCCCCGCTCGGCACGCCCAACGCCCTGGAGACGCAAAAAACATTCTTGAATGCCGCGTACCTGCTGACGCCACGCTGGCGCTTGCGCGGCGAAGCGAACAGGCTGGAGCAGTCGAACGAGGTCGCGGAGCGAAAGGTGAACGACATCAGGAGCGAGGGCGCCGGTCTTACCTTGAGCTACGTCACGCCAGCCAGGAACCAGATCGGCCTCGGCCTGAAGACGCAGGACGTCACGCTTCCCAACCAGCAACCGGTCAACGGCATCCTGGTCGACAACTCCTACCGGCAGAACCGGGTCTCCGTGGTCGCCGACTGGACCTTTTCCGCACGCTCACGGCTGCGCGCGAACACCGGCTGGGTCGAGCGCAGCTTCGCGCAGTTGCCGGAGCGTGACTTTACGCTGACCGGGATTTTCAATGCCACTTACGAGTGGCAGCCTACCGGCAAGCTCACGTTCGTCGCCACCGCGCAAAAAGACATCGCTGCGCCCGACGAAATCAACGCAGGCGTCAACATCGGCTTCGTGCTCGTGACGGGCATCGCGCTGCGCCCGGCGTACCGGATGACCGACAAGGTCAGCGTGTCGGGCCTGCTTGATTACAGCGATTGGGAATACCTCGGCGATCCCGGCTTGGTCCTGGGCACGGTGCCGCCTCGCAGCGACCGGGTGCGCACGGCGGGCCTGGCGATTGCCTATCAGCCCATTCGGGCCGTGCGGGTGTTTCTGGGGCTGCGGCACGAAACCCGCTCCTCGACGGCAGCCTTCGGCGACTACGAGGCCGACATCGCCAGCCTGAGCGCGCGCCTGGCATTCTAGGAGGCGCAATGTCTTGTCGCGCCGGGGCAATCCGGTCGCGGCGGGACAATCTGTACTGCCGGATAGTCCGTCCGGATCAAGCCTGCAACTTCCAGTTCAATGTTCCGGGGCTAACCTGTCGCGCATCCAGAGATGAGATCTGCCATGACAACCATGCCGAAATACCGCTTCACGATGAGCCATGCATGGCGCAGCCTGGCGTGGGCCCTGTTCGCAGCCGCAATGCTCGCGGCGCCAGTGCCTTCCCATTCGCAGGCACGCAATGCGCCCCAGACGCGCGAAGACCTCGGGGCGGGCGACACCATACGCATTACGGTGTTCCAGAGCCCGGACCTGACCACTGAAACCCGCATTTCCCAAACTGGCAGCATCGTGTTTCCGCTGATCGGCGAAGTCGAACTGGGCGGGTTGACGCCGGCCGAGGCAGGAGCCCGGATCGCCGATCGCCTGCGTCGCGGCAACTTCATCGTCAGGCCGCAGGTCGTGGTTGCGCTGGTCCAGCTGCGCAGCCGGCAGGTGCACGTGCTCGGGCAACTATTGCGGCCCGGCAACTATGTGCTCGAGGATTCCAGCACGCGCCTGACCGACATCCTGACGCTGGCGGGCGGCATCAGCCCCATCGGAGCCGACAAGGTGACGTTATTGACGAACCGCGGCGGCAAGCCGGAAACACGGGAAATCGACGTGCCGGCGATTTTCCGCGGCGGCGACGCGTCGGCCAACATCCAGATCGAGAGCGGGGACACCATTTTCGTGGAACGTGCCCCGGTGTTCTACATCTACGGGGAGGTGCAGCGCGCCGGCGCCTATCGACTGGAGCCGAACATGATCGTGATGCAGGCCCTGGCGCTTGGAGGGGGCCTGACCTTGCGCGCTACCGAGCGCGGCATCGGCGTTCATCGGCGCCTGCCGAACGGCAAATTCAAGAAACTCGATGCCAAGCTCACGGATCCGATCCAGACGGACGACATTGTTTTCGTGCGCGAGAGCCTGTTCTAGCGGGCGATGCCAGACTGTATGAGCAACCCTTCCAACCGGCAACCAGCGTGAGCCTGCAGCAGCTTCTGCACGCATTGCGCGCACGCTTCGGGGTGTTCGTCCTGGTTGTGGCTGCCACCGTGCTGGCCGCCGCGGCCGTGAGCCTGATTCTGCCCAAAACCTACAAGTCGACGGTTTCGCTGCTGATGGACACCAGAAACGAGCAGTCCATCAGCAATACCCAGCGCCCGCCCCTGCAACCACACGAGAGGGCGAGCTTTCTGGAGACGCAGAAGGACATCCTCACCAGCAAGAAAGTGGCGCGCAAAGTGGTGCAGGATCTGAAGCTCGCGGAAGATGCTACGGCGCGCGCGATCCTCAAGGACGACGATGGGGGCGGCGCCTCGAACGAGGATCGCCTGGTCGGCATCCTGCTGAAGGAGCTCAAGGTGGAGACCTCGCAGAGCAACGTCGTCCAGGCGACCTTCTCGTCGTCCGACCCCGGTTTCGCCGCGCTGGTCGCCAATGCCTTCGCCAGGGCCCATATCGACACGATGCTCGAGCTGAGCGTGGAACCTGCCCGGGAGGCGGCGACCTGGTTCGACGATCAGTTGAAGAGCCTGCGCGCCAATCTCGAACAGGCCCAGACCAAACTCACCGATAACTATCAACTGCGGCAGATTGTCTCGCCAGACGAGCGCCTCGATGTCGAGCATACCCGGCTGGGCGCCTTGTCGGACGAAGCAGTAAAGGCGCAGGAGCAGGCGTTTCAATGGAGCAGCCGCGAGCAGCAGGCCCGCCAGGCCACCAAAGGAGGCGCATCGCCGGACAGACTGCCGGACGTGCTCGACAATGCGTTCATTCAGAAGCTGAAGGGCGAGCTCCTGCAGGGGGAATCCAGGCTTCGGCAGCTGGCAACGCAGTACGGACGAAATCATCCGCAGTTCCAGCGGCAGGTTTCCGAGAACGCGAGCCTGCGCGAGAAACTCGACGCCGAAATGACGAAAGTAGTGGCCGGAATTGGGACCTCCGCGCTCCAGAGCCGTCAGCGGGAGGCGGCGCTGGCGCAGGCGATGGCGGCGCAGCGCACACGCCTGCTCGGCCTCAAGCAGACCCGCAATGAGCTCACGGTGCTCAGGCGCAATGTGGAATCGGCGGAACGGGCCTACGACACCGCCATGCAGCGCTCAGTGACGAGCCAGGTGGAAAGCCGTGCAAACCAGACCACTGTCGCCGTGCTCAGCCCGGCAATCGTGCCGAGCAAGCCCTCCAGCCCGAAAGTCGCTCTCAACATCGCTTTGTCGCTGGTGGTTGGCGCCATGCTCGGTCTGGGCATTGTGATGCTTCTGGAGATCACCGACCGCCGGGTGCGTTCTCTCGACGACCTCGAGAATGCATGGAATGTGCCGATGCTCGGCGAGTTGAAGCCATGGCGGCCCGCAACCCGCCTGCTCGCCTGGTCAGGAAGGAACAATCGTGCATTGCCTGGCTCTCCTTGAGGAGTGTCGATGAGCACCACCGACAATGTGCTTCCGATTGAAGGTTTCGGGCGCCTGGTTGCACGTCAGGATGGCAGGCTGGGCAACATCCTCGTCGAGGATGGAAAGATCAGTTCACGCGACGTAGAGCCGATACTCGAGATCCAGCGCGCCCGGGGAATCAGATTCGGCGAAGCGGCAATCCGCCTGCGCCTTATCACGGCTGACGACCTGCGTGGCGCGATCGCCAAGCAATACGGGCTTCTTCATCTGCTTCCCGGCAACGAAAGCATCAGCAGGGAACTCGTCGCGGCGTATGAACCGTTTCATCCCCGCGCCGAGGAACTGAGGGCGTTGCGCACGCAACTGCTGATTCGATGGGCCAATGCCAGGGTCAGGCACCGGATGCTGGCTGTCGTCAGCCCGGGCTCCGGCGAAGGGCGCAGCTACGTGGCGGCCAACCTTGCCGTGGTATTTTCCCAACTCGGCCAGCGTACGCTTCTGATCGACGCCGATCTGCGCAGGCCGCGGCAGCATCGGATCTTCGATGTTCCCGACCGGGTCGGCCTTTCTGCGGTCCTCTCGGGCCGCGCCGATCGGGGCGCAGTGGTGCCGCTTCCGCGGTTCGGCACCCTGTCGCTGTTGCCGGCGGGCGCGTGTCCGCCCAATCCGCAGGAATTGCTGTTGCGCCCGGTACTGACCACCCTGCTGGAAGAATTGCGCAACGAATTCGACGTCATCCTTTTCGATACGCCACCGGCAATCCCCTACGCGGATGCACAGAGCCTCGCTTTCCGGGCCGGCAGTGCCATCGTCCTGGCGCGCAAGGACCACACCGGCATTGCCGCTACCGCCAGCACGATCCGGGTATTGAGCGATACGGGCACCCGCGTCGTCGGCACAGTGTTCAATTCGATTTGAATTAACCGGGCTGAGCAGAATGTCCACGGCTCAGGCCCGACACATCGTTCCCGGGCTGGCGGCTCTTTGGCGGCGCAGCACGGCGGCCTTGCGCGGCGAAAGCGCCGCGGAGGCATCCCAGCCCGGGCAACAACGCCCGGACAGGACCGCCATTCTGGCGTGCATTGCACTGTTCGGGGTGTTCTGGGGCGCCGTCGTCGCGGTCGCGGGACTCAACGCCCTGTACTTGTGCGTTTCGCTGATCGGTTGCGCATTCATCCTGTTCGATTTCCGCATCGGAGTCGTGCTGCTGATCCTGTTGCTGCCGATGTCGACCAGCCAGGTATTTCCGCATGCGATGTTCGGGATTTCGGGTCTCAATCCGTTGAACCTGTTGCTGATCGGCACGCTCGGCTCTTGCCTGCTGCGCGGGCTGTCCGACGGGAGTCTGCGTCAATTTCTGCCGCGCCCCCTACTCTGGCTATACCTGCTGCCCATTCTGGTCGCCGGCGGCATCGGCGCGCAGCATGTCGGCGAAATCGCACCGGCATTCCGCCTGTTTCCCGACGTGATCGACATCAAGGACGCAACCGGATATCTCCGCGATATGGTGGCCAAGCCGCTGCTCATGGTGGTGTTCGCGCTGCTGGTCGGCGCGGCGGTGTCGAGGTCCGGGAAGCCGGAAAAATTTCTCATCCCGGCGGTGATCTCGATCTGGGCGATAGGCTTGATCGTCGTAGCGTTCGTCGCCCAGTCCGGAGTCGCGCTCAGCCAGCTCGCGAGCAGCGATTCGCGCGCGTTCCTGTCGACACTCGGCCTGCACGCCAACGAGCAGGGCCGGTTGTATACGGTCGCCTACGCGCTGCTGCTTTTTACCTGGGCCGAATCGAAGCAGCTCGGACCCAGGCTCGCGCTTCTGGCATCCATGGGGCTGGTGGTGACGGTGCTGGTGCTGACATTCTCGCGCGGCGCCTTCGTCGGGTTCATCCTGGTCAACGTGCTGTTCCTGCTCTGGCGCCGAAGCGTGAAGTCCCTGGTCTTCTTCGGGCTCGTGGCCTCGATCGCGCTGTTCGCGCTCCCGGATGCGGTCTACGAGCGCGTGGCCATCGGGGAGGGCGAAGGGATTAACGCCATCAGCACCGGTCGCATCGACAGTCTCTGGCTGCCGCTGCTCCCCGAGGTGATGCGCAGCCCGATCTACGGCAGCGGCATCGGTTCGATCATGTGGTCGGAGCCGATGCGCGTGGGGGGGGGCACGAACATCCTGCTGACCACGCACCCTCACAACGCGTACCTGCAGGCGCTTCTGGACATGGGAGCGGTCGGGCTGATCCTGCTGTGCGCCTACTTCATCCACGTCTGGAGGGGATTCAGGACATTGAGCCTCGATCCGGCCTTGAGTCCCTCCCTGCGCGGACTCTATCAGGGTGCGGCAGCCGGTTTATTCGGCCTGCTTGCTTCCAGCGTCACTGACGGCAGCCTCCTGCCGCGGCCAGAGCAGGTATTCCTGTGGCTTGCGATCGGCATGATGTACGGTCAGCAGAGCAAGCGGCCGGCGCATTGAACCTTCTGGCCAGTCTCGTCCAGTCCGCCGGCCGCCCGGATTTGTCCGGTGCAGCAGGGTCGGCGTCGTCGGCTGCACCGCGGCTCGGGCAGCGCGCCCTGACACTGGGCGCCGCAAACGCAATCGAGTTCGCAATCCAGTTCCTGCTCCCGGTGGTGCTCGTGCGATACCTCGATGCCGCCTCGTTCGGAGAGTACCGGCTGCTGTGGCTCGCGGCGGGGACGGTCCTGGCCGTCGCGACCATGGCAATGCCGCACAGCCTCTACTATTACCTGCCGCGGTCGGAGGCCGAGACGAAACGCCTGTACGTGAACCAGACGCTGGTATTTCTCGTTGTCGCCGGCCTGGTATCGGCATGGGCCGTGAGCGCCTGGAATCCCTGGCTGCCCGGGAAGCTGCGCGGCCTGGCACAGCACGAAGCCGTCGTGCCCGCGTTCATCCTGCTGTGGGTTGTCTCGGCGCTGCTCGATCTGCTGCCCGCGGCCGAGGAGCGGGTGAAATGGCAGGCCAAGGCGACAGTCAGTCTTGCCGTGCTGCGTGCCGTATCGCTGTCGGCGGTTGCCATCCTGACGCGCGAACTGGGGCCGGTGCTGCTGGTCCTGCTTGCCTTCGTGGCGTTCAAGGTCGCATTGCTGCTGGGTTACGTTGCCAGGTTTCACGGCTTGCGCGGCCCGGTCCTGCGATGGAGCGTACTGGCGGATCAACTGCGGTATGCCGCGCCGCTCGGGGCGGCGGGGGCGCTGTACGGATTGCGCACGCAGGCGGATCAATGGGTGGTGGCGGCGCTCTTTCCGCTGGGCATGTTCGCGTCGTTCTCGATCGCCGCGGTGCTCGGAGCGCTGATGTATCTGTGCCGCCAGTCGGTCAACATCGCCTTTCTGCCGACCATGAGCCGCCGCCAGGCCACGGGCGACGTCACCGGCATGCTCGCGCTCAACAGCCGCGGCAACATCATGGTCGGTGCGCTCGCCTTTCCGCTGTTCGCCTTTGTCTTCGTCTTTGCCGAAGAGCTGGTTACGCTGGTTTACACCGCCACCTATCTGGATGCCGCCGCGGTGATGCGGGTCTACATTGTCGGCATCGTGGCCTTCGCAGTCGAGCTGTCGATCATCACAATGCTGCTTCGTCAGGCCGTATTCGTGATGGCGGTGAATGCCGCGGCCCTGATCCTTGCCGTTGCACTCAACTGGTATGCGGCCGTCCAGATCGGCCTCACGGGAGCGGCGGTGGGCAGCGTGATCGTGATCTATCTGGACCGTTTTGCCACCCTGCGGCGAATCTCGCTGCTTACGGGCGTCCCGATCCGGCGGCTGCAGAACTGGAGAATGATTGCACTGCTCGGGCTGTTCGCCACCGTCGCGGCTGCTCTCGCCTGGGGCATGGTGGCGCTTTACTTCCCCGCGAGCGGGCTGCTGACGCGCCTGCTGGTCGGCGGGGCGACCCTGACCTCAGCCTATGTCGGGATTGCCGCATCCTCCGCTACATGCAGGGCCTGGTTCGCCACCTTGCGAAGTCAGCACCATGTGGAATCTGCGGCAGCACCATGACGCGCCTGATGTTCGTCACCGGTTCGCCATGCCACGGCGGCGCCTTCATCAAGCGGGATGCTCGAGAACAGGGCGGCGGATATAGCGCTGGTAGACACGCTCGAGGTTGCGGGTGGCGTGCTCGATACTCGCGTGCGTGCGCACCCAAAGCTTCTGCTCCGCCGCGATCGCATCGTGGTCATCGAAAGCCGCGACGATTGCCTGGGCAAGCGCATCGGGCGAGCGCTCGACGACGACCTGCCGCGGCGGCAGGATGTGGCGGATGTCCGAGTAATCGGTGCTTGTCACGGGCACGCCCAGCGCCATCGCTTCGAGGACACAATTGGGAAAGCCTTCGCGGCACGAGGTGATGAAAAGCACGTCGCTCTGCGCGAGGATCGCGGGCGCGTCGGCGCGTGCGCCGGCGAATCTCACCCTGTCGCCGACCTCGAGGCCGTTGAAATGGCGCATCACCTCGCTCTTGTAATCGCCGGAATCGGAATCCTTGCCAGCGCCGTAATCGACGCTCTTCGAGAGCTGGTCGCCGAGGAAGAGCACGCGCCACTCGGGCGCGCCTTTCACGAGGCGCTCGGCCGTATCGATCGCGAGGTGATAATCCTTGGCGGGCTTGATCGCGCCGATGAGGCACGCGATCTTGTGCTTTCCCGGCCCGAAGAAGATCGAGCGATAGTCGGCGGCGCTCACGGCCTCGCGCTCGACATCCTCGATGCGCATGCCGTTCCAGACGACGTGCATCCGCGCGGGGTCGTAGCCGTAGAGGCGCTCGGCGAACGCGCTTCCCGAGTGGCTGTTGGCGACGACGCCATCGACGAGCGGCTTGGTGAGCCAATGGGCGACGCGCTGCGCCGTCGAGATCCGGTAGTTGTCGCTGCGCTCGGAATTGAGCACCGGGACGCCCGTGCCGAACGCCGCGAGGCGCGCATAGATGTCGCCGTCGAAGAGAAAGCCGTGCGCCACGTCGGGCCGCCACCGCGCGATGAAGCGGCGCAGCCGCCACAAGACCGCAGGATCGAGCTTGAGGCGCTTCTGGTCGACGACGAGCTCGACGCCCGAGCCTTCGAGCTCGCTCGCACGCGGCACGTCCCGATTGAGCGTGTAGATCGCCGCGTCGTGGCCGTGGCGGACCAGCTGGCGGCCGAGCTCGACCACCTGCTTCTGGGCGCCGCCCAGCGTGAGCTCACTGATGATGAACAGCACGCGCATGGCGGGCCTCTTGCGGTGGGCGTTGCGGCGCGCGCATCCACTTCTCGCGCCACATGAGCCGATCGTACCACCCCCGGTGCACTCGCCTGAAGACCCGGTTCTCGGTGGCAACCATGGTGGACCGATACGAAAAGGTGCTCCTGGCGCCGTGCGCAAGGCCGCTACGGCCGAGGGAGACGGTGGCCGCCGGCTGACACCGGTCCATACGGACCATGGCGCACAGGCAGGCGCTACACAGCGGTATTGCACCATTCGAGGATGCCGGACGACGAGATGCTGCCGGCGGCGCGTACCGGCAGGGGCCCGCATGTGTGGAATTGCAGGATGGATCGCGAGACCGGAAGGTGTCCTCGGCGAGGACACGCTGAAGGCGATGCTGCGCGCGATCGCCCATCGCGGACCGGACGACGAGGGCATCCGGCAGTTTCGCTGCCTTGGCACCGGTCACGACGTGTTTCTCGGGCACCGGCGCCTGGCGATCATCGACCCCGATGGGGCGCGACAGCCCATGTGCGATGACGGCGCCGGCCTGGCGGTGACCTTCAACGGGGAAATCTACAACTTCCGCGAATTGCGGCAGCAGTTGAGCGGCCTCGGTTACAGCTTCGTGCGCGATTCCGATACCGAAGTGCTGCTGCGTGCCTACCAGCACTGGCAGTGCGATGTGGTCCACCACCTGCGCGGCATGTTCGCATTTGCGATCTGGGATGCCCGACGGGAGCGGCTGTTTCTGGCGCGGGACCGCTTCGGCGAGAAGCCGCTGTTCCTGCACGAGAACGCGCACGGCCTTTACTTCGCCTCGGAGATCAAGGCGCTGCTGCGCGTTCCCGGCGTCAAGGCCGCCGTGAATCTGCAAGCCGTCGGAGATTATCTCGCGTATCGCTATGTGCCGGGCCCGACGACGCTGTTCAGCGGCATCCGGAAACTGTTGCCCGGGACGACGGCCGTCTGGGAGCACGGCAGGCTTACCGAGGCGCGCTACTGGTCGGCGCCGGATCGCAGCGCTCTCGAGTTCCGGCAACCGCAGGCCGATGTGGTCGATGCGTTCCTGTCGCGCCTCGACGAGTCGGTCAGACTGCAGATGGTGAGCGACGTGCCGTTCGGCGCGTTCCTGTCAGGCGGGCTCGACTCCTCGACCATCGTGGCGCTCATGAGTCGTCACAACTCGAAGGTCAACACCTTTTCGGTCGGCTTCGGCGACGCCGGCTACAGCGAACTGGGCTATGCCGCACAGGTGGCGCGGCACTTCGGCACCGCCCACCATGAGATCACGGTCACGGACCGCGACCTCATCGACCGGCTCCCGGCACTGGTTGCGTTCCGCGATGCCCCGGTCACTGAGCCCTCCGACATTCCGATCCATTTGCTGGCGTGCGAAGCTGCCCGCAGCGTGAAGATGGTACTGACCGGCGAAGGCAGCGACGAGCTACTCGGCGGCTATCCGAAGCACGTGGCCGAGCGCTTGGTCCGCCCTTACCAGTGGCTGCCAGGCAGCATCCGCCACCGCCTGGTCGAACCGCTGGCGCAGGCGCTGCCCTACGGCTTCCGCCGGATCAAGACGGCGGTGGCCAATCTGAACATCGAAGACTGGCGCGAGCGTTACGTGCGCTGGTTTGGCGCGCTCAGCGGCGCCGAGCGCGACCGGCTGTCGGTGCTGCGTGCTCCCCAGGCCGCGCCAACCGATACGGCGCCTTTCGACGCCGATCCGCGCAACAGTTCCCTGCGGCGCATGCTCTACTTCGATCAAGCGAGCTGGTTGCCCGACAATCTGCTCGAGCGCGCAGACCGGATGACCATGGCGGCTTCGATCGAGGCGCGGGTTCCGTTTCTGGATCACGAACTGGCCGCGTTCGTTTCCTCGCTGCCAGACCGCTTTCGCATCCGTGGCTGGCACACCAAATGGATCCTCAGGTCGGCGGCACGGCATCTGCTTCCTGAACGCATCCTGACCCGGCCGAAGGTGGGCTTCAGGGTACCGGTGAACAAATGGTTTCGCGGACCGATGCGCGATTTCCTGCTGGGTCACCTGCAAGGCGCTGCCTCGATGACCAGGGCCTATTACGACGCCAAGGTCCTGGACGGAATGCTCGCCGATCACCTGAGCGGCAAGCAGAACAGAGAGAAAGTCCTGTGGACGCTCCTCAACCTCGAGATCTGGCACCGACACTATGCCCAGGCATGAATTCGCAGGACCCGGACAGCTCGATCCGGTGACGGTAGCCGCCGTCGCCAAGGCGAAGTCGGACTGCGCCCGCGCGCAAGCTGCCGCAGACAAACTCAAGATTGTTCTGCTCAGCCCATGCCTCGACGCCGTGAGCGGCGTGTCGACCCACGTGCGGATACTTTTCGCATCCAAACTCGCGCAGGACTACGAGTTTCTGCATTTTGAGGTTGGCAGTGAGGGGCGCCGGGAGACGGTGCTGCAGAAGTTGATGCGGTTTGCCCTCAGCCCTGTCCAACTGGCGCTGCTCTTGCTGCGTACCAGGGCCGAGGTCGTGCACCTCAACACTTCTCTTGAGCCGAAAGCCTTTTGGCGGGACCTTGTCTACTTGATCGTTGCCAGAATGCTGGGGCGGCGTGTGGTGAGTCAGATCCATGGTGGGGCGATGCCCGAGGCTTTTTTTCGAGGCAATGCGCTCCTGACCTGGGTCCTGCGGCGCTTTCTCGTGTCGAGCGACGCGGTATCGGTGCTCTCCAGCGCGGAACTGGCGGCTTACCGGAAATTTGATCCACGAATCAGAGTCCATCTGGTCCCCAATGCCATCGATCCGTCGGATCTCGCCGGCCGGACGCGCTCCTGCAACACAGCCAGGCCGCTGCGGCTGGTCTATGTCGGGCGGTTGGTACGCACCAAGGGGCTATTCGAAGTTGTCGAGGCAATGACGGAACTGCAGCGCACCGGACGCGACGTCAGTCTTTGCATAGCCGGCGAAGGTCAGGATCAGGCCGCATTGATGGCCGCTTCGCAAAGGGCAGGTCTGGGAGATCGCATCCGGTTTCTCGGCAGCGTATTCGCCGCGGAAAAATGGCGTCTCTGGCTTGATTCAGACGTGTTTGTCTTTCCGACGTACCACAGGGAGGGCCTTCCGTATTCCCTGCTGGAGGCGATGGCAGCGGGCTGCGTTCCCGTAACCACACCCGTGGCTGCGATTCCCGATGTGATGCGGGACCGGGAACACGGCCTGTTCGTGCCGGCGAACGACGCTCTGGCGCTCGCCACGGCCGTAGCCGTTCTCGATGACGACCGCACAGGCTTGTTTCGCATGGCCGAGGCAGCCCGGCGGCGGGCGCAGGAGCACTACACGGTGGACCGCCTCGCAAACGATTTCCGCAAGCTATACCAGGGCTGCCTCGCGTGAAGTACGACCGACACTATGCCCAGACATGATCTCGCAGAACCGGGCGGCCGGCTGGAGTCGGGCGCCACGGTAGCGCAAATCCGCGAATGGTTCAGGTGGCGCATCAACCGCCTGCGCTGCATGACACCGGCGGAGATCGCCCATCGATTGATGCGCGCACTATCCGCCGATGCGCAGAGCATCGGCTTGTTCTTCGGGCCGCAGTCCGTGCCGGTCCCGGATCTTGCCGTCAGGTCGAGGCCCTGGATTCACGACACTGCAAGAGTGGATGCCGCACTGTACACGGCCGCCGCCAACCGCGTGGCCGAAGGCACGCTGGACGTTTTTGCCCTGCGCAATGCCGACCTCGGCTCGCCGCCGCGCTGGAATCAGGATCCGAAGTCCAGAATCGTGGCGCCGCTCAGTTTCGGCAAGCACCTCGACTACCGCAACCCGCGGCTGGTCGGAGACATCAAGTATCTCTGGGAACCCAACCGGCACCTTCACCTCGTAACGCTGGCGCAGGCCTATGCGCTCAGTCGCGATCCCGGGTACCTGCAGGCTATCCGCAAGCACCTGGATTCATGGTTTACCTCCTGTCCCTTCCGCATGGGCCCGAACTGGTCGAGCGCGCTCGAGGTGGCGATCCGGCTGATCAACTGGTCCGTCACCTGGCAACTCGTCGGGGGAGTCGGCTCGGCGCTGTTCGACGATGCCGAAGGCGCCCGTCTGCGGCAGCGCTGGCTTGAATCGGTCTATCAGCATGCGCGGTTCGTGCGCGGTTACTTTTCGCGCCACTCGTCCGCCAACAACCATCTCATCGGCGAAGCGGCCGGCCTGTTCATCGCGGCCCTGACGTGGCCGCATTGGCCACAGGCCAGGCACTGGCTATCGACGGCAAAAGCCATTCTCGAGGCCGAGGCGCGGCGCCAGATCGCTCCCGATGGCGTGCACCGGGAGCAGGCGATGTCGTATCAGCAGTTCGTGCTCGACTTTCTGCTGATCTGCCTCCTTGCCGGAAAGGAGAACGGCATATGGTTCTCGGTCACCTACGAGACGCGGGTCGAGGCCATGCTCGAGTACCTCGCGTCGACCATGGACGTGGGCGGCAATGTACCGATGTTCGGCGATTCCGATGACGGCCAGGTCGTGCGCCTGGCGCCGGGCGACGACTTTTCCTCCTATCGATCCCTGCTCGCGACGGGGGCGGTCGTATTTTGCAGCGGCGAGTTCAAGCGCAAGGCCGGCTCGCTCGATGACAAGACGCGATGGCTGCTGGGCGGGCAAGCCGACGTTCTGTTCGAGGCCCAGAGCGCATCAACGACCGGGTCGCCGCCGCGCCAGAGTTTTCCCGTTGGAGGCTATTACGTCCTCGGTTGCGACTTTGAAACGAAGAGCGAAGTCCGTCTCGTGGTCGACGCGGGGCCGTTGGGGTACCGGACCATTGCCGCCCACGGGCATGCGGATGCCCTTTCGTTTACCTTGTCAGTCGACGGCCTGGAGTTCCTGATCGACCCCGGGACCTATGCCTACCATACGCAAGGCGCGTGGCGACGGTACTTTCGCGGAACTGCCGCGCACAACACCGTGCGGGTGGATGCAAGGGACCAGTCGGAGTCCGGCGGCAATTTCATGTGGCTGAGGAAGGCGCGGGCAGGCTGCAGCCTGTGGAAAAGCACGTCCGAGGAGGATTTGTTCGAGGGCTGGCAGGACGGCTACCGGCGGCTGGATGACCCCGTGATGCATCGCCGGCGCATTGCGTTGCACAAGGCGTCGAGGCTGCTGACCATCGAGGATTCGCTGCACATGGCGGCACGGCACGATATCGAACTGCTTTTCCATTGCAGCGAGCGCTGCCGGGTCGAGGCGGCCCCCGGCGGCTACGTGTTGAGCCAGGGCGGGAAGACGCTCCAGCTCAAGCTTCCCTGCGTCGAGGCAGCAAGCTCGGAAGTGCTCATCGGCAGCGTCGCGCCCATCTTCGGCTGGGTGTCGCGACGATACGACGACAAGCTGCCGGCGCCGACCATCGTATGGCGGGGCCGGCTCAAGGGCGAGGTCGTCCTGCGTACCGAGATCGCCTGCTGATCCGTCCGGACTAGTCGCGCCCGGCAAGGGCGTCAAACGCCTCCGTCACGCTGGTGCCGGAACCAAGGAGATTCATGAAAATAAGCGTATTGGGGCTCGGGTACGTCGGCACGGTAGCGGCGGGCTGCCTGGCACAGCAAGGCCACGAAGTGCTCGGTGTCGATCCGGAGCCGCGCAAGGTGGATCTCATCAACGCCGGCAAGTCCCCGATCATAGAAAAGGACATCGGCAAGATCATCGAGCGCCAGGTTGCGGCGGGCAGGCTTGCGGCAACGATCGATGTTATTGACGCGGTACGGGGAAGCGATCTCGCTCTGGTTTGCGTGGGAACGCCCAGCCGCGGCAACGGCGACATCGACCTCAAGTACATACGCCGCGTATCCGAGCAGATCGGCGAGGCCATGCGCTGCCACCCGGGCGCGCCCGCGGTGGTGATACGCAGCACGATGCTGCCCGGCACGATGCGCGGGGTGGTCATTCCGGCGCTCGAAGCGTCCTCGGGGAGGCGCGCCGGGGTGGAGTTCGGCGTATGCATCAACCCGGAGTTCCTGCGCGAAGGCAGCGCGGTGCACGACTACTTCAATCCGCCCAAGACGGTGATCGGGGAACTCAACCCGGCCAGCGGCGACCTGCTCGCGAGCCTTTACGGCCACCTGGATGCGCCGCTGGTGCGGACCGACATCGACACGGCGGAGATGGTCAAGTACGCCGACAACGCGTGGCATGCATTGAAGGTGGGATTCGCGAACGAGATCGGCAACGTCTGCAAGGGGCTCGACGTGGACGGGCACCGGGTCATGGACATCTTCTGCAAGGACACGAAGCTCAACCTGTCGCCGTATTACCTGAAGCCCGGCTTCGCCTTCGGCGGCTCCTGCCTGCCCAAGGATCTGCGCGCGCTTCTGTACAAGGCGAAATCGCTGGACATCTCGCTGCCCATACTGGCGGCGATTCTCCCGAGCAACGAGCAACAGCTTGACCGCGGAGTACGAGCGGTGGTCGAGAAGGGAAGCCGGAAAGTCGGGGTACTCGGATTCAGCTTCAAGGCCGGCACGGACGATCTGCGCGAGAGCCCGGTGGTGGAGTTGACGGAGCGGCTGATCGGCAAGGGGTTCGACCTCAGGATCTACGACAGCAATGTAAGCCTCGCGCGCATCCACGGCGCAAACCGCGACTACATCCTCGATCATATTCCGCATATCTCGCGCCTGATGGTGTCGAGCATCGACGAGGTGATGAGTCACGCCGACACCATCGTCATCGGCAATGCCGCACCGGAATTCGCCGACATACCCGGGCGCCTGACCGGCAATCAAAGCGTCATCGATCTGGTGCGCATCACGGATTCCCGCAGCGTTGCCGGCGTCTACGAGGGGATTTGCTGGTAACGCGCCATGGCCACCAAGGACGACCTGAGCCGCCCAAGACGGGTCCTGATGCTGGTGGAGAACCTGCCCAGTCCGTTCGACCGCCGCGTCTGGCAGGAAGCCACGACCCTGCGCGACGCCGGCTACGTCGTTTCGATCGTCTGCCCGACCGGCAAGGGCTGCGAGAAGAAGTTCGAGACGATCGAGGACATCGCCATCTGGCGCTATGACCTGCCGGTGGAGGCCGAAGGCGCGCGCGGCTATGCAATGGAATACTCGGTGGCGTTGTTGCGGACCTTCGTCCTGTGCTGGCGGGTCCTGCTGACGCGCGGCTTCGATGTCGTTCACGCCTGCAATCCGCCCGACCTGTTCTTCCTCATCGGCCGGTTCTTCAAGCTGTTCGGCAAGAAGTTCGTCTTCGACCATCACGACCTCAGCCCCGAGCTCTACGAAGCCAAATTCGGGCGGCGGGACTTTTTTTACCGCCTGATGCTCAGGCTGGAGCGCTGGACGTTCCGCACCGCCGATGTCGCGATCGCCACCAACGAGTCCTACCGGCGCATCGCGTTGGAGCGCGGCGGCATGGCGCCGGATCGCGTGTTCGTGGTGAGAAGCGGTCCGAGCCTGGAGCGCCTGAAGATCGGCCCGCCGGAGGATCGCCTCAAGCGCGGGCGCGCTCACCTGGTGGGCTACGTCGGCGTGATGGGCAGGCAGGAGGGCATCGACTATCTGCTGCGCGCGGTCCGCCACCTGGTGTTCGGTCTGGCCCGCACCGACATCCATTTCGGCCTGGTGGGCGGCGGCACGTCGCTCGAGGCGATGAAGGTGCTGGCCGCGGAGCTGGGTGTGGCCGACTTCGTGACGTTCGCGGGGCGCGTTGCCGACGACGAAATGCTGGCGATGCTCAACACCGCCGACGTGTGCGTCAACCCGGACATCGCCAGCGAGATGAACGACAAGTCGACCATGAACAAGATCATGGAGTACATGGCGCTGGGCAAGCCCATCGTCCAGTTCGACCTCGCGGAGGGGCGCTACACGGCGCAGGCGGCGTCGCTTTACGCGAGGAAGAACGACAGCGCCGATCTGGCCGGGAAAATCGCCGAACTGATCGACGATCCGGAGCGACGCGCCCGGATGGGAGCGTACGGACGCGGGCGCGTGGAGAACGAGCTCGAGTGGCGCCACGAGGCGCCGAAGCTGCTGTCGGCGTACGACAGGCTCTGGAGCGGCAGGAAAGCGGAACGGCACTCGGGTCAGCGCACCGGGCTGCCGTCGCTCCGGCTGTAGTCAGTCAAGAGGGGAATGCCATCAAAAACCTGACCCGGTTCCTGGCCTCATGCATTGCGTTGTCGGTGTTGGCCGGATGCGGCGTCGGCACCGGCGGCGGCGGGAGTGCCGCGGAAACGAAGGCACTGGTGGTCAAGAGCCAGGTCATCGACTCGGGCGGAGGCACCATCGCGATCACGGATGGATCCTCTGCGATCTCCGGTACACAGGTCGTGATCCCGGCGGGCGCGCTGTCGGGCCCCACGACCATCACGATCGCACAGGTCATCGGCGCAGGCGGCATCTCCGGCGATGTCCTGGTAGTCGAGCTGGGCCCGGCGGGCACGGTCTTCTCGGAACCCGTGTCCGTGACCATCAAGTATTCGCAGCAGTACCTCGCGAACCATGGCATCGGCGATCCGGCGACATTGAAGGTCGTCGCACTGATTGCGGGTGCGGCCGGCGATACGCTGCGCACGGTTTCGCAGAATGCGGCGCAGAGCACGCTGACCGCGCAGGCCACGCGCGCCGGCCGCTTCGCCGTGCTGGGCCCTACGAGGGCCTCGCTTTCCGGCAGCTACGTCTTCAACTTCAGCATCGTCCATCCCAGCGTCTCGCCGCCGGTCACGATCGACATCGTTGTTCCCGATGATCTGCCGTTCAACGGCACGGCCACCGTGCCGTTCCCCGGCTTCGTGTTCAGCACCGAGCTCGGGACGATCGCGTTCGATGGCGCAGGCAACTATTCGTGGTCGGGAACCCGCAATGCCGGCGGCGAGGCGGAAGCGGTCGGGGGCAGCGGCACCTACAACGTCTTCGCGGACGGCACCCTGGCGCTGGATATCGGGCCGGTCGGCGGCGTACTGGCGGGCGGCAGCACATTCATTCTCGTGGCGACCAGCGACGAGGTCGTGGAGACGGGTGCGGGCGTGAAAATCAGCGGAGCGTATGGCAATGCCAGCCTCAGCGGCAGCTACGGTGTGGCGCACTACTATTCCGACGCCAGGGCTGGGCCGCTCGATACGATCGACATCGTTGTTCCCGATGATCTCCCGTTCAACGGCACGGCCACCGTGCCGTTCCCCGGATACGCCTTCAACAGCGAGCTGCGCACGGTGCAGTTCGATGGCGCAGGCGGCTACACCTGGTCGGGAACCCGCAACCGGGGCGGCGTCTCGAGCGCGGTCGCGGGCAGCGGAACCTACGCCGTCGCCGTGGACGGAACCATGAGGCTGGATACCGGGCTGACTGGCAGCGTTCTCGCCGACGGCAGCACGTTCGTCCTGGCCTCGACGAGCGGGGTGCCCATCGAGATTGCCGCGGGCGTGAAGCGTGGCGGGACCTTCAGCAACGCCAGCCTCGGTGGCACCTACACCGTCGCGTTCCACTATGTCGACGCGACGACCGGGCCGCTGGACACGATCACCTTCGATGTGCGCAGAACACCGTTTATCGCAACTGTCGA
The DNA here is from genome assembly GCA_964582155.1 of uncultured Enterobacteriaceae bacterium. Classification (GTDB taxonomy): domain Bacteria; phylum Pseudomonadota; class Gammaproteobacteria; order Burkholderiales; family SG8-39; genus JAABQT01. The sequence goes on along the minus strand of CAZOSA010000002.1, from coordinate 27,529 downwards.
TGTGCCTTTCCCGGCGTATGCCTTCAACAGCGAACTGCGCACGATGACCTTCAACGGCGCGGGCAGCTACACGTGGTCGGGGACCCGGAACCGGGGCGGCGTCTCGAGCCCGGTAGCGGGAAACGGAACCTATGCCGTCGCCGCGGACGGGACGCTGACGCTGGGTGGCGGTCTCGCCGGGAATGTTCTCGCCGGCGGCAGCACGTTCATCGTGGCGTCCACGAGCGGGCAAGCGATCGCAATCGGCGTGGGCATACTCAGGTAGCAAAGGACGCGTCGCGCCAACGGCGTAGTCATGCACAGGTTGATCCCTGCAGTCTTGTGCCTGTGTCTCGTGCCCGCCGTTTCGAAAGCGCGCGCCGATGTTCGGCTCGATCGCGGGGTTGAGTATTCCTGCTTGTTTACCGGCGTGCCGCAGGATTGCGGATTCGCCGAGCAGTCGAAAGGGGCGGGCCGCGCTTCCATCGTGCATGTCGCCGGCCTGAACGGCGTGCGCCTGCATACCAGGCCCGGAGACAGCCACGTTCACGGTAGCCGCACGGCCGAGCGCAGCGATCTGGCATTGTCGCGTCGGGCGAGCGATTGTCATGATGGCCGGGAACACTGGTGGGCGCATTCGATCCTGTTTCCCGACGACTATGTTGCCCCGCCCGAAAGCACGGCAACGACGTGGAACTGGGGCGTGGTCGCCGATTTCCACAACTCCGCGCCCGGTGCCGGGCAGGCCAATTTCCAGGTGAACGCAATGCCCGTCACCGCGATTTCGCCCGACCGCCCCACCGGGCTCAGTTTCCAGGTCGCCTATGGCAACCAGACCAGCCCGACCACTTACAACGCGCCCATAGGCCCGGTCGTGAGGAACCAGTGGTACAACTTCGTCTACCACGTCCAGTGGTCTTCGGGAGCCGATGGTTTCTTCGATGCATGGGTCAATGGCGTGCAGAAGATGGCTTACCGTGGGCCTACGCTGTATCCGGGCCAGGGTTGCTACTTCAAGCTCGCCAACTACCACACGGCGTTTGGCAAACCCTCATCGGTCATTCACGCCCGCGTGATCCGCGGCGTGACGCCGCGCGCTGTTAGCGCGGGACCGTTGCAAGGGGCCCTGCCGTGAGCGCCAGGCGGCTTCGCCCCGCTTTAGTGTCGCCGTCGTCGATGCGCGCGGGTGCTGTGGGGCCGGCCTCACGGCCCTTGCACATCCCGCCTATCTGCATATAGCTACCCGGGGCTTCGACCTCGCTTAGTCCTAATGGAGGGCCCGGAGTCGTCTGGCGGTGCACGCCGTGCAATACGCGGGTTTCAGCATGGCGATCTATGTCAGGCAAAGGCGGACGCGTCCTCGTCCTCGGGGACTATCGGCAGACGGTGACGATCGTCCGGTCCCTGGCGCGCGGCGGCTTCCGGATCGCCCTGGGCACCGATGAAAGGCGCAGCTCGACCGCGCTTTCGCGCTACGTCTCGGACGTGCGCGTGTTCGAGGAGTCCAACCGCGACCGCTTCCTCGACCAGCTCGAATCCTACCTGAGGCACGCGAAGCCCGACTACGTATTCCCGGTCGGCGAGACCCAGGCGCGCCGCATAGTCTGGGCCGCCGAACGCTTCATGCCGCTCGCCACCTGGGTGATGCCCGACCCGGCCACGGTGCTGCGCTGCTTCGACAAGCGCGCGCTCTACGCGTTGACCCCGACGCTCGGCATCCCGACCGCACCCTGGCGCGAATACACCGATTGCGAAGACTGGTCGCGCGCCGCGCGCGAAATGGGCTTCCCGGTGGTGGTCAAGCGCAAGGATTCCTCGGCGCCCATCAAGCAGAAGAAAGCCATCATTCTGCGCACGCCCGCGGCGTTCGACAGTTTTCTCGCCGAGCTGCAAAGCGAGCCCGATCCGGAGTCGCTGGTGCTGCAGAAATTCGCCTCCGGCGAGCGCCAGAACTGCCACATCGCCGCCGATCGCGGCCGCATCGTGGCGTTCTTCCAGCAGAAGGTGCTGCGCACCGATGAGTTCGACGGTACCGGCATCGGCGTCGAAGGCGTCTCGGTGCCGATTTCGCCCGAACTGCGCACCTACTGCGAGCGCCTGGTCGAGGCCCTCGGCTACCACGGCATCGGCTGCATCCAGTTCATGGTCGACGAGAACAGCGGAACCGTCGCCTTCCTCGAAGTCAACCCGAGAATGGACAGCACCGCGGCGCTGCCTTATCGCCTGGGGTACGACTATCCGCGCATCGCGGTGGAGATTGCCGCGCGCCATGCGCCGGCTCCGCTGACCACGGCTTACCGCACCGGCAAGCATTACCACTGGCTGTACGGCGACGCGCTGGGCTGGCTCGCTTGCCGCAAGCAAGGACGGCAAAGCGGCGCCGAGCTCCTTGACTGGGCACTCAAGATACTCTGGAGCACGCTCACCAGCCACCACCATCTCACCTGGGATGCGCGCGACCCGATCCCGACGCTGCACCTCTACTGGAGAAAACTTCTTGAAGCCGTCCTGAAGCGGCTGCCGCCGACCCTGAGACGCGTGCCGCGGTTGCCGCGCCCCCGTTGACGTGCGAGGTATTGCAATGAAGACGGTGTCCGCACGGCAGCTGTTGATGACCTTTATTCCATCCATATCCATTCTTGTGGCAATGGCGGCGGCAGGCGTACTTTTTCAGGTGAATATGGATGTCATGACCCGGGATGTTACAGCCACTGCGAATATTCACCCTCTTACGGGCATTCTTTCAAGCCTCGGAATTCTCCTGTGGTGTGCGGCTGCATCGATATGTGCTTTCGCAGCGATGACTCTTCGCAATGTCAAGCCGGGACATACGTTCTGGTTTCTTCTTTGCTCCGCTCTCTTGTCGGCTTATCTCCTGTTTGATGATTTCTTTCTATTTCATGACGAGTTGGCTCTTCGGTATCTGGGTCTGGACCAGATAGTCGTCTACGCGGCTTTGGGGATTGCCGTAGCTGCTTATCTCATCGCGTTCAGACGGGTTGTATTGCGAACGAATTTCGGTGTCTTGTTGCTGGCGCTGGGATTCCTCGCGACTTCTGTTGCCATGGACGCGATTCTTGAGCCATGGTCGCGGCGACTTGGTCATTGGGAGTACTTTTTTGAAGACGGGGCCAAGTGGTTGGGCATTGCAAGCTGGTGCAGCTATTACGTGCGCACCTCTCATCAGCTTCTTGTCGGACAAATGGGGACGCACACATTGTCGGAACCATGAGCGTGCCGCGGGCCGATGAGTTGTCCGGCGGCGCGACAGAAGTGGCCCCAAGAATCTAGACAGTCCGGTAAGTGTAATCTCGGCTCGGACGGGCGACGGAATCGCCCGCATCGATCCCTGGACCGACCGTATCTATTCGCTGCGGCGCAGGCTTCTGCACATGGCGTAGCGCATACCGCGAATGCGTCGCCGTGCATGGTCCATATGGACTAGGTGCCCGCGGCGTTCCCCCGGTGTCGATTAACGCTGGCCATTTAATCTTCCTGATGACCAAAACAAGGAAAAGACGCTTGCCGGACTTTGCGGGACCGCAGCACGGTACGGGCACGTCCAGCCGCAGAACGATCGTGTCGGGCAAGGCGCGCCGTGCCTGACACACCTTTCATCATCACGATCGACACCGAGGGTGACGATCTGTGGGCCAACCCGCGGGAGATCACCACCCGCAACGCGGAGTACCTGCCTCGTTTCCAGGCGCTCTGCGAGCGGTTCCGCTTCAAGCCGGTTTACCTGACGAACTACGAGATGGCGATGTCCGGCGTGTTCGTCGAATTCGCGCGCGACGTGCTTGCCCGCTGCGCCGGCGAGATTGGAATGCACCTGCACGCATGGAACTCGCCGCCGCTCGAGCCGCTGACCAGCGACGATTTCCATTTTCATCCCTACCTGATCGAATATCCCGTGTCGGTGATGAGGGACAAGATCAGAACCCTCACCCGCCTCCTCGAAGACCGGTTCGACCGGGAGATGATCAGCCATCGCGCAGGGCGTTGGGCTTTCGATGGCCGCTATGCCGCCCTCCTGATCGAGGAAGGATATCGCGTGGACTGTTCCGTGACTCCGGGCACCGATTGGCGCGGATCTCCGGGCGATCCAGCCGGCAACGGCGGCTCGGACTATACGGACTTTCCCGACCGGCCCTACTTCCTCGACCCGTCCGACATCTCGCGGCCGGCGACCGCCGGTACGCTGCTCGAGGTGCCGATGACGGTGCGCCCGAGCGGCCTCTACCGGAGGGCGCCGTGGGCGTATCGCATCCCGTTGCTGCGCCGGTACGCCAACAGGGCGTCCGTCGGTCTCGGGTGGTTGTGCCCGGTGCAGCCTACGATCCGCGCGCCATTGGGTCGTCACCTCGAGGCAATGTTGGCAACGGCGCGCGATGCGCGGGCGGAAGGCGCGGGCTACATGGAGTTCATGCTGCATTCCTCCGAGCTCATGCCGGGCGGCAGCCCGATTTTCCGCGACGCGTCGGATATTGAACGCTTGTACGAGTACCTGGAGATTCTGTTTGAGGATCTTTCCGCCTGGTGCCGCGGCGCGACGCTGCGGGAATTCCACGCCATGGCGCGCGCCTGAATCAGGTACTTGCGGAACTTACTTTGCCGGCGGGCACAACGGTTCTTCGGTTGCGCCAAGCGTCTCGCAGGGGAAGATAAATCCGGCCTTTGAGGGTCACCGGGACCGTGCAATCGTACGTACGCTCGGTCCGTCCGCCGAAACTTTTCTTGAACTCGTTGATTCCGGCGCGATCCGGTGCGGATTCGTCCTCGAACAGTCCTCCCCAATCGTAGCGTCCCATTCCCAGTTGCTTGAACTGCAGCATGTCTTGCCAATGGAGCCAGCGATTGGCCCGGCCGACGAGGGCGCGATAATCGTTCTCCCTTTCTCGGAAACAGGAGCACGTGTACTGCAGCCTCGCAGCGTTCCCTGCGTTGACGTAGGCATGCCAGACCAGCGCCTCGCCTTGCCGGGAGGCCGTCGTGAGGACAAGCTGACCGGCCTCGCAGGCGGCACGCAACCATCGCTGGTCACAGCGCTCGTACGCCTTTTGCCGCGCAAATGTGTCGAAGAATGCGACGAATTCGTCCAGCCGGTCCTGCGGCTGCATGATGAATTCCGTCAGCAATCCATCCTTGGTATCGGCCCGCCTGACTTTGTACCTGCAATCCTTGCCGAACTGGCCGGCGATTGCGTCCGCAGCAACGCAAAGATCGGTGACCATTGACAGAAACGGGGCGCAGCGCGTATCCGCGATCGGCGCATGCCTGCAGCGATAGCGCACGATATCCACTCCCGGATCCCGGGGAGGTTCTTCGTCGAACCACACGTCTCCGTATATCGCGCCCGAGCCCTTGATGCGAATCATCGGTGGACCGTCCATTTCATGGCGTCATCAATCCCTGTGGGATGCCGGCACCCGATGGTTCAACCATCGTCGCGATGGCCTTCTTCGAGCTCGCATCCCGGCACTGCCTGAACAGATCCGCGATGGCAGATGCGTCGGGCTCCATGTGCAGGAGATCGGGGTTACACCAATCCGGCCCGAAGTAGTGCTCGGCTTGTGGCGCTACCGATCGCCACCGCAGAGGTTCGGCCCCAGAGTGCAACCATGCCCTGTTGGGCAGGATCAGGCTGACACGACCGGCATAGCCGGCGGGCGTGTAGCGGCGTATCGCCGCAACCGTGGCGCGTGATACCGCGGCGCGCCGCACCAGAACGGGATCCACCGACGCCGCGCGCCCGGCATCGCGCTGTCCTTCGAGCCGGCGAAGCCGCCCGCCGATGTACTGGCGAGCCTGCGGAAAAGAGAGCGTCGCCAGCGCGCGAACATGCCTGCCGATGCGTTGCACTTGCTGCACGACAGCCTGATTCAGTTGGGGCGCAAAGCGGTAGTACGTCGGATAGGGGCAGGCGAACAGGGCAAGCAGGCGCAGGTCCGCACCACGCTCCCGCAGTTGCCGCGCCAGCTCGAAAGCGATGGCGCCGCCGGCGCAATGGCCGGCGATGATGTACGGGCCTTCTGGCTGCATGGCCTGGATCTGCGCCGCAAAATAGGCCGCGAGATCCTCAACCCTTGCCAGCGGCTCGCTGGCGCCGTCCAGGCCCGGCGGCTCGAGACCGAAGAACGGCTGATCCTCTCCCAGGCGCAGCGCGAGGGCGCGGTAGCCGAAGACATCGCCGTAGTGGCCGGGGACCGCGAAGACCGGCGTGCGCTTGCCGCGCGGCTGCAGTGGAACGACGGCCCGCGGCTGCCGGGCAACGGCCTCGGCCGAGCGCAGCAGCGCCAGGATCTCGCTCTTGCGCTGCATCAACTGGTCGCGCAGCCCGGCGGTGAGCACGCCGGCCGGAGCCTTGCACCGAAGACGATCGCCGTCGGCCCAGAGCTGAATCTTGCGCTCGTGCAGGTCGGCAAGGAAGGGCTGCAGGTTCACAATTCGATCTCCTCTCGATCGCCCGCTTCCTGCGCCGGCGCTTTCGACTTCGTCAGCCACGACAGGCCGTCGATCACCCGGGCCAGCCCCGCCACCGTGGGAGACTCGAGCAGATTGCGCAGCGACACGTTCACTTCGAACCTGTCCCGTACGCGCGACACGGCCCGGATCGCGAGCAGTGAATGCCCCCCGAGATCGAAGAAATCCTCGTCGACCCCGACGCTTTCCAGATTCAGCAGCTCGGCCCAGATCGCCGCGAGTTCCCTCTCGGTATCGGTTTGCGGCTTGACCGGCATGCGCACGGGAGACAGCTTCTCCCGGGAGAAATCCGGAAACGCCTGGCGATCGATCTTGCCGTTCGAATTCAACGGAAATTTCTCCATCAGCACGAAAGCCGACGGAATCATGTACCGGGGCAGCCGCTCCTGCAGGTGCTTGCGCAGGAGCGCGGGCGTCAGCAGCGCGCCGTCTGCGGCCGGCAGCGACAGCCTGTGGGCATCGGCGGACTGTTGCCGTATGAGGCAACCACGCTCGGAAGGCCGGATCGCGTACACGTAACACAGTTCGGTATTTCTCAGCAGCGGATCCTGCTCGACGCAGTAATCGAAGCCGTGCCGTTCCAGCAGGGAAGTGATGGGCGCGAGGTTTCCCCGTTGGTCCACCTCGATGACCAGCTGGCGAATCCTGGGCCAGTCCCCGGGGGCGATTCCCATCAACACGTCCAGCTCGCTCTTTTCGACATTGATCTTGAGCAGGTCGATGCGCTCGATGCCTTCCTCCGCCAGGACGCTGGACAGGGGACGCAGACGGGCGGTGACGGTCCTGGACTGGAGCCGCTCATCGAGCAGCGCGCCGATTTCCCCGTCCAGGAGCTCGTTTTGCGCCGGCCCCGGTTGCTGGTTCAGCACATAGTTTCTGACCGTCTCGCGTTCGGTCGCCGGGTCGGCGTAGAACCCGGAGAGCAGCGACAATCCCTGGAAAAATGTCAGTTCCGCCGATCGGTCCTCCCGGGACAATCCGATCGGCAGGCATTTCACCTGCGCGCCCCAGGCTTCGGCATTGACCGACAGGCACGCATAGGCGGCGGGGTTCGGCTCGAAGCAAACCATCCTGAGGTCGCGCGCCAGCCTGTTGGCGAACACGGTGAACAACCCGATATTGGCGCCCGCATCGATGATGCAGTCGCCGTCGCGTATCGAGATGCCGTGCCGCAGATACGCCTGCAGGACGAAGATTTCGTTGTAGATGTAGTCGGTCTCGTTCCTGTTCAGGTGCGCAACCGGCGAGCCGTCCGGCAGGAGATGGACCTGATTGCAGACCCAGAGCGCCTGATGGGTGCGCCTGGGCACCACATAGGCCGCCAGCTGTCTCGCGCCGGAACCGTCTTCACGGGCCAGCACCACGGCATCCTGGATGCCGCCCTGTTCGCGCAGCGCGGCTTCGATTTCACCGGGTTCGACCCGGTAGCCGTTCAGCTTGACCTGATCGTCGATTCGCCCGCAGAACTCGATGTTCCCGTCCGCGAGGCACCGCGCCAGGTCGCCGGTGTGGTACATCCGTGCGCCGGGGTCGGCGCTGAATGGATCCGGCACGAACTTCCCGACACCAAGGTCGGGGCGATTCAGGTAGCCCCGCGCCACCCCGCTGCCGCCGATGCACAGTTCGCCCCGGTCGCCGGCAGGCACGGGCTTGCCGTTCGCATCGAGCAGGTAGACGCGGCTATTCGGCAGGGGCTTGCCCAGGGGAAGCGTGCCGGACTGCGTACCGGGCAGCTGCGGGCCGACCTGGTAGGTCAATACCCCTACGGTGGCTTCCGTGGGGCCGTAGTGGTTGTAGATCTCGCAATCCGGTGCCAACGCGCGCAGGCGCTCGACCCAGTCGAGCCGCGAGGCCTCGCCGCCGAGCACCAGGCGCCGCCTGGGCATGACGCGCTCGGGATTGCCGCCGGCCTGCAATGCGGCCAGGTGCGACGGAACGATTTTCAGGACGTCGATTTTCTCGCGGCTGAAGTAATCGGCCAGCAGGGCCTGGTCCTCGATCCGCTCCTGCGAAATGACATGCAGGCAGCCCCCGGTGGCCAGCGCCGGGAAAATCACCGTGTTGCCCAGATCGGCGGCGATGGTCGACACCGTCGCGTGATGCATGCCGGGCTCCAGGCGCAGCCGTTGCGCCACCCCCAGCACGTAGCTGACGATATTGCGGTGTTCGATGCACACGCCCTTGGGGCGGCCCGTCGAACCGCTCGTATAGATGACGTACGCGAGGTTGCCCGGATGGACGTGAGCCCCGGCCTGCGCCGGGCCTTCCGGCCCGGTCCAGTCGAACGCATCCAGGCATACCGCCTGCACGGTGCCGGTTGGCAGGCCCGGCAGGAATCCGGTTTGCGTGACGAGCACCCCTGTGCCGGCGTCGGCGAGCATGAACGCGATCCGCTCGTGAGGGAAGGCCGGATCGATGGGCAGGTAGGCCGCACCTGCTTTCAGGATGCCCAGGATGCCCACCACCATGTCCAGCGAGCGCTCGACCAGCAGTGCGACGAGCACGTCCGGGCCGGCGCCCATGGTCCTCAGGTGCCGGGCGAGCCGGTCGGCGCGCCGGGCCAGCTCGCGGTAGGTCAGGCTTTGCTGCTCGCATGCCAGGGCCACGTCATCGGGCGTTCGCGCCGCCTGTTGGTCGAACAGGTCGTGCAGACGCAGATTCCCGCCGGGATACGTCAGCGCCGCGTCCTGCCGTGCCTGCGCTGGAGAAACGCTCATGTTGACCAAGCGATCAGCTCCTTCATGATTTCATTGGTGCCGGCGTAGATCCGTTGCGCGCGGCTGTCGGCCCACATGCGGGCAATCGGGTACTCCATCATGTAGCCGTAGCCGCCGTGCAACTGGACGCACTCGTCGACGACGCGGCATTCGCTGTCGGTGAGCCAGTATTTCGCCATGGCGGCGGTCGCGTCGTCGAGCTGGCCGTCAATGAAGCGCTCGATGCAGTGGTCCAGGAAGACGCGACCGACCTGCGCCTCGGTCATGCATTGAGCCAGCTGGAAGCGCGTATTCTGAAAATCGATGAGCGGCTTGCCGAAGGCAGTCCTGTCTTTCACGTACCGGGTGGTGATGGCGACTGCGCGCTCCGTGGTCGCCACGGCGCTCACGCCGACCGTCAGGCGCTCATAGGGCAGTTGCTCCATCATCTGGGAGAAGCCCTTGCCTTCGGCGGTGCCCAGAAGGTTCGAGACCGGGACGCGCAGGTCATCGAAGAACAGTTCGCAGGTGTCCTGAGCGTGCATGCCGACTTTTTCGAGCGGGCGGCCGGCCCGGTAGCCGGGAAGATCCTTCGCTTCGACCACGACCAGGGAAATTCCCTTCCAGCCGGTGGCCCGGGGGTCGGTTTTCACGGCGAGGCAGACAAGTCCGGCGTGCCAGCCGTTGGTGACGAATGTCTTCGAGCCATTGATGACATATTGCTCGCCGTCGCGGCGGGCGCTGGTCTTGATGCCTTGCAGGTCGGAGCCCGCGGCGGGCTCGCTCATGGCGATTGCGCCCACCAGTTCGCCGCGCGCCATGCGGGGGAGCCAATTGCGTTTGTGCCCCTCGCTGCCGTAAGCGAGGATGTAGTGCGCAACGATGCTCTGAATGCCGGCGCCGAAGTGGACCCCTGCCTGGGCGAGTTCCTCCAGGACCACGGCTTCATGGGCGAATGTCCCACCGCCGCCGCCGTACTCTTCCGGAACGTCAGGCAGGAGCAGGCCTACTGCGCCCGCCTTCGTCCATGCCTCGGCATCGGGGAAATGCTGCGCGCACCAACGGGCATGATGCGGCACGAACTCCTTCTGCACGAACAGGCGGGCCGTGTTGCGGAACATGCGCGCTTCAGCGTTGATCCACGCAGATTGATAGGTGGCGGACGACATGGCTGTCTATGGGTGCGCATTGCCGCCGAGCTCGACGGCAAGCGCGGCAGCATGACCCGGCGCCGGTGAGAAGCTTCGCACGCTCCACCCGGTGCCGTTGCCCTCGCGGTCGGGCGGGACGTCGAATTCGCTCAACGGAGATTGCAGGCCGCCGCCGAGCGCCTTGAGGTAGGCCTCCTTGCGCGTCCAGCAAGTGAAGAATCCCAGTTCCCGGTCGCGCGGCGCGAGCGCCCGGTACGCCTGGAGTTCGCCGCGCGTGAAGAAATGTCGCGCGACGGCGTCGGCGCCTTGCATCGGCTGGACCGCCTCGACATCGACGCCGACCTCGCGGCCGCGGCAGAATGCGAACAGCGCGAAGTCCCCGGAATGTGAAACGTTGAAGCGCAAGTCCACGGCGGCGGATCCCGGCGCGAGGCAGGGCTTGCCGTGCGCCCCGCAGGACAGTTCGACCGATCGAGGGTGCGTACCCAGGCGCGCCGCGAGCAGCTGGCGCAGGCGGCCGCGCGCTACGACGTAGCGCCGGCGATCGCGTGCGAGACGAAAGCGGCCTGCACGCCGGCGCTCATCGTCCCGGAGCCAGCCGGCCAGCGCATCGACCGCGCCCGGTTCCAGGTCCAGGCGGGATGCCACGACTTCGACGGACAGAGAAGGCTTGAGCGGGTTTCGCGAATCCACGCCTACGAACTTACGCGCCGCAGTAGGCAAGTCCTGCCTGCGGCGGCTTGCCGCCGCATGGTCCAATCGGATTACCTGGGGCCCGCGCGGCGCAGGCCCGCCGCTCCTGGTCCGTTCGGACCACGCCGCCTGCAGGCAACGGTCGCAGCCTGCGAAACCGGCACGGCGTAGGCGCGAACTTCCATTGCGGCGTGGATCGGCTCTAGAGCCTCCACACCGCCACACCCGCCTTCTTCAGCGCATTCACGTTCAGCTTCGATTTCACGTCGACCAGGCAGGCCGGTTTGGTCATTTTCGCGTACAACTCGTCGCCCGGCAGGGCAAGAAATTCCTTATGGGCAACGGCGAGAATCAGGGCATCCGCAGGCTGCAGATCCTGCCACGACACTAACTTGATCCCGTACTCGCGCAGGGCCTCCGGTGCGTCCGCAACCGGATCGTGCACCACGACCTCGATGCCGTAGCTCTGCAACTCCTGGATCAGATCCACCACTCGGGTATTGCGAATGTCCGGACAGTCTTCCTTGAAAGTGAGACCCAGCAGGTTTACTTTCGCCCCCGAGATCTGCCGGCCCTGCGCGATCATGTGCTTCACGGTCTGCTGGGCCACATAGATTCCCATGCCGTCGTTGATACGCCGCCCCGCCAGGATCACCTGCGAGTGGTAGCCTATCTTTTCCGCCTTGTGCGTAAGGTAGTAGGGATCCACGCCGATGCAGTGTCCGCCCACCAGCCCCGGACGGAAGGGCAGGAAGTTCCACTTGGTTCCCGCCGCCTCCAGCACCTCGATCGTATCGAGCCCGAGCCGGTTGAAAATGATCGCCAGTTCGTTCATCAGTGCAATATTCAAATCGCGCTGCGTGTTCTCGATCACCTTGGCCGCTTCGGCGACCCTGATGGACGAGGCCGCGTGCACGCCGGCCCGCACCACCAGTTCGTAGAGCCGCGCCACCTGTTCCGTGGTGTCGGCATCGTCTCCCGCCACGATCTTGACGATGGTCTCCAGCCGATGGCTCTTGTCGCCGGGGTTGATGCGCTCCGGTGAGTAGCCGACATGAAAATCGGTGCGCCACTTCATCCCCGATTCCCGCTCCAGAATCGGCACGCACACTTCTTCCGTCGCGCCGGGGTAGACGGTGGATTCGTACACGACCGTGACGCCCTTTTTCATGTTCCTGCCGACCACCCTGCTGGCCGAGGCCAGGGGTCCGAAATCGGGCTGATGCGCGGTATCGATGGGCGTGGGAACGGCGATGATGATGACTTGCGCTTCACCCAGCTTTTCCGGGTTCGTGGTGCAGGTAAGTCCGGAGGCGGCCTTGAGTTCGGCGTTGCTCATCTCCCGCGTCGGATCCACGCAGCGCTGAATGCTCGCCACCCTTTTCTCGTTGATGTCAAAGCCGATGGTGTCGATTTTTCCGCCGAACGCGACCGCGAGCGGCAACCCCACGTACCCCAACCCCACCACGGCCACCTTGTCTGTCGCTGTCTTCATGTTTTCTTCCCGCTGTATTCCAGATACCAATCGACGAACCGTTTCACCCCGACTTCGATCGGCGTGTCCGGCTTGTAGCCGACCGCCCTTTCCAGTTCGGTCGTGTCGGCGTAGGTTTCGGGCACGTCGCCCGGCTGCATGGGCTGGAAGTCCATGACCGCTTTCCTGCCGAGACTGTGTTCCAGCACTTCGATGTAGCGCATAAGATTCTCCGGCCTGTTGTTGCCGATGTTGTAAATCCGGTAGGGAGCGCTGCTGGTGGCAGGATCGGGCGCCTTGCCGTCCCAGTCCGGATTCGGCGCGGCAGGCTGATCGAGCACTTTCAGGATGCCTTCGACGACGTCGTCCACATAGGTGAAGTCGCGCACCATGTTGCCGCCGTTGAAGACCTGGATCGGCCTTCCCGCAAGAATGGCTTCGGTGAACTTGAACAGCGCCATGTCCGGCCGGCCCCACGGCCCGTACACCGTGAAGAACCGCAAACCCGTGCATGGCAGCCGATACAGGTAGGCGTAGCTGTGCGCCATAGCTTCGTTGGCCTTCTTGGTCGCCGCATAGAACGAAACCGGGTGATCCGTCACTCCATGTTCGGAAAACGGAATCATCCGGCTCGCGCCGTAGACAGAGCTGGTCGAGGCGAAGACAAGGTGCTCGACACCGTTGTGCCGGCAGACCTCCAGCATATTCGCGAACCCCACCAGATTGCTGGACACGTACGCTTCCGGATGATCGATCGAATAGCGCACGCCGGCCTGGGCGGCAAGATGCACCACCTGCACCGGCCTGGCTTCAGCAAAAACCCGTTGCAGCGCCGCGGAATCTTCGACGCCTGCGACCACAAAAGAAAACTTCTTCGACTGCCTGAGCCGCGCGAGCCGGGCTTCCTTCAGGCGCACATCGTAGTAGGCGTTGAGGTTGTCCAGCCCGATTACTTCCTGTTCGCGCGCCAGCAGCCGGCTGCAAACATTCGAACCGATAAAACCGGCTGCGCCGGTAACAAGAACCGTCGGCTTGATATCCAAGATAGTTGCCCTGTTCTTCTACAAATGAGATTGACGGCTGGTGGCCGTCACGTGATCCTTGATTCGCAGCGCTGCGCAGGTGCGCAGCGGTTCCTTCGCGTTACTGTACCCGCTCGTTCTCCAGCCACGCCTGAAACATCAACACATTCCACAAATGGTGTTGCCAGTTCCTTTGTCCGCCCAGGTGCTGCGACCACTTCTGGCGAATCGGCTCGGGATTGAAGAAACCCTCCCGCCGCAGCCGCCCTTCGTCCAATAACGCTTCCGCCCAGTCGCGCAGGGGCCCGCGCAACCACGAATCGATCGGCACGCCAAATCCCATCTTGGGTCGGTCGATCAACGCTTTCGGCACATGCTTGTCGAGTACCTGCCGCAAAATCCATTTGCCCTGCCCGTTGCGCATCCTCATGGATAGCGGCAAGCGCCAGGCAAGCTCGATGACGCGATGGTCCAGAAACGGTACGCGCGTCTCCAGGCTGACCCCCATAGCGGCGCGATCCACCTTCACGAGAATATCGTCGGGCAAGTAGCTGACCGCATCCACGTACATCATGTACTGCTCGATGCCGGGAATGCCGCTGCAATCGCGGCGATCGGTCAGCACGGTATCGGGCTCGCTGGCGCCTATGACCACTTGCGCAGGATCCTTCCACTGAGAAAGCAGGCCGTAATAAATTTCTTCCGGATCCTTGCACTCGAGGATTTCCGCAAGCCTGTACGCCTTGCAGCCCAACTGAACCGAGCGCAGGCGCCGCGGAAGCACTTTGGCAACGGGGCCATAAAGGCGAGTCCAGGTATCGCGCGGCAGCGCCTGGATGGCCAGCGCGGCGGCATTGCGAATGCCCGGTGGAAGTTTGCGAACGTAACGCCATATCCTGCTGGTCTGAAAATAGCGCTCGTAGCCACCAAACAACTCGTCCCCTCCATCTCCGGAAAGCGCAACCGTCACATGCTGCCGCGCCATGTGGGAAACCAGAAAAGTGGGTATCTGCGAGGAATCCGAAAACGGCTCGTCGTAGAGCGTCGGCAAGCGCGGGATTACGTTGCGGGCTTCGTCTGCGGTGACGTACAGCTCCGTATGGTCGGTCCCCAGATGCCGGGCAACGGCGCTGGCGTGCTCCGCTTCGTTATATCCCTCTTCCTCAAAACCGATGGTGAAAGTCTTCACCGGGCGGCTGGATTGCGCCTGCATCAGTGCCACGACGGTGGACGAATCCACGCCGCCGGAAAGAAACGCTCCCAACGGCACATCGGCCATCATCTGCAGGCCGATGGATTCCTTGAGCCTCGCCTCCAGAGCGCTGACCGCCTCGGCATCGCTGCCGCGAAACGGTTCTGCACGCCCGGTCCTCGCCGCGCCAGCCAGCGACCAGTAGGGCGTAGGCTTCGGCAGCCCACCGGCTGCGAACTGCCCGCTATCCACGGCGAGTTTGAGGAATGTACCGGGAGGCAGCTTGCGAATGGATTTATAAATCGAATAAGGCGCCGGGATGTAGCTATGCCGCAACAGCAGCGTGAGCGCGTCCCGGTCGATTTCGCCCTGAAATGACGGATGTCTTTTCAGCGCTTTCAATTCGGAACCGAACAGGAAAACACCGTTCTGCCAGCCGTAATACAGCGGTTTCTCGCCCACCCTGTCGCGCGCGAGGTAGAGCGCGCGCCCGCCTCGATCCCACAGCGCGATGGCAAACATGCCCACGGCTTGCTTCAGCGTCGCTTCGACACCCCAGGCTTCGAAACCGGCCAGCAGGGTTTCAGTATCCGAATGCCCGCGCCACGACTTGCCGCCTGCCGGTTGCGCAGAGAAGTGTTGGGGCGAGGCAATTGCGTCTGCCAGCGCTTTTCTCAACTCCAGATGGTTATAGATTTCTCCATTGAACACCAGCACAAACCGCCCGCTGGCCGACACCATTGGCTGATGTCCCGCCGGCGACAAATCCACGATCGACAAGCGCCGGTGCACAAGACCGATTCCCAGATCGGCATCCATCCAGACGCCGGAATCGTCCGGCCCGCGATGAGCGATGGAATCTCCCATGCGCCGCAATAGCGATGCCCGGTCGAAAGCATGGGCAGCGTTGTCGCCGACAAAACCCGAAAGGCCGCACATCTCGAGCTACGCCTTGTGCCGCAAAACGAGATCGAACCCGCATGCGAGCGAGCCTGCTGCATCGGTGAGTCGCAAGATGTTCAAGCCGTCCCCAAGAGGATCCTTCAACGTTGAGTCATTCTACAAATGCAGCACCGAAAGCTTGCCCGGGCAGCGCGTGCCGGAAACGTAGGCCGAATGGACTAGCGGCGGGAGGGCCGTCTCCCCAACCGCTCTTATGCGGCGTCGTTAGCCTCACAACATCGACAAGGAGCACCATGTTCAAGGCTGCAAGTTCTGAAGTCACGTTCATCGACAATCCTCTGCCGATCCGCGGCGCTAATGGCGCTGACAGCGAACCCGCCGGCGAGCGGCAGCAAAGCAAAAGGCCGCGCCGGCCGCATATTTGTTTCGTCGCTCCGGCCATGTGGCCGGTTTTTTCGGGCGACCGGCGCATTGCATCGGTCGGGGGCGCGGAGGTGCAGCAAAGTTTCCTCGCCCGCGAGTTCGTCCGGCGTCGCTACCCGGTGTCGATCATCTGCATGGATTACGGCCAGGCCGACGGCTGCATCGTGGACAGCGTCACCGTGCATCGCATGCATGCGCCGGAGGCGGGTCTGCCGCTGGTTCGTTTCCTGCATCCCCGCCTCACCAGTCTCTGGTCGGCCATGCGTCGCGTCGACGCGGACATTTACTATCAGCGTACCTCGGGCGCGCTTACCGGTTTCGTCGCGGCGTTTTCCCGTTGGCAGCGACGTCTCAGCGTGTTCGCCGCCGCCAGCGATGCGGATTTCGACCCCCGTGTGCCGCTGGTCCGCTTCGGACGCGATCGGGCGCTGTTCCGCTGGGGCCTGCGCCATGTTTCCGGCATCGTGGCGCAAAGCGAGCGTCAGCGCGAGGCGCTTGCTCGCTCCTACGGACGCGATGCAACGGTTGTTCCGAGCTGCTATGGCCATGCCGGAAAACGTTCTCAATCCGGCGGCACGATCATCTGGGTGGGCACGATAAAACAAATCAAACGACCGGACCTGTTCCTCGAACTGGCACGGCGCTGTCCGGACTACCGGTTCCGGCTTGTCGGCGGTGGCGTGCCCGAGGAAAGCCATCTGTTCAACCGCATTTGCAGTGAAGCCCGGGCCGTGCCCAATGTTGAAATGACCGGTTTTGTCCCATTCGTGGATGTGGAGAAACACTTCGACGAAGGCAGCCTGCTGGTCAATACGTCGGACATGGAGGGTTTTCCCAACACCTTCCTGCAGGCGTGGTCGCGCGGCATGCCTACCGCTTCTTTCTTCGATCCGGGCGCGCGCTGGCAGGGGCACATCGTGGGCGAGGTTGTGAGTTCGCCCGACGACATGGTCGCGTGCGTGCGGTCGCTGATGAGCAATGAAGCGCGCTGGCAACGCCACAGCTCCGCGTGTCGCGATTATTTCGCCGCGCATCATTCCGCCGATCGCGCCGCAGATGCTTATGAAGCGGTATTTGTGCGGTTGGTGACAGCCGCCGCTCATTACAATGGCGCAGATCGTTGAGGGCGCACTTGCGGATTGAAGGATTGTCATGAGAGCGAGAACCGTGCTCAAAGGCGCACTAAGTTACATCCCGGGCGCCTTGAAGCTCATGCCTCAGCGCGGCACTGGAGGAACAGATTCCGCCGGTTATTGCTATGGCGTCTGGCTCAAGCATCTGGCCATGTTGCGGGAGAACGGCCTCGGACGCCTTCCGAGCATTGTCGCCGAACTTGGTCCAGGCGATTCAATCGGTACGGGGTTGGCTGCAATACTGTCCGGTGTCGACACGTACTATGCGCTGGATGTTTTGCGATTCTCCAATCCGACCCGGAACGTGCAGATTCTCGATGAGCTTGTCGAGCTCTTCAAAGCACGGCAGCCCAGGCCAGTAAAGGGTTGGCCGGACCTTGACCAGTATCTGGGCGCCGGTCTTTTCCCCAGCCACATTCTCACCAACGATCTCCTGGAGAAATCTCTTTCCTCCAAACGGGTTGCTGCCATACGAAATGCCATTCTTTCACCTGGGCAGAAGAGCGACCTTATATCCATTCAATACATGGTCCCGTGGTCGGATGCGAGCGTGATCAAGAGCGGCAGCGTTGATGTAGTCATATCGCATTCGGTGCTGGAGCACGTCGAGGACTTGCCGACCACGTATGAAGCGCTCGCATCCTGGCTCAAACCAGGCGGGCTGATGTCACACCAGATCGACTTTACGGCACACGGCTTGGCGGAGAAGTGGAATGGATATAGGACTCACTCCGAGCTCTTCTGGAAGATTGCTCTGGGGAAACGAGCCTTCTTCATCAATCGTCAACCTTGTTCCGCCCATATAGAAATGATGCTTCGGAACGGGTTTGAAATCATCTGCCAAATCCAGAGGCACGCAAGGGACGGGATTTCCCGTGCGCAGTTGGCCGCACGCTGGCAGAAACTCTCTGACGACGATCTGAATTGCTGTGAGCTTTTTATCCAGGCACGAAAGACTACGCAGGCGCGCCCCACGATGTCTGGCCCGACTGTGGTTTCGGGTGGGACAGCCTAGGCCGGCTGCTAATAAATACCTACTCAAGCCCTGGCACAAACTGATGTGGTGTATCGGCACCCAGACCGAGAAATGCCGTCAGCGGATGTACGACGTGCTGGAACTCTACGCGCGGCCCTACTGCAGCCAAGAGCCCGTGATCTGTATCGTTTAGGGGAAGTCCTTATAGTCCTGCGGAAATATCGAGCGGCGTGTTGCTTCGGATCACGCGGGCGTGAATGACTGACGAGGGTTGCCCGAACGCCGTGTGATAGTTGGCGAGCTTCAAGTAGACACCCTGGCCTGCGTACAGCGTTGGACCGCGGTAAGCCATCATCTGCACGCCATTGACCCACGCATTGAAGAAGCCGTCCGGGCCCGAAGACCACTTCACGTGGTAGACGAAGTTGTACCACACGTTTCTCACGACCGGGCCGATGGGGACGACCTGTTCCGTCGGGCTGGTCTGGTTGCCGTAGGCGATCTTGAAGCTGAGCCCGGTCGGATAGCCCGGAGAAATCGCTGCGGTGGGCATTGCTTGCACCTGGAAATTGGCCTGCCAGGCACCGCTCGTGGTGTTGTGGAAATCGGCGACAAGGCCCCAGTTCCATGTCGCGCCGCTGATGGGCGGATCGACGTAGTCATCGGGGAACAGCACCGAGTGCGCCCACCAGTGCGTTTTGCCCTCGTAGCCGTCGGTCGTCGCCTGACTGGTGGTGAGATCGTTGCGCTCGGCTGTGCCACTTCCGACAACATTGTTGTCGCCGGGTTCGGTATGCAGGCGAACGGCATTCACTCCCGCGACACTTACCATCGTCGCGCGGCCCGGCACTTTCGCCTGTTCCGAGAATTCGCAGTTCTGCCACCCGTTCGCGAAGTCACAGGAAAATGCGGCGCCGGAAGGAATTGCGGCTGTGCGCGATACTGTGCCATCGGATGGCGCAGAAACACTCCCATCTGTACTCCCGCCTCCTCCCTCCCCGCCCCCACCGCCGCACGCGGCGATCAAGGAGAGCGCAGCCAGGAGCGCCGCAATCGCAGTTGGTCGAATCGCGCCGGCGAAGCGCGCGGGAACGACCGAATCCGTGCCAAGCCGGGTCAGTGGGGTAACGATGGTCGAGGACATGGGTCGGCCTCCAAATAAGCGTTCACAAACAGATAGCTATCGTTCAATATGTAGCTATTGAACTACAGCGCTGTAGTTGAGAGGACAGACCTTAACACAATACTCGTTGACACAGAAGTAGTTATACAACTAAAGTGATGTCGTTTATCAGCGACAAGTGACTTTATGCACACCGGAGCAGAGAAAATGTCTTTTGTGGGTGACGTAGTTACTGCGAGCGCCGACGCTGGAGTGAAGCGATCGGGGATCGTGGTCAGCCCGCTGAAATCGAGCGTCCTGGTCGTGGAGGACGATGCCCGGACGCTCCAGGCGTTCGCGGAGATCCTCGCCAGCCAGGGTCTGGACTTCGTGACCGAGGCAACCGCAAGGGCAGCCTTGAAACGCGTGCAGGAGACGGATTACGCCGTCATTTTTCTGAGCGAGCGGATGCCGGATCTGGATGGCCTCGCCACGGCAAGGCTGATCCGGCAATGCGAGCGATCGCGAGCCACGCCGATCATATTTCTTACCGGCACCAACGAGGACACGGCATCCGGCTTTCGAGGCTGCGAAGCGGGGGTCGCGGACTATCTCCCGAAGCCCCTGGTGCCGGAAATCCTAAGCGCCAAGATCTCCGTTTTCGTCGACCTGTACAGAAACAACGCGGCACTCGGCAGGGAAATCTCCGAGCGCAAGACCATCGAGGAGGATCTGCGCAATTCCGAACAAAAGTTCCGCGCATTGGCCGCGCACATCCAGTCTGTGCGCGAAGAGGAGAGAACCAGCATCGCGCGCGAGATTCACGACCAGATGGGGCAGGCCTTGACCGGCCTGAAAATGGATCTGTCGTGGCTGGAGAAACGACTGCCCGGGGATCTCACGGAGGCGGCCGGGAAGATCAGGTCGATGTTCCGGCTCATCGACGACACGATTCAATCCGTGCGCAGGATCGCCTCGGACCTCAGACCCCAGGTGCTGGACGATGTCGGGCTGCCGGGCGCCATCAAATGGCAGGCGCGGGAATTTCAGGCCCGCACGGGCGTCCGCTGCAAGGTTGACCTGCCCGAAGAGCAGTTCGTCATGGACCAGGAACGCTCGACCGCCGTTTTCCGGATCTTCCAGGAGGCCATGACCAACATCGCGCGCCATGCCAGGGCGACCAGGGTGGACATCCAGCTGCGCCTGGATGCCGGGCACCTCCTGCTGAGCGTGCTCGACAATGGCCTGGGAATCTCGCCGGCCGCCCTGCGCAGTCCGAAAGCACTCGGCCTGCTCGGCGTGCGTGAGCGCGCGCTTCTCCTGGGAGGCAAGGTCGGGATTGAAGGGGTCGACGGCAGGGGAACCAGCATCAGGCTTTCATTGCCGCTGCAACTGCAGGCCATGAACTCTGCGAAAATATAGTGTGACGAACATCATCATTGCGGACGATCACGCGGTGGTCCGCCAGGGAGTGAAGCAGATACTTGCCGCGGAAACCGACATGCTGGTGGTCGGCGAAGCCGCGAACTTCGGCGAGACACTGCAAGCCGTGCACGATCTCGACTGGCACGTGCTGATCCTGGATTACTCGATGCCCGGCGGGAACGGTCTGCAGGTTCTGAAGAAGATCCAGAAATCGCACCCCAAGCGCCCGGTTCTCGTCCTCAGCATGCACCCGGAAGAGGCGATCGCGATCTCGGCGCTGCGCGCCGGGGCCGCGGGCTACATCAGCAAGGAGTCCGCTTCGGAGGAGTTGACGGTCGCGATCAGGAAGGCCGTCAGCGGCAAGAAGTACGTCAGCGCAGCGCTTGCGGAAAAGCTGGCGCTGGAACTCGAAGAGGGATCGGAAGGGCTTGCGCACGAGTCGCTGTCCGATCGCGAATACCGGGTCATGTGGCTGCTTGCGTCAGGCAAATCGATCACGCACATCGCCGAGGAGTTGTCCCTGAGCCCCAATACGGTCAGTACTTACCGGATCCGGATCCTCAAGAAGCTCAAAATCGAGAACAACGCCGATCTCGTTCGTTACGCCGTCAAGCACGGGCTGGTGGAGTAGCCCCGCCAGGGCTCGCGCTACCTCCCTTCCCCTGCGGCTTTTCACCTGTAGCTGCAACTGCCGTTCGGCCATTACGTTCCGTCCCGTCCCTGTAGCGGTTCAGCTACTGCGGGTTCAATGTTCCCTGAGGCACGATATCAATGCCTGCGGACAGCACGCGGCTGCGCAAAGGGGTAGCCTGTATCTCCACCATGAAGGTCCTGATCGTAGATGATTCGCCGATAATACGGGTGCGGCTCGCGGAGCTTCTCGCTGAAGTCGAGGGCATTGAAATCGTGGCGCAGGCGGACAACGCGGACCAGGCGGTCGATCTGGTAAAAGCAATGGAGCCCGACGTGGCGATCGTCGATGTACGCATGCCCAGGCGAAGCGGGATGGACCTGATCGAGGACGTGAAGAAGACCCGGCAGCCCCCGAAGATCATCATGCTGACGAACTTTCCGACACCCGAAAACCGGCAGAAATGTCTCAGCCAGGGTGCGGATTATTTTTTTGACAAATCGAGCGAAATTGAAGAGGTGTTGACGGTCCTCAAGGATCTGATGCAGGAGTCCCGCGGCCAGCAGCATTGACTGACGCGATGTCCTGCTCATGTGCCGCCGGCACCAACCGATGATGGAAACGATCGTCGTATAAGGAAGCGGCCTTGCCAGTTTTGAAGATTTCGCGACCGATATCCGACTACGGAGAAATTCTGAGGGCGCTACGCGCGCTCAGGGAGGGTGATTTTGCCGTTCGCCTGTCGATGGATCCTGAGGGACCAGACGGTGAAATCGCGGCCGTGTTCAACGACATTGTTGAAATGCATGCTGCCATGGCAGCGGAATTCGCGAAAAGCAAGGCGGCCGGGGTGGCGCTCGGACAGAAAGTGGCGCAGTTGGCGCTGCACTCGAAATACAAGTCGGAATTTCTTGCCAACATGTCCCACGAGCTGAGGACGCCGTTGAACAGTCTGCTCATCCTGGCGCAGCTGCTGGCCGACAACGCGGCCGGCAATCTCACACCGAAACAGGTCGAGTACGCCCAGACCATCCGTATGTCGGGCAACGATCTCCTGATGTTGACCGATGACATTCTTGACCTGTCCAAGGTCGAATCCGGCACGACCATGCTGCACATCACCCGCGAGAACATCGCTGAACTGCAGGTCTACCTGCAACGCGCGTTCCTGGAAGTCGCCCGGGCCAGGGGCCTCGAGTTCAGGATATCGGTGGACAAAGGGCTGCCTGCCACGATCCAGACCGATGTAAAGCGCCTGCGGCAGATTCTTCAGAACCTGCTGTCCAATGCATTCAAGTTCACCGCAAAGGGCACGGTGACGCTGGAGGTCTCGCTGGCTGCAAGCGGCTGGAAGCGGGGGCACAGCAATCTGGACGATGCAGAAAAGGTCGTGGCGTTCTCGGTCGTCGATACCGGTATCGGCGTCGCGAAGGACAAGCAGCAGATCATTTTCGAAGCGTTCCAGCGGGCTGTCGCCAGCGCCGGGCGCAAGTTTGAAGGCACCGGCCTGGGACTGACGATCAGTGCAGAACTGGCGAATCTGCTCGGCGGCGAGATCCGGGTTGGAAGCACCCCTGGCATCGGCAGCACGTTTACGCTCTATCTCCCCCTCGGCCGTGAGCCGGAAAGCAGCGACGGCGATGCTGCAGGGGCGCGATCAGAGGACCAGGAAGCCCCCCCGCTGCTGGCGGAGAACGGGGAAGCGGGTCCGCAGGACGACCGCCAGAGCATCCGGCCCGGAGACCGAGTGGTTCTGATCGCCGTAGACGACGCGAAGTATTGCGCAGGACTTCTGAACCAGGTGCGGGCGTTGGGATTCAAGGGATTGATCGCCCCCAATGTTCATACGGCGCTCGTACTCGCGTACGAATATATGCCGAACGTCGTCACCGTTGGCGTCAACCGTCAGGACATGTCCGGCTGGGCCATCGTCAACCTGCTGCGGGAGGATCCGGTCACCCGGCAAATTCCCGTGAACGTGTTCAGCATCGACGAACAGGAGCAGACACCTGTTTGTGTGGGCTCGCTCGGCTTTGTGAGCGGGCCTTCCAGGGCGCAGACTCTGACCGATGCCTTGCGCAAGCTGGCCAGTTTCAACAAGCATGAGTCCAAAACCCTGCTGGTCGCAGCCCAGAGCGCGGCCCAGCGGGAAGCAATCATTGATGACATGGCGGCCATTGGACGGCACGCAATCAGCGCAGCCACGGGCAAGAACGCGCTCACTGTTCTGCGCAAGCAGCGCAGCGATTGCACGATGATTGTCCAGGGCCTCACCGACATGGCGCCGCTCGCGTTTGTCCGGGACATTTTCAAGACGGGGCGCATGGAGCAGGTTTCCATCGTCGTGCACACGGTCGCCGACAAAAATGGCGGGCTCGATCATGGCGAATTGAATGAGTTTGCCGAGATTCTGGTGCTCAAGCGCCTGGCGTCCACCGAGGCGGTCCTGGAAGAAATAGCGCGCTGCCTGCACGCGGCGATTCACGCCATGCCACCCGGTCAGCGCCAGCCGCTCCCGGGCATCTGGCACGCTGTTCCGGCGTTGGCGGGCAAGACGGTGCTGGTCGTGGACGACGACGTGCGCAGCTCATATGCGCTTGCCAGCGCTCTGGAACGACAGGACATGACGGTGTTAAGCGCGGCAAACGGTCCCGATGGCATCGCGATGCTCAAGAAACATCCCGATATCAGCATCGTCCTCATGGACATGATGATGCCGGGACAGGACGGGTATCAAACCATGGGCCTCATTCGAGCTCTGGAGCAGTTCAGGTCCGTCCCGATCATCGCGGTCACTGCCAGGGCGATGAAAGGCGACTGCGAGAAATGCATCAAAGCGGGAGCGTCCGACTACATCGCCAAACCGATCAATGTGGAGCAAATGCTGTCGGTGCTGGGGGTGTGGCTTGGCGACTAGCAGATATCCGGCACGGGCCTGCGGCCCGCCGTGCGTCGAGCGTCCACGGAACCGGGGCTGACTTCAGATCCGCACCAGCCCCGCTTTAATGGCATAGCGCATGAGCGCGACGACATCATGGATATCCAGCTTCTTCATGACGCGGTTGCGATGTGACTCGGCGGTCTTGAAACTGATACCCAGAAGCTTTGCAGTCTCCTTGGTGGAATTGCCCTCGACAACGAGTTGCAGCACCTGCCGCTCACGCGGGGTCAGCGGATCCTTCAGCTCGCCATCCTTGCCCAGATAGCCTTCCACGACCGACGCAGCGACCCCCGGACTGAGATACACCTCTCCACGGGCCACCTCGCGAATGGCGGTATCCAGATCTTCGGTCGCCTGGTTTTTCAGGACGTAACCCTTCGCGCCCGCCTTCAGAGCCTGCAGCACGTAGGCCTTGTCCGGATACATCGTCAGCATGATGGTCTTGATTTCCGGCGCGAGGCTGCGCAGCTCGCGGGCGACGTCTATTCCGTTCAGCATTGGCATGGACAGATCGAGCACCGCAATATCGGGACGCAGGGACCGCGCGAGTTTTCGCGCCTCATGGCCGTCGGCGGCCTCGCCGGCGACCTCGTGGCCGGCGCGTTCCAGGAGCAATCGCAACCCCTGACGGAAAATCGTATGGTCGTCAGCCAAAAGCAGCCGCATGTCCGTCTCCAAGAGGGATCTCAGCCTGAATCGTCGTTCCATTCAACGGCGCGGTGGCAATGCGCAATGATCCGCCGAGGGAATTGACCCGCTCACGCATTCCAATCAACCCGAACGCCTCGGCCTCCGGCTGCTGCATTGTGTCGAAGCCCTTGCCGTCGTCGCAAACGCTGCACGTCACGCTGTGCGGTCCGCATTGCAATTCGATCCGGATGGAGCGGGCCGCCGCGTGCTTGATGGCGTTGTTGAGCGCCTCCTGCACGATCCGGTAAAGCGCCGTTTCCACGGCAGGCGGCAGACGGGTGTCTGTTTCCCCGACAACGGACACATCGATCCTGCTTCGCTTTGCCACCCTCTCGGCGAGAAATTGGAGAGCGGGCAACAGTCCCAGATTGTCCAGCACCGTTGGACGCCATTCGTGGGACAAATTGCGCAACTCGGCCTCGACCTGCGTCAGCAGTCCCTGCACCTTTTCGCAACGTACGCGCGCCTTGGGCGGAAGCGCGGTGGCGACATCCGCAACCGCGATATGCACCAATGCGAGCAACTGGCCGGCTTCATCGTGCAACACATGCGCGACGCGCCTTAATTCGCCTTCCAGAACGTCGTTCAGGTGGCGCAGCGCCCGAGCACCTTCCTGAGCGCCGCGGTGGCTCATCTCGTAGGGCGAAAGACATTGTGCAAAAAAATCGCCTGCCGCCCTCAACAGTCGATCTTCCGGGCGCGCCGTTGCCCAGAGGCGTCGCAGCGCAAGAGCGTGAATTTCGGCCATTTCGAGCACGCCATAGTCGTCCAGCAGGGCCTGTCGCGCCAACTCGTATCCATGGCTCAGCGCCGCCTCGCTGCCGTCAGCGAGGTACTCCTGGAGGGTCTGCCAGTAGCGCTCGGCCAGTTTGGCGGATTTGTCGTCGAATGCCATCGCGCGAGGATGCGCACGGGACGCCACTTCCCATTCGAGGGTCGCGACACTCATTGCCGCGTCCTCGCGCTCACGGCCAACCGGCAGTAAGGGTTTTCATTGACATTGCCTTTATAGCCGTCACAACCGCGGCCTACGGTACGCTAACCCACATAAGGCAACCGATTCTCCACCGCCGGCGCCGGGTCTCGGCAGCTCGCAGCGTCCTTCGCCCCGGTTGAGCGCGATCAGTCGCGGCAGCGGTTATGTGGGAGAGCGCACGGATTGTTTGCGCAAATGCCGGGATGAT
>CAZOSA010000002.1:0-1331 GCA_964582155.1 uncultured Enterobacteriaceae bacterium | reverse complement strand
CGGCAGCGGTTATGTGGGAGAGCGCACGGATTGTTTGCGCAAATGCCGGGATGATGCGCACATCGCAAACAGCCCTCCGGCCTGTGCCGCTGGCGCTTTGCCGCGATATCCCCAGTACACGAACAGGAGAAAATTCTCATGAACATCCGCTTTTATCCGCTGGTCCTGGGCATGGCGCTCAGCGCCGGCACGGTCATTCTTGTCACCGGCTGCAATCGCGAGGAAACGGCTTCCCCCCCCAGGGCCTCAGTCCCCTCCCAAGGCGCCCCCGCCACTGCCGCGACGACCCTCAAGGCCGACAAGCTGTCGGTGGGCGAGAACGTAGACGACAGTATTGTGACTGCCAAAGTGAAGGCCGCCTTGCTCGCCGAAGCGAGCGTCAAGGGCGTCGAAATCTCCGTTGCGACGAGCAGGGGTGCGGTTCAATTGAGCGGTTTTCTCGACGATCAGGCGCAGGTCGACCGCGCGATCGACGTCACTCGCAACGTCGACGGCGTGCGCGATGTCGTCAGTGCGCTGAGCATCAGGAAGTAGCATCGCCCCTGAATCACCTTCAATACGACGAGGTGCGCCAATGAAACATCAGCTTCCCCCACTGCCCTATGACTACGCGGCGCTGGAACCGCACATCGATGCGCGTACCATGGAACTGCATCACGACAAGCACCACGCGAGCTACGTGGCGGGTTTGAACGCCGCACTCGAGAAGCTGCCTGACCTGCAGGAGCGTTCGGCGACCTGGCTGCTGCTCAACCTGAACAAGGTGCCGGAGGCGGTGCGCACGGCCGTGCGCAACAACGCGGGCGGGCATGTCAATCACAGCCTGTTCTGGCGGGCAATGACTCCCGCCGGCGCAGCCGCGCCTGAAGGTTCGCTGGCCGATGCCATCAAGCGCGATTTTGGCAGTCTCGAGAAATTCAAGGCCCGCTTCGCCGAGGCGGGGACCAAGCTGTTCGGGTCAGGCTGGGTCTGGCTTGCGCGCGCGCAGCAGGAAGGCGGCAAGCTGCTGGTGCTTGCCACGCCCGGCCACGAGAATCCCCTGATGCAAGGCCATTTTCCGATCCTGGTCAATGACGTCTGGGAACATGCCTACTACCTGAAGCATCAAAACCGCCGGCCCGAGTATCTGGATCGCTGGTGGTCAATCGCGAACTGGCAGGAAGCTGCGCGCCGCTTCGGGCGCTCGGACCATACCGCCGAGCAGGACTGGGAGGACGAAGGCGGCAGGCTGCTCGCGGCGTAATAGCCTGCCTTACGGGGCAGGTAGGTTGATGACTGTGTTCGCCATCGTTATCCCGGCACCCGAGAACGCTCTGCCCTCCAGCGTCGTG
>CAZOSA010000001.1:0-73270 GCA_964582155.1 uncultured Enterobacteriaceae bacterium | reverse complement strand
TTCGGACCGATGGAATTAGGGGCTGGGGCAGATTTAAGTTTAGCATTGTGTATTATGTTAAATGATAGGGCGCGCAATTCAAGCTGAGTAAACAAATCACCCGTCAGGCATGCCCCCCACCATCTCCCCCGCGAACAGCCGCGGATTCAGGGGATGCCGCGCCAGCACCCTGTTCCTCCCCGCGCGCCTGGCATAACGCAGCCACGCCGCTGCGTTTCGAGACGCCTTCCCCACGCCGTACTTGGTGCCGCCGCAGTACGAAGAAAATGCGACGTCCAGGGCGTGCTTCTGCAGGACTTCGGCAAGTTCCTCAAGCTGTGCCCGGTCGTTCACAGCGCCAAGCGCCCCACGATCTCCGGCCTGCAGCGCCTCACGCAGACGGGTCAGCGCCTCGCCCGATCCCTGGGCATACCGCAGCGCGCTGAGTGGCGCGCCGGAGGCAAAAGCCAGCCACGCGCCTGCATTCTTTGCACCCTGTTGCGCCAGCCACGCCGCGGATGCCGCCACATCGGGCACTGGGACAGGCACAGCAACGCACCTGCTGCGAACCGTTGCGAGCAGCCGCGCGGGCCGATGCGATACCAGCAGGAAGAATGCGCCGGCAGGCGGTTCCTCCAGTCCTTTGAGCAACGCGTTCGCGGCGTTCGGGTTCATGTCTTCGGCCGGGTGCACCAGCGCCACCCGGCGACCGCCCCGGTGCGATTGGAGGTTCAGGAAGCCGTCCAGGGCGCGGACTTGATCAACTTTGATCTCGGTACTGGGCTTTGCCGACTTGGCGCTCGAGGGCGCTGGCTCATCCGCGTCTTCGGAGCCCTCAAGGCGGCGTGCCAGTGCCTCGGGCTCCAGGCGCCGGAAATCGGGGTGACTGCCGGCCACGAACCAACGGCAGCCCTCGCATTCTCCGCAAGGCGCCTTGGGCTGGTCCTGCGATTCGCACAGCAGGCTTTGGGCGAAGTGTTCCGCCAGCGACAGCTTTCCAACGCCTGACCGCCCGTGGATCAGCAACGCATGGGGCTGCCTCTCCCGGTGCGCCCGCAATTGCTCCCAAAGCCTCTCTTGCCAAGGAAATATCATTATTTTCCTATAGTTGATAGCTCTTCATCAACCATTTTCTTAATATATTCGATGGTCCCCGCGGCGTCGATCACTCGGATTCTTTGCGGGTTGGTCCGCGCGAGCCCCAGATAGGCCTGCCGCACGCGTTCGAAGAACTGGCGGTCTTCGCGCTCGAAGCGATCGGGCTCCCGGCCGGTGTGCTGCAGCCGCTCTCTGCTGATCTCGTAAGGGCAATCGAACACCAGGGTGAGATCGGGCAGCAAGCCGTTGTGGGACACCTGCGCCAGGTGGGCGATCAATTCGGCGGCCACCCCTTTGCCGCCGCCCTGGTACGCAAATGTCGCGTCTGTAAAGCGCTCGCACAGTACCCAGGTTCCCGCCTCCAGCGCCGGGGCGATCTCGCGCTGCACGTGGTCGGCGCGCGCCGCGAACAGCAGCATGGTCTCCGCGATCGGATCCATGGGCTGCGCCAGCACCAACTCGCGCAGTCGTTCGGCGAGCGGCGTGCCGCCGGGCTCGCGCGTGACCAGCACTGCGCGGCCGCGCACGCGCAGGCGATCGGCGATCCAAGCCACGTGCGTGGACTTGCCGGCGCCGTCCACGCCTTCGAGCGAGATGAAGCGGCCCCGCGTCATCGGCGTCTCGGTTTCAGCTGGTATTTTGACACCGCGCGATTGTGCTCCTGGAGCGTGCGGGAAAACTGGCTGGTACCGTCGCCGCGGGAAACGTAATACAAGTCCTCGATCTGCGCCGGCTGCAGGGCGGCGCGCAGCGAAGCCAGTCCGGGAAGGGCGATCGGTGTCGGCGGCAGGCCGCGGCGCGTGTAGGTATTGTAGGGTCCGTCCGCCTTCAGGTGCACTTTCTTCAGGTTGCCGTCGAAATTTTTTCCCAGGCCATAGATCACCGTAGGATCGGCTTGCAGTGCCATGCGGATGCGCAGGCGGTTGACCAGCACGCCTGCGATTTGTTCGCGCTCCCCTGCCCTGCCGGTTTCCTTTTCGACGATCGACGCCATGATAAGCGCCTGGTAGGGCGTTTTGTACGGCAGGTCGGCAGCGCGCTGCGACCATTGTCTCGCAAGGTGCTGTTGCATTGTATGGTGGGCGTACCGCAGCAGTACGAGATCGCTGGAGCCGCGCGCGACGACATAGGTGTCGGGAAAAAAAAGGCCCTCCGGATGCGGCTCGGTTGCGCCGATGCGCTTCAGCAGTGCCGTGTCGCTCAGGCCCGCCGAGTCGTGGCGCAACGCCTGGCTGGCGTCGAGCGCAGCGCGGAACTCTCCAAAGGTCCAGCCCTCCAGCACCTGGACTTCGCTCTGCAGGACTTCACCGCGCGCCAATTTGTCGAGCAACTGCAGCGGCGACATCGGCGCCGCGAGCTCGTAGTAGCCCGCTTTGATTTCCTGGTCGCGTCCAAGCACGCGCACCAGAATCTCGAACTGCATGGGGTGAACGCCGATGCCGGCCTGCGCGAGACGGCCCACTGCGGCGCGCAGGCCGCTACCGGGCGGGATTTCGACTTCCACCGGAAGCGCGGGCATGCGTATAGGCGCGGTCAAATACCAGCCGGCGTAGCCAGCCACGGCGAGCAGCCCGAGGAACGCGAGCGCGAGGAGCAGCCTTAAGAAGTTCAACGCGGAATCGGAATAGAATCGCTGCAGGCATTCTACGATGGACACCAAGGTTTCCCACGCCGCGGCGGAACTGAGGCGGCTCGGCCTGTTGTCGTGCACGGGCGAGGAGGCGCGTGAATTCCTGCATGCACAGCTGACCAGCGATGTGTCGGGGCTGGCGCAGGATCGTGCGCGCAATGCTGGTTGGTGTTCTGCGAAGGGCCGGCTGCTGGCGAACTTTCTCGTCGTGCCGCAGGCGGGCGGATTTCTTCTGCAACTTTCGCGCGACATCGCGCCGGCCATCGCCAAGCGCCTGTCCATGTTCATCCTGCGCGCCAAGGCGAAACTCGTCGACGCCAGCGAATCGTGGGTGCAGGTCGGACTCTGGGGACCGCAGTCCGCTGGGCGCCTGGCGGCGCTGGGATTCGCGGTGCCCGAAGCGGATCTCGCGGTCGGGCGTGCGGCCGATGTGACGGTGGTGCGGGTTTCCGAGCAGCGCTTCCTGCTGGTGGCGCCGGTGACGCAGCGCGGGCGTCTACTCGATGCACTGGGCGACGCCGGCGACGAGGTTTGGGCTCTGGAGGAGATCCGCGCCGGCCGCCCGCTGGTGGTGCAGGCTACCCAGGACCTGTTCGTGCCGCAGATGGTGAATCTCGAGCGCCTGGGCGGAGTCGATTTCAAGAAGGGTTGTTACCCAGGGCAGGAAATTGTGGCACGCACCCAGTATCGCGGGGTACTCAAGCGCCGCATGGTGCGCGCACGTGTCGCCGCTGCGGCGGCGCCTGGCAGCGAACTGTATGCCGCCGCCCTGCCCGGTCAGGCGAGCGGCACGGTCGTCAATGCCGCGCCGGCGCCGGCAGGCGGTACCGAGGTGTTAGCCGTTGTGCAAATCAGCTCGCTGGAGAGCGCCAGTCCGATCCGGCTCGGCGCCGCCGACGGGCCGCAACTCGAGTTGTTGCCCCTGCCCTACGCGGCGTGACGAGCTACTACGTCTATTACCGGGTCGAAGCGGGCCGCGTTTCGCAGTTGCAGGAAGAGGTGCGGCAACTTTTCCGCACGATCGAAACGGCGACCGGTGTGCGCGGGCGCTGGATGCGAAGGCGCGACGAGCCTGCGACCTACATGGAAGTGTACGAGGACGTGCGCGAGGAACGGCCTTTCGAGGCGCTCCTCGAGCGTGAGGGCGCAAGACTCGGCGTGGAACGACACGTCGAGCGCTTCGTATGTGCTTAGTCCTCGTTGCGTGGAAGGTGCATGCGCGCTTCCCGCTCGTCGTTGCCGCCAACCGCGACGAGTTCCACGGCCGTCCCGCAGCGCGCGCGACGTTCTGGGACGATCATCCCGAGGTGCTTGCGGGCCGCGACCTTCAGGCCCAGGGCACGTGGATGGCGGTGTCGCGCGGCGGGCGCTTCGCCGCGGTCACCAACTACCGGGGCGCAACGGAACCCGGCGCCGCCGAGTCGCGCGGCGCGCTCGTCACGCGCTACCTGGAGGGCGTCGCCATAAAGGAGCTGGCGGAACGAAAATCGACCTTCAGCGGCTTCAACCTGCTCGCCTCGGACGGCGCGGAACTGTGGTGGCTATCCAATCGCGACGGCGAGCCCCGGCGGCTCGAGCCTGGATGGTATGGACTGGGCAATCTGCTGCTGGACACACCGGAGGTCGAGGAACACAAGGAGCGATTCCGGGATTGTCCGGTGTCCGTGGAACCCTTGTTCGGCGTTCTCGCGAAGGCAAAGATCGTCGACGGGCGTTACGGCACCCGTTGCTCGAGCGTGCTGATGTACGGCGACGGGATGCGTTTCGCCGAGCGCAGCTTTGATAGCGACGGCGGCGATGAAGCTACGCTGCGCTATGAATTCAGCGTGCGCCGCATCTTCTGATGCGGCAGGCCTGCTTCTTCGTAGGCTTCGCCCTCCTCCGTGAATCCGTGCCTGCGGTAGAACCCGAGGGCGTGCGTCTGCGCTGACAGGACGACTTGCCTCATGCCCCTGTTGCGGGCTTCCTGCATCAGGCGTTCGAGGATGGCGCCGCCCACGCCGCGGGAGCGGCACTCCTTGAGTACCGCCATGCGGCCGATGTGACCGTCGGGCAGCAGCCTGCCGGTGCCCACCGCCCTGCCCTGCGCGTAGGCGAGCGCGTGCACGCATGCGGCGTCCTGGGCGTCCATCTCGATCTCTGGCGGCACGCGCTGTTCTTCGACGAACACCGTCAAGCGGATACGGCTCGCGTCGGCGCGCGCCGCGAGCCAGTCCATCAGTTCAATTCGGAGCATCGCGCAAAAGTATAATTCGCTCCATGAAGAGCCTGTGGAATGAAGCCGAAGCCGCGCAGTTCCCCGGCGCGCTCGGGCTGCGCGTCTACACTTCCCGCCTGCTTGGGCGGGACAAGTCCCTGGTGCTGCATGGCGGCGGCAATACCTCGGTCAAGCTGCGAGAGAAGAACCTGTTCGCCGAGGAGGAAGAGATCCTCTACGTGAAGGGGAGCGGCTGGGACATGGAGACCATCGAAGCGGCCGGATTCTCTCCGGTGAAGCTGGACTACGTGCGACGGCTCGCGTCGCTGCCCAGTCTGTCGGATCCGCAGATGGTCAACGAGCTCGCCACCCATACGCTGCGCGCAGGCGCACCGGCGCCGTCGGTGGAAACCATCCTGCACGCCATCCTGCCGCACAAGTACGTGGACCACACCCACGCCGATGCGGTGCTTTCGGTGTCAAACTCGCCGGACGGCGAGAAGCGCATCCGCGACATCTACGCCAGCAAGGTGGTGGTCATCCCGTACATCATGGCCGGCTTCGACCTCGCCGCTTACTGCGCGCGCGAGTTTCCGCGGCAGGCGACGAAAAACACTGTCGGCATGGTGCTCCTGTCGCACGGGGTGTTCTCGTTCAGCGCGGATGCGCGCGAGTCCTACGAGCTGATGATCGACCTGGTGTCGCTGGCCGAGAAATACCTGCAGGCGCACAAGGCATGGAGCATCGGCCTGCCGCCCGTATCCGCCCCCGCGTTCAAGCGCGAGGCAGCGGCAAGTCTGCGCCATGACGTTTCCGCGCTGGCGGGCTTCCCTCTGCTGTGCCGCTGCAACGACACGCCGCGCTTCCTCGGTTTTGCGCGCCATCCCGATGTAGCGCGCATCTCGCAGGGCGGGCCGGCCACGCCGGACCATGTGATCCGCACCAAGCCGCTGCCCATGCTGGGGAAAGACGTCGCCGGATTCGGCGTCGCATACCGCGAATACTTCGAGCGCAATGCGAAGGCGGCCAGGGAACCCAAGACCATCCTGGATAGCGCGCCCCGCATGGCGCTCGATCGGGAACTGGGCTTTGCCGCGTTCGGCCGCACCGCGAAAGACACCGGCATCGTCGAAGACCTCTACGAGCACACCATCGACGTCATCCTGCGCGCCGAAGCACTCGGCGGATGGCACGCGCTGCAGGACAAGCACACGTTCGACATCGAATACTGGGACCTCGAGCAGGCCAAGCTGAACAAAGGCGGCAACCCGCCGATATTCGCCGGAGAAGTAGCGCTCGTGACCGGCGCCGCCTCCGGCATCGGCAAAGCCTGCGTCGAAGCGTTCCTCAAACGCGGCGCCGCGGTGGCTGGCCTGGACCGCAATCCCGCAATCGTGAACCTCTTCAAGCGCCAGGATTACCTGGGCCTCGCTTGCGATCTTACGGACGCGAAAGCCATTCAGGCCGCAATGGATGCCGCAGTCAAGCGATTCGGCGGCGTGGACATGCTGGTCCTCAATGCCGGCATCTTTCCCGCCTCGCAGGCGATCACGGACATCGCCCCCGAGATGTGGAAAAGCGCGATGGCAGTGAACGTCGATGCGAATCTTCTGCTCATGCAAGCTTGCCACGGGTTGCTCAAGCTCGCGCCACGCGGCGGTCGGGTGGTGGTGATCGGCTCCAAGAACGTGCCGGCGCCGGGCATGGGCGCGGCTGCCTACTCGGTGTCAAAGGCGGCGCTCAACCAGCTGGCGCGCGTGGCCGCGCTGGAGTGGGCCAGGGACGGCATCCGCATCAACACCATCCACCCGAATGCCGTCTACGACACGGCGCTCTGGACCGACGAGGTACTCGCCTCGCGCGCCAGGGCCTACAACCTGAGCGTGGAGCAGTACAAGAGGAACAACCTGCTGAGGACCGAAGTGTCGTCGAAGGACGTGGCCGAGCTCACCGCCGAGATGTGCGGTCCGCTCTTTTCCAAGACCACGGCGGCGCAGGTGCCGGTGGACGGCGGCACGGAAAAGCTGGTGTGAAAGTCCAGGCCCTGCGCTGGACTGGGAATGCGCTGGAAGTGCTGGACCAGCGCTTGCTGCCGGATCAAATCGTCTACCTGACCTGCCGGACCGCTGCTGACGTCGCCGCCGCGATCCGCGACATGGCGGTGCGCGGCGCGCCGGCCATCGGCTGCGCGGCGGCGTTCGGTATCGCGCTGCAGCCCGAGGAGTCCTCCTACGAAATCCTCGGAAAAAGCAGGCCCACGGCCGTCAACCTGTTCTGGGCGCTGGAGCGCATGCGCCGGGCGCCGGACAAGAAAGCCGAAGCCGAGGCGATCTTCGCCGAAGACCTCGCCGTGAACCGCGCAATCGGCACGCATGGCGCGAAGCTGATCCCGCAGGGCGCCCGCATCCTGACCTACTGCAATACCGGCGCGCTGGCCACCTCCGGTCACGGCACGGCGCTGGGCGTCATCCGTTCGGCGCGCGACAAGGATGTTTCAGTCATCGCGTGTGAAACCAGGCCCTACCTCCAGGGCGCGCGGTTGACCGCATGGGAATGCATGCAGGAAGGCATTGCGTGCACGCTGATCGCCGACAACATGGCGGGCCACCTCATGAGCCGCAAGGATGTGGACCTGGTGATCGTCGGCGCGGACCGCATCGCGGCCAACGGCGACACGGCGAACAAGATCGGCACCTACACGCTCGCGGTGCTCGCACGTCGCCACGGCCTGCCCTTCTACGTGGCCGCGCCGCTCTCGAGCTTCGACGCCAGCATCAGCGAGGGCTCGATGATCCCGATCGAGGAGCGCCCTGCCGATGAAGTCACCGGCTACCGCGGCCAGCGCTGGGCGCCGGAAGGAATAACCGTAAGAAACCCGGCGTTCGATGTGACGCCAGCCGACCTGATCACGGCGATCATTTGCGAGAAGGGCGTGGTGCAGGCTCCCAGCCGGGAACGGCTTCAGCCCCTGAACTCGAGCGTCGTATAGGGTGGCTCCAACTCGAACCGCCCGGGAAACCCCAGCCTGAATCTCCTCAGCCGCCACCCGACGCGGCCGCGAGCTTGCGACCGCGCACCACCGCCAGGATGGCGCGCACCACAGGCACCGCCACTGCCGCCAGGGCCGCCACGGTGAGCACGGCGGCGATGGGTCGCAGGAAGAAGATGCCCAGCCCCGCGTCGGAGATGATCAGGGACTGGCGCAGCGCGCGTTCCGCCAGCGGCCCGAGCACCAGTGCGAGTACCAGGGCGGCAGGCGAGTAGCCGAGCTTCTTCATCACGTAACCGAGCACCCCGAACACCAGCATCTGTCCCACGTCCCAGACGCTGTTCTTCAGCGAATAGGCCCCGGTAATGCAGAAGACAATGATGAGCGGCATGAGGATGGCGTAGGGAACCCGCAGCGCCCGCACGAACAGCGGGATGAACGCGGTGCTGAGGACGAGCAGCATGACGTTGGCGATGTACTGCGAGGCGATCAGCCCCCAGACGAACTCGGGGTTCTTCTCGAACAGGAGCGGCCCCGGCCGCAGCCCCCACATCATCAGGCCGCCGAGCATGATGGCAGTCGTCGCCGAGCCCGGGATGCCCAGCGTCAGCATCGGGACCATGGCCCCGGTCGCCGCCGCGTTGTTGGCCGACTCGGGCCCGGCCACGCCCTCGATCGCGCCCTTTCCGAACTCCTGCGGGTGCCTCGAGACTTTCTTTTCCACCGTGTAGGCAAGGAACGACGCGACGGTCGGGCCGGCGCCCGGCAGAAGACCGACCGAGAATCCGAGCACCGTGCCGCGGACGATGGCCCAGCGGCTGCGCATCCAGTCCTTGGCGCTCGGCAACACGTCCCGAATGCCGTAGCGCCCCTGGAGGATGGTGTTGCCTGCAGCCACCTCCGCCCCGGCCAGCACTTCCCCCAGCCCGAACAAGCCGATTGCGACCGGCAGGAAGTCCATCCCGTCCATCATCTCGGGGATGCCGAAGGCGTAGCGCGCGTCCCCGGAGATGATGTCGAAGCCGACCATGGCGAGCATGAGCCCCAGCACCATGCTGATATAGCCTTTCAGTGCGTTATCCCCGGTGAGCAAGGTGACCGTCGTGAGACCGAGCAGCATGAGAGCGAAGGTCTCCGGCGGGCCGAAGGAAAGAGACCAGCGCGCGAGCGCCGGCGACACCAGCATCAGGAGGACCACGCCGATCGTGCCTGCGATGAACGAGCCGATTGCAGCGATGCCCAGCGCCGGCCCCGCGCGTCCCTGCAGCGCCATCTGGTAGCCATCGAGGCAGGTGACGACCGATGCGGATTCTCCCGGCGTGTTGATCAGCACCGAGGTGATGGTTCCGCCGTACATCGAGCCCGCGTAGAGGGCGGCCAGCATGATGATCCCGGAGGTGGGCTCCATGCCGAAGGTGAGCGGCAGCAGCAGCGCGACCCCAGAAGGCGGTCCGATGCCCGGCAGCGCGCCGATCAGAATGCCTACGGTCACGCCGCCGGTCGCCATGAGCAGATTGAATGGCGTCAGCGCGACCGTGAAGCCCATCGTGAGGTTGGCGAAAAAGTCCATCGGCCCGCCGCTCAGATCCCGAGCACGCTCACGGGGAAAGGCACCCGCAGCCAGTAGGTGAAGACCAGGTAGTTGAGCCCGGCGGTCGCAGCCGCCACCGACAGGGTGAGCGGCCAAGGGTTGCGATCGAGGGCTCGCATCAGGACGATCAGGAACAGTGCCGTTCCCAGGATCATGCCCACAACATTGAGCAGCGCCACAAAGGCAATCGTGACGCCCAGCACCACGGCGATCCGCCTGAGCCCCTCGCCCCGGGGCAGCCATTCGGCCCCGGGATCGCGCGAGCGCAGGGCGCCCACCAGCAGCAGCCCGGCGAGCAGGGACATGATGACGCCCAGCCAGAACGGCAGGAACGCCGACCCCGGGCCGCCCGGTCCCGAGTAGGTGTAATGACTGAGTGCGCCCGCAGAGAATGACACGGCAAACGCGAGCAGCATCGCCCCGGCGATGCGGTCGGCGCGGCGCACCGTGGGCAGCCCCTGCGCCTACTTCTTCTTGAGGGCGCCTAGCGCGCCAAGGGCGCTCTGGTATTTGCCGGTGAGGCCGTCGAGGTACTTGTTGGCTTCGTCACCCACCCACGCGGTCGGCGTCAGCAGATTGCGCTTGATGTACAGATCCTGCCACTTCTTCGTCGCGGTCACCTTCCTCAGCGTGTCCTGCCACCAGGCCACCGCCTCGGGCGCCATGTTCGCCGGCCCCACGACCCCGCGCATCTGCTCCCAATAGAACTCGTAGCCCTTCTCGGCGAACGTCGGCACGTCCGGGGCGTCGGCAAGACGCTTGCGCGCGGCGACTGCAAGGTTCTTCGCCTTGCCCGCCTCGACCTGGGCCACCACCTCGTTCGGATTCATGACGCTGGCATCGATGTGGCCGCCCATCAGTGCCGCCGTCACCTCACCGCCCGAATTGAAGGGCACGTACTTCACCTTGATCTTCGCCGCCTGCTCGAACAGGTGGGTGAAGATGTGGTCCTCGCTGTAGGTGGCGGTGCCGCCCACGGTGAGCTGGTCGGGCTTGGCGCGCGCGGCGTTGACAAAATCGTCGACGGTCTTGAATGGCGACTCGGTGCGCACCGTGAGCATGAGCTCGTCGATGGCGACGATCATCAGCATCGTCATGCCGTCGCGGTGGTTCCCCGACAGCCGCCCCTCGATCTTGCCCGAGACGACCATCGGGGTGGCGCCGGCCACCACGTGGGAATCGCCCCGCTTGTTAATCAGGTAAGTGTAGCCGACCGCGCCGCTGCCCCCGGCGCGGTTGTTCACGTTGATCGGCACCGGGGACCATTTGTTCTCGTCCATGATGCCGGTGATCATGCGCATCAGGTTGTCGGTGCCGCCGCCGGGGGCATAGGGCACCACCACCTCGACGGTCTTCGACGGGTATTTCACCTGCGCAAGTGCATCGCCGGCGCACGCCAGGAGCAGTGCGATGGACGGAGCCAAAGCCAAAAGCAGACGCTGTGTGTACATCTGAAGGTTCCTCCTCATTGAAAAATCCCCGCAGACAAGAGCGCCTGCTGTTCCCGGGCGCCGTAGCATAACTCCGTTCGGCGCCTGATGATACGATTCCCGCCGAACCCGAATCGAGGAACCCTGCTTCCCGTGGAAACCACCCCTTCGCCCAGCGACCACGTGCTTGTCACGCGCGACGGTCCCATCGTCACGGTCACCTTCAACCGCCCCGAGGCGCGCAACGCCATGACCTGGGATATGTACCAGCGGCTCTACGAGACCTGCGAGGAGGTCGATGCCGACGAGTCGATCCGCGTCCTGGTGCTCAAGGGCGCGGGGGGGAAGGCGTTTGTCGCGGGCACGGACATCAGCCAGTTCACCAAATTCGAAGGCGCCGAGGACGGGTTGCGCTACGAGCGCGACGGCGACCAACGCACGGGCCGTATCGCGCGCGTCAAAAAGCCGGTGATCGCGCAGATCCAGGGTTTCGCGGTGGGAGGCGGCTTCGGCATCGCCGCCGGCGCCGATATTCGCATCGCGACGCCGGACGCCCGCTTCGGCGCGCCAATTGCCCGCACGCTCGGTAACTGCCTGTCGATGAAGAACTACGCACGCTACATGGACCTTCTCGGGCCATCTCGTCTCAAGGAGATGATCTTCACGGCCCGTCTCCTTTCGGCCGACGAGGCGCTCGCCGCGGGCTTCGTCCACGAGATTGCACCTGCCGAGACGATCGATGCGCGGGTGCGGGAGATGGCCGAGAAAATTGCCTCGCACGCGCCGATCACGCTTTGGGTCACCAAGGAAGCAGTGCGCCGCATCCAGGAATCCCGCGCCCTGCCCGACGGCGATGACCTGGTTGCCAAGACCTACGGCAGCGCCGATTTCCGGGAGGGCGTGCGCGCGTTCGTGGAGAAGCGCCCGCCGCGCTGGACCGGAAAGTAGCCTAGGCGCGGATCTCGACCGGCGCGTAGGGCGGCACCAGGTCGAACAGTTCGGCCACGTCTTCATTACGCATGCGCACGCACCCGTGCGAGCCGGGCTTGCCCATGTCGGCGCTGTCCGGCGCGCCGTGGATGTAGATCATGCGCCGCATGGTATCCACCTCCCCCAACCGGTTGCGGCCGACCTCGCAGCCCGATAGCCACAGGATGCGCGTCAGCATCCAGTCGCGCCCCGGGTGCTCGGCGTGCAACGCGGGTGTCCAGATTTCCCCGGTCGCGCGCCGGCGCACGAATACGGCGCCGAGCGGTTGGCCGGCGCCTATCCTGGCGCGCACGAGGTGGAGGCCGCGCGGCGTGCAGAAACTGCCGTTGCGCTCGCCCAGGCCGTTCTTGGCCGTGGACACGGGGTAGCGCTGACCGGTGGAAAGGCGCAACTCCTGATTCGGAATGTCAATCAGGATGTTCATCGGCGTGTTGCGAAGAATTTCATCAGCAATGCGGCGCACTCCTCCGCCAGCACGCCGCCCTGAACCTTGGCGTGATGGTTGTGCCGCGACAGGAACAGGTCGGCTGCGCCGGTCTTGGGCTCGGAAGCCCCATACACCACGCGCGAAATACGGGCGTTGAATATCGCGCCGACGCACATGGTGCAGGGCTCCAGAGTGACGTAGAGCGTCGCGCCGGCAAGCCGGTAGTTGCCGGAGGTCCTCCCCGCGTTGCGGATGGCTTCGATCTCCGCGTGCGACGTGGCATCGTTGGTGGACAGGGGCCGGTTCCAGCCCTCGCCGGCAATCTTGTCGTCGAGAACGACGACAGCGCCGACGGGAACTTCATCTTCCGTACGCGAAGCGAGCTCGAGGGCGCGCCGCATGTACTGCTCGTCGCTCATTCCCACTCGATGGTGGCAGGAGGTTTGGAGGAGATGTCGTAGGCGACGCGGTTGATGCCGCGCACCTCGTTGATGATGCGGCTGGAGACCTTCGCCAGCAACTCGTGCGGCAGCGGCGCCCAGTCCGCGGTCATGAAGTCGGTGGTCTGCACCGCGCGCAGGCTCACCACGTACTCGTAGGTGCGGCCGTCGCCCATCACGCCGACCGATTTCACCGGCAGGAAGACGGCGAAGGCCTGGGCAGTCTTGTCGTACCAGTCCGCGGCGCGCAGTTCCTGCATGAAGATGTCGTCCGCGCGACGTAGCAGGTCCGCGTACTCCTTCTTCACCTCGCCTAAAATGCGCACGCCCAGGCCCGGCCCGGGGAACGGGTGGCGGAACACCATCTCGCGCGGCAGGCCGAGCGCCAGACCCAGCTCGCGCACCTCGTCCTTGAACAGTTCGCGCAGCGGCTCTAGCAGCTTAAGGTGCAGCGATTCGGGCAGGCCACCGACGTTGTGGTGCGACTTGATGGTGGTGGCCTTCTTGGTCTTGGCCCCCGCCGACTCGATCACGTCCGGGTAGATGGTGCCCTGCGCGAGCCACTTCGCGCCCTTGATCTTCGCTGCTTCGCGCTGGAACACGTCCACGAAGTGCTTGCCGATGATCTTGCGTTTCTGCTCCGGGTCCGAGACTCCTGCCAGCGCGCCGTAGAATTCCGCCGAAGCGTCCACGTGGATCACCTTGACCTGCATGTGCCGCGCGAACGCGTCCATCACCTGCGCCGCCTCGTTCAGGCGCAGCAGGCCGTGGTCGACGAATACGCAGGTCAGCTGCTTGCCGATGGCCTCGTGGATCAGGGCCGCCGCCACCGATGAATCCACACCGCCCGAGAGTCCGAGAATCACCCCGTCATTGCCAACCTGCTCCCGGATGCGCGCCACTGCTTCGGTGACGTAGTCGGGCATGTTCCAGTCGCCCCGACAGCCGCAGATTTCGTGCACAAAGCGTTGCAGCAGTTTCTTCCCCTGCCGCGTATGCGTCACTTCCGGATGGAACTGAACCGCGTAGAAATGTCGCCGCTCATCCGCCATGCCCGCGATCGGGCAGGCGTCGTTGGAGGCCATCAGCTTGAAGCCCGGCGGCATCTCCACCACTTTGTCGCCGTGGCTCATCCACACCTTGAGCAGGCCATGGCCCTCGCTATTGCGGGAGTCCTCGATGCCCTCAAGCAGCTTCGTATGTCCGCGCGCGCGCACCTCCGCGTAGCCGAACTCGCGCACCTTGCCGGCTTCGACCTTGCCGCCGAGCTGCTGCGCCATGGTCTGCATGCCGTAGCAGATTCCCAGTACGGGAACGCCCAGTTCGAACGTCGCGGCGGGTGCCTTGGCGGTGGTCTGCTCGTAGGCCGACATGTGGCTGCCGGAGAGGATCACGCCGCTGGGCGCGAACTCGCGCACGAAGGCATCCGACACGTCGCAGGGATGGATTTCGCAGTAGACCTTCGCCTCGCGCACCCGGCGGGCGATCAGTTGCGTGTATTGCGCCCCGAAATCGAGGATCAGGATCCGGTCGTGCATCCCGATCTCATTCGGCGCGATAATTGGGGGCTTCCTTGACGATCTGCACGTCGTGCACGTGCGATTCGCGCATGCCCGCCGAGGTGATCTCCACGAAGCGCGATTTGGTGCGCAGGTCCTCCACCGTGGTGCTGCCCGTATAGCCCATGCTCGCACGCACGCCGCCGAGCAGTTGCTGGATCACCCACACCACGCTGCCCCTGTAGGCCACGCGCCCTTCGACGCCTTCGGGCACCAGCTTGTCCACGTTCATTTCCGAATCCTGGAAATAGCGGTCGGCCGCACCACTTTGCATGGCGCCCAGGGACCCCATGCCCCGGTAGGACTTGTAGGAGCGGCCCTGGTAGAGCTCGATTTCTCCGGGGGATTCGTCGGTGCCCGCGAACATGGATCCCAGCATGACCGCGTGCGCCCCCGCGCCCAGCGCCTTGGCGACATCGCCGGAAAAGCGGATGCCGCCGTCCGCGATCAGCGGCACGTCGATCTTTGCCAATGCCTGCGCGACGTTCTGGATGGCCGTGATCTGCGGCACGCCCACGCCGGCGACGATGCGCGTGGTGCAGATCGATCCCGGGCCGATTCCGACCTTGACGCCGTCCGCGCCATGATCGACCAGCGCCATTGCGCCGTCGGCAGTGCCGACATTGCCGCCCACCACCTGCATCTGGGGATATTTCTTCTTGATCCATTGCACGCGGTCGAGCACGCCTTGCGCGTGCCCATGCGCCGTATCCACCACCAGGACATCGGCGCCCGCTTCAACCAGTGCGGCGACGCGCTCGTCCGTGCCCTCGCCAACCCCGACGGCGGCGCCCACGCGCAGCTTGCCCTGCGCATCCTTGCAAGCGTTCGGGTGCTCGGTCTCCTTCATGATGTCCTTGACCGTCACCAGGCCCAACAAGCGCCATTCGGCATCGACCACCAGCACGCGCTCCAGGCGGTGCTTGTGCATCAGCTCCTTGGCCTGCTCTCGGCTGGCGCCCTCTCGCACCGCAATCAGGTCCTTCTGCGGGGTCATGATGTTCTTCACCGGCTGGTCGAGCCTGGTCTCGAAACGCAGGTCGCGGTTGGTGACGATGCCGACCACCTTGCCGGCTTTGACCACGGGAAACCCGGATATCTTGTGCTGTCTTTGCAGCGCCATCACGTCGTGCACCGTCATGTCCGGCGTAACGGTCATCGGGTCGCGCAATACGCCGGACTCGAAGCGCTTCACTTTCGCAACCTCGGCGGCCTGCTCCAGTGGCGAAAAATTCTTGTGGATGACGCCGAGCCCCCCCTCCTGTGCGATGGCGATGGCCAGTCGCGCCTCGGTGACCGTGTCCATGGCAGCGGACACGAGCGGGATATTCAATTCGAGTTTTCGGGTGAAGCGGGTCTTGAGGGAAACTTCGCGCGGCAGGACGCGGGAGTGGGCGGGAAGGAGGAGGACATCGTCGAAGGTCAGCGCCTTCTGGATGACGCGCATGATCAGCCTTTCACGCAAAGCGGCATTATACTCGGGTCCGTAAATCCCGCCCCCGGGGCGTTGAGGTCAGAAGAGGAATTCACCATGATGCGACTCCTGGTTCTCGGCTCGATGCTGGTTTTCACCGCCGTTGCGTCGGCGCAGATGTACCGCTGGGTAGACAAGGACGGCAAGGTGCACTACACGAATACTCCGCCGCCGCCGGGCGTGAAGGCAAAGACGATCATCGCGCCCGCCGGTCCCTCGGCGCCGGCAGCCTCGCCGGACGCCACCGCAGAGGACGCGCGTAAAGGTCCGCTCACCCCGGTGGAGCAGGAGCAGGCGTTCCGCAAGCGCCAGATGGACGCGCAGAAGGCACAGGAAAAAACGGAACAGGCGCGCAAGGACACGGAGGCCAAACAGGAGAACTGCGCTCGCGCGCGGGAATCCCTCGCCACTTTCGAAAGCGGGCAGCGCATCTCGCGCACCAACGCGCAGGGCGAGCGCTACTACCTCGAGGACGACGCGCGGGCTGCCGAAACCGAGAAAGCGCGTGCGACGGTCCGCGACTGGTGCGGCTGAGCCGGCCTAGCGCTGCCCCCTGAGGGCGCGGCGGCGGCGCGACTCCTTCGGAGTCGCGCGCAGCGGCCGGTAGATCTCCACGCGATCGCCGTCGGCGAGGCGGGCGTCCAGCGACGTGCGCCGGCCGTAAATGCCCACGGCATGGCCGCCAGGCATGCCCGCGGCCGCCAGCGCCATGCGCACCGTGGCGCCCTCCTCGAGTTCCAACGCCACCTGATCCTGGCGGCCCGGCAGCGCCTGGACCACCTCAATGCGCAGCTTGGCCATACACCGAGTCCGCCCGGCGCTTGAAGGCGTCGACCATGCTGTCGGCGATCGCGTCGAACAGGGGCCCGAGCGCCCTGGAAACGACGGCG
Organism: uncultured Enterobacteriaceae bacterium; assembly: GCA_964582155.1. Classification (GTDB taxonomy): domain Bacteria; phylum Pseudomonadota; class Gammaproteobacteria; order Burkholderiales; family SG8-39; genus JAABQT01. Next base: position 56,576 of record CAZOSA010000001.1, on the reverse strand, counting down.
CCCGAGAATTCATATTCCATCGCAAAGTCGATGCGCGCAGCATGCTCGCCCAGCGCGCGAAAGCGCCAGTGTGCCGCAAAGTGGCGGAACGGACCCTTGCGCAGCTGCAAGTCGATCGCTTCGTGCGGCCGGTTCGAGTTCTCCGTGGTGAACTCGTAGCGCAATCCCTTCAAGCCTACGGCCAGCGTCGCCACGGTGCGTTCCGGGGCGCGCTCGCGCACGCGCGCCTCCCGGCACCAGGGCAGGAACTGCGGATAGTCCTCGACGCGCTCGACCAACGCGTACATCGCGGCTGCGGCGTGCTCGACAATGGCGGAGCGTGCGATGCGCTTCATGGGAGAATCGCGGCTTCAGCCCGAGTGCGCCCATGTCGATTTCCCAGAACCGCAAGGCCTTCCACGATTACTTCATCGAGGAACGCTACGAAGCCGGCCTCGCGCTCGAGGGCTGGGAGGTCAAGGCGATCCGCGCGGGCCGCGCGCAGCTGGCGGATGCCTACGTGCTGATCAAGGCGGAAGAACTGTGGCTGATCGGCGGCAACATCATGCCGCTCGCAACGGTGTCCACGCATTACACACCGGACCCCGGGCGCACGCGCAAGCTCCTGCTGCATGCCGAGGAAATCCGCCGCCTGATCGGCAAGGTGCAGCAGCGCGGCTACGCGCTGATCCCGCTCGACCTGCATTTCAGCAAGGGGCGCATCAAGCTGGAGATGGGACTCGCGCGCGGCAAGTTGAAGCACGACAAGCGGGCGGCCGAGCGTGAAAAGCAGTGGCAGCGCGACAAGCAAAAGCTGCTACGCAGCCGCTGAACGCCGCGGCGCCGGTGGCGCTGCGGCGAGCGCCTGCCACGTGGCGACGACCGTATCCGGGTTGAGCGACAGGCTGTCGATGCCCTGCTCCATCAGCCAGATCGCGAGGTCCGGGTGGTCCGAAGGGCCCTGGCCGCAAATACCGACATATTTGCCCTGCTTGCGGCAGGCGCGGATCGCCATGGCCAGCAACGCCTTCACAGCAGGATTGCGCTCGTCGAATATCTCGGCCACCAGGCCGGAATCCCGATCCAGGCCGAGCGTGAGCTGCGTAAGGTCGTTGGAACCGATGGAAAAACCGTCGAAGTGCTCGAGGAAGGCGTCGGCCAGCAGCGCGTTGGAGGGCAACTCACACATCATCACGATCCTGAGGCCGTCTTCGCCGCGGCGCAGACCGTTGCGCGACAGCAACTCGATCACCCGCCGCGCCTCGTCCACGGTGCGCACGAAGGGCACCATCAGCTCGACATTGGTAAGGCCGAGCTCGCCGCGCACCTTGCGCAGGGCGGCGCATTCAAGTTCGAAACAGGGCCGAAAAGTCTCGGCCAGGTAACGCGAAGCGCCGCGAAATCCCAGCATCGGGTTCTCTTCCTCCGGCTCGAAGCGCTCGCCGCCCAGCAGCTTGCGGTACTCGTTCGACTTGAAGTCGGACAGACGCACGATCACCGGCTTGGGCCAGAAAGCGGCCGCAATGGTGGCAACGCCCTCGACCAGCTTCTCGCGAAAAAAGCTCGTCGGGTCGGCGTAGCCGCTCGCCGCGGCTTGCACCTTGGCGCGCAACTCCGCAGGAAGCGCCGCATGCTCCAGGCAGGCGCGCGGGTGCACGCCGATCTCGTTGTTAATGATGAACTCGATGCGTGCCAGGCCGACCCCGGCGTTGGGCAATTGGGCGAAATCGAACGCGAGCCGCGGGTTGCCTACGTTCATGGTGATTTTCACCGGAATCTCGGGCATCTCGCCGCGCTCGACGGAGCTCACTTCAATCGGCAGGTTTCCCTCGTAAACGTTGCCCGTATCGCCTTCAGCGCAGGACACCGTGACCGCCTGGCGATCGTGCAGTCGCTCCGTGGCGTCGCCGCAGCCGACCACCGCGGGGATGCCGAGCTCGCGAGCGATGATCGCGGCATGGCAGGTGCGCCCGCCGCGATTGGTGACAATCGCCGAGGCGAGCTTCATCACTGGCTCCCAGTTCGGGTCGGTCATGTCGGTGACCAGCACGTCGTCTTTTTTCACGCTCGACATCAGAGCCACGCTGGCGACCAAGCGCACCTTGCCGGCGCCGATCTTTTGCCCGATGGCGCGCCCGCTGGCCAATACGCGGCCGCGTTCCTTGAGCCGGTAGCGCTTCTCGGTCTCGCCGCGCGCGCGCGACTTGACCGTTTCCGGGCGTGCCTGCAGGACGTAGAGCAGGCCGTCCTTGCCGTCCTTGCCCCACTCGATATCCATCGGCCCTCCGTAATGCTTCTCGATCGCGAGCGCGGCTCGCGCCAACTCCAGCACGTCGGCGTCGGCCAGGGAAAACCGGAGCCGATCCGCAGTGGCGACTTCGACGGTGCGCACGGAACGTCCGGCGGCAGCGGTAGACGTAAATTCCATTTTCTGCAGCTTTGAGCCGAGCCCGCGCCGGATCACCGCAGGCTTGCCGCGCTCGAGCATCTGCTTGTGCACGTAGAACTCGTCCGGATTGACCGCGCCCTGCACCACCATCTCGCCCAGGCCGTAGGAGGAGGTGATGAAGACCACATCGCGGAACCCGGACTCCGTGTCCAGGGTGAACATGACACCGCTCGCCCCCAGGTCGCTGCGCACCATTTGCTGCACGGCCGCCGACAGCGCTACATCGCCGTGCGCGAAGCCCTGGTGGGCACGGTAGGAGATGGCGCGGTCGTTGTACAAGGAGGCGAATACATGGCGGATCGCTTGCAGGATGTTGTCCGCGCCGCGGATGTTTAAAAAGGATTCCTGCTGACCGGCAAAGGAGGCGTCGGGCAAGTCTTCGGCTGTGGCCGAAGACCTCACAGCAAACGAGACATCACTTGAATATAGTTCTGTAATATTCTGATAATACAACCTTATATCTGATTCTAATTTTTCAGGAAATGGAGCCGCCTCGATCCAGGCCCGGATCTCGGACCCGCAGCGCGCCAGCGCTTCGACGTCTGCGGTGTTCAATTCGGAGATGCGCCTCGCGATGCGCTGACCCAGGTCACCCGCCGCAAGGAATTCACGAAAGGCGTCCGCCGTTGTAGCAAAACCGCCTGGAACCCGGATGCCCGCCTCGGACAGGGCGCCGATCATCTCGCCGAGCGACGCGTTCTTGCCGCCGACCTGCGGCAGGTCGGACATGCGGACATCTTTGAGCCACGCGACGCGCATTTCCCTGATATTTTATCCGCCATGCCGCAGCGCCGCACCGTGTTCTTCATCTCCGACGGCACGGGAATCACGGCGCAGATCCTGGGCCACAGTCTGCTGACGCAGTTCGAGGGCGTCGACTTTCATCAGGTCACCCTGCCGTTCGTCACTTCCGCCGATCAGGCCGAGGACTGCCGGGCGCGCATCCAGGCGGAGCGCGACCACGGCCACGGCCAGCCGATCGTGTTTTCGACGCTGGTGAGCGGCGAACTGCGTGCGCTGGTGCGCAAGGCCGACGCGTTGTTCGTGGACTTCTTCGAAACATTCATCGAACCGCTGGAGGCCGGGTTGGGCGTGAAGTCCAACAAGACAATCGGGCGCTCGCATAGCGCCATGGACAAGCCGGGGTATGCGCACCGCATGGAGGCCATCAATTTCTCCATGGCGCACGACGATGGCGCCTCGAACCGCGAACTCGAACAGGCCGACGTCATCCTGGTCGGCGTATCACGCAGCGGCAAGACGCCGACCTGCCTTTACCTGGCGCTGCAGTTCGGCTTGAAGACGGCGAACTATCCCCTGATCCCCGAGGACTTCGACCGCCGGCAGTTGCCGCCCGCGCTGCTGTCCTGCAAGGCGCGGCTCTACGGCCTGAGCATTGCGCCGGAGCGCCTGCGTGAGATTCGTCAGGAACGCAGGCCCGGCAGCACCTACGCCGACTTGGAGAACTGCCGCTATGAGGTCGAGCAGGCCGAGAAGTTGATGCGTCGGGAGGGCATCCGCTGGATCAATTCCACCGCCAAGTCGATCGAGGAAATCGCCACCACCATCCTGCGCGAGCTCAGGATCGAGCGCCACGTGTACTGAACTGCCGCGCCCGCTCGTGGAACAGGATCGCCGCGGCCGCGGCCACGTTGAGCGACTCTACGCCCTTGACCAGCGGGATACTGGCGCGCAGCCGGGCGCGCGCCGCGACTGCGTCGCTGACGCCCTGCCCCTCCGCCCCAAGAATCCACCCCACCGCGCCAGTAAGGTCCAGCGAGGCCGGTGCCTGGCCTCCAGCCGCAGTTGCGCAGATCAAGGTGCCGCGGAATTCCGCCAGGACCGCCGCGAGGTCGGGGGCTTCGACGATCCGCAGCAGGAAGTGCGCTCCCATCCCGGCACGCAGCACCTTCGGTGACCAGGGATCGGCGCAGCCGCGTCCCAGCACAGCCGTGTCCACGCCGAAGGCCGCCGCGCTCCTGAATATCGCACCGACGTTTCCGGCATCCTGCACGCCGTCGAGAAAAGCGCAGTGCCGCGAGGCCCCTGGGCCCGGCGCGGTACCGGGCAGTTCGATCTCCACGGCGAGCCCGGCCGGCGTTGCCGCATCCGCCACCCATCGGAACAGCGCGTCAGGCAGGGTGACCGGGTCGAGCGCCGCGCGGCGCACGAGGCCGGCGATTTCCGGCTTCGCGAGGCCCGATTCGCTGACAAGGAGCGCCTTCGGGCGTGCGCCGGCATCGAGGCAGGCGGCGACCAGATGCGGCCCTTCGAGCAGGGCGCAGCGCTCGCTGCGCCGCAAGCGGGCGTCGTGCGTCAGGGCGCGCCACCGGCGCACGCGCGGGTTTTCTCGCGAGCGCAGCGTACTCATGCGCCGAGCGCCTGTCGCACCGGGGCAAAGGAGCGCCTGTGGATCTCGCAGGCGCCGTAGCGAGCGAGCCGTGCGAGATGTTCGGGCGTCGGGTACCCCTTGTGCCGGTCCAGGCCGTAACGCGGGTACCGGTCGTGCAGGCGCAGCATCTCGGCGTCGCGCGCGGTCTTGGCGAGGATCGACGCCGCGGAAATCTGCGGCACACTGCGATCTCCGCCGATCACCGCCCGCGCGGCGCAGCCCAGCGCGGGGCAGCGATTGCCGTCGATCCAGGCCTCGTACGGTGTTACCGCAAGGCCCTCCACCGCGCGGCGCATCGCCAGCAGCGTGGCATGGAGGATGTTGAGCTGGTCAATTTCCTCAACGCTGGCGCTCGCGACGGCCCACGCCAGCGCCTTGCTGCGGATCGACTCGGCCAGCGCCTGGCGGCGCCTCGGCGCCAGAAGCTTCGAGTCCTTCAGCCCGTCAATGGGCCGCTGCGGGTCCAGCATGACCGCGGCCGCGAATACCGGTCCGGCGATGGGCCCGCGGCCTGCCTCGTCCACCCCGCAGATGAGGCGCTCAGGCACGGCCAGCGTCGAGCACGCCGAGGACCGCGTTTGCCGCCTTCTCCGCCGTGTTCTGCCGCAGCAGCGCGTGGAACTCACGGAATTTCTCGACCTGTCTGCGCTGCAGCGCCGTGTCGCGCAGCAGGTTGAGCAGCGCGGCGGCCAGCGCGGCGGGGGTCGCCTGGCCCTGCACCAGTTCCGGCACCAGGGGCTCTCCGGCAAGGATATTGGGCATGCCCACATACGGCAGGTAAAGCATGTGGCGCTGCAACGCCCAGGAGAGCGGCGACTGGCGGTAGGTGATGACCATCGGCGTTTTGTACAGCGCCGCTTCCAGCGTCGCCGTGCCGCTTGCGACCAGCGCAAGGTCCGCCGCGGCAAGCGCCTCGTGCGAGTGGCCGAAGAGCAGCGTGAGCGGCAGGTCGGTGCGCTCATGGGCGTGCAGCGTCGCCTCGAACAGGTCACGCGTCTGGCGCGTCGCCAGCGGGCAGACGAAATGCACGTCGGCAATCTCCTGGCGCAGCCGGTGCGCGGCGAGCACGAAGGGTTCGGCCATGTACTCGAGCTCCGAGCGCCGGCTGCCGGGAAGCAAGGCGATGATCAGCTTGCGCGACGGCAGACGCAGCTGCGCGCGCGCCGCCGGTTTGTCCACCTCCATCGGGATCACGTCGGCGAGCGGGTGGCCGACGTAGGTCACCGGCAGCCCGGTTTTCTCGTACAGCGCGGGCTCGAAGGGGAACATGGCCAGCAGATGCGTGGCGGATCGCGCCACGCGCCGTACCCGCCAGCCGCGCCAGGCCCAGACCGAAGGGCTCACATAGTGCACCGTGGGGATGCCCGCGTCCTTCAGCCGCCGCTCGAGATCCAGGTTGAAGTCCGAGGCGTCCACGCCGATGAACAGGCCCGGCGGGTCTTCGAGGAGCGCGTCGCCCAGCTGGCGCCGGATGCGCATGATTTCGCGGTAATGGCGCAGCACTTCCGAGTAGCCGCGGACCGCCAGCTTGTCCATCGGCACCGCGACATCGAAGCCCTGCGCCTCCATGCGGGGGCCGCCGATGCCGCCGAAGTGCAGCTCGGGTCGCCTCGCCTTCAGGGCGGCGATCAGGTGGGCGCCAAGCTGGTCGCCGGAAGCCTCGCCCGCCACCATGGCGACGCGGGTTGCTCGTTCGCCCACGGCTCTAGCGGATCAAACCGCGCCGGGAGCGCGTGAGGAACTCCAGCAGCATACCGACCTCCGCGCATTGATCTGCCTGCGCAGCAAGCTCGCGCTTGGCTTGCTCCAGCCCCAGCCCCGAGCGATAGAGCGTGCGGTACGCGCGCTTGATCCGGGCAATGGTATCGGCGCTGAAGCCGCGGCGCCGCAGTCCCTCGCTGTTGATGCCGTAGGGCTTGGCCATGTTCCCCGCCGCCATCACGTAGGGCGGCAGATCCAGGGCCAGGTAGGCGCCCATGCCGGTGAAGCTGTGCGCGCCGACATGTACGAACTGGTGCACGAGGGTGGCGCCGCCGAGGATCGCCCAGTCGCCCACAGACACATGGCCCGCCAGCCCGCAGAAATTGGCGAAGGTCGTGTGGCTGCCGACCTGGCAGTCGTGCGCGAAGTGCACGTAAGCCATGATCCAGTTGTCGTCACCGACGCGGGTGACCCCGGCGTCGCGGGCCGTGCCGCGGTTGATGGTGACGTATTCGCGCAACGTATTGCCGTCGCCGATCTCCACGGCGGTGTCCTCGCCGCCGTACTTCTTGTCCTGCGGCGGCGCGCCGATGGAAGCGAACTGGAAGATGCGGTTGTTGCGCCCGATGCGCGTGCGGCCCTCGATCACCACGTGGGGGCCGATCCAGCTGCCCTCGCCCACCTCGACCCGCTCGCCAATGATCGAGTAGGCGCCCACCGCGACGTCCGGCGCAAGGCGCGCCCGCGGGTGAACGATGGCGGTGGGATGCACCTGCCCTGCGCTCACCCTTGCCCCAGAATGCGCTCGGTGCACAGAATCACGGCATCCGCCGCGATGGCGCCGTCCACGCGCGCCACGCAGGAAAATTTCCAGATCGAGCGCCTGTGCGCCAGGATGGTCGCCTCGATCTCGAGGCGGTCGCCCGGGACCACCGGCTTTTTGAAGCGCGCCTTGTCGATGCCCGCGTAGTAGTAGACGGCATTCGTGTCCGGCGGGGCGCCGCGGGTGCGGAATACCAGGATGCCCGAGGCTTGCGCCATGGCCTCCAGGATCATGACGCCGGGCATGATCGGCCGGCCCGGGAAGTGCCCGGTGAAGTGCGGCTCGTTGATGGTGACGTTCTTCAGCGCCAGGATGCGCTTGCCCAGCTCGCACTCGAGCACACGGTCGATCATCAGCAGCGGATAGCGCTGCGGCAGGTACTCGAGGACTTGCAGCGTATCCATCTCAGACATCGTTCTTCTTCCTCGGTTTGGCGCGCTTCTCGAGCACGCGCACACGATCGGCGAGTTCCGCCAGATGTCGAACCAGCGCGGCATTTCGCGCCCAGGAGGCATTGTCGTCGAAAGGGTATATGGCGGTGTAGGTGCCGGGCTTGCGGATGGAGCGCGAAATCACGGTCGCTACGGAAACGTGCACGTCGTCGCAGATGCTGAGGTGGCCGAGTATCATCGCCGCGCCGCCGATGGTGCAGCGCCGCCCGATTTGCGCGCTGCCCGCCACGCCCGTGCACCCGGCGATCGCCGTGTGCGCGCCGATGCGGCAGTTGTGGCCGATCTGAATCTGATTGTCGAGCTTCACGCCGTCCTCGATGACCGTGTCATCCACCGTACCGCGGTCGATGGTGGTGTTGGCGCCGATCTCGACGTCGTCGCCGATCAGCACGTGGCCGATCTGCGGGACCTTGAGCCAGCGCCCTCCCTCCTGCGCCATGCCGAAGCCGTCCGCGCCGATGACGGCACCTGAGTGCACGATGGCGCGCGCGCCGATGCGGCAGGCCGCATAAACCACCACCGAAGGAAAAAGCCGGCTGTCGGCGCCGATCGCCGCGTCCGTGCCGACGTAGCAGCCCTCCCCGATCCACGCGCGCTCGCCGATGTCGGCGCCGGCGCAAATCACCGCGCCAGCCTCGACGCGCGCGCTCGGCGCCAGGCGGGCACCAGGATCGATCCGCGCCGCGGCGTGGCATCCGGGTAGCGGCACCGGCAGTGGATTGAATAGTTGCGACAGGCGCGCGAAGTACGGGTACGGATCGTCGCAGACGATGCGCGGCAGCGCCGTGAGCCCTTCCGCATCCGGCGCCAGGACGACCGCGCCGGCCCGGGTATCTGCCAGCCGTGCCTTGTAACGCGGGCTGGCGAGGAAGGCGATGTGCCGCGCGCCCGCGTGCTCCAGCGAGCCGACCTGCTCGATCAGCACCGCGGCGTCGCCGACCACGCGCCCGCCAAGCGTGGACGCAATCTCGCCGAGGGAAAGCGGGCCCGGCATCTCAGCGCGCCGGCGGCTTGCCCTCGAGCGCCTTGATCACGCGATCGGTGATGTCGATGCGCGGGTTCGCGTAAACGGCGTCCTGGAAGATGATGTCGTACTTTTCCTGCTCGGCGATCTGCCGGATCACGCGGTTCGCCTGCTCGACCACCAGCGCCAGTTCCTCATTGCGCCGCTGGTTCAGATCCTCGCGGAACTCGCGCTGGCGGCGCTGGAAATCCCGGTTCTGATCGTTGAAATCCCGTTCCTTGGCGCGGCGCTGGCTCTCCGACATCGTGACGCCCTGCCGCTCCAACTCGTCTTGCATGCGCTTGACCTGATCGGCGATCCTGGCGAGCTCCTGGTCCCGCTTGGCAAACTCCGCTTCGATCTTCTTCTGGGCGCGCACTGCCGGCGCAGCATCGCGCAGGATGCGCGCGGTGTTGACGAAGCCGATGCGGTTTTCCCCCTCCGCGCGCGCCGGCAGCGCTGCTGCCGCCAGCACAAGCGCGATTGCAAATGCTGCGTGGACTAGCCGCATGCGGATCCCGAGTTTTTCAGAAAGTGGTGCCAAATTTGAATTGTAACCTCTGCACGCGATCGAACCCCTTGCGCTCGTTGAGCGGGTGCGCTAACGACAGCCGCAGGGGACCCAGCGGCGAACTCCAGGACAGCGCCACTCCTGCCGAGTAGCGCAGCTCCGACAACGACAGCTTTTCGCCCAGCGCATAGACCTGCCCGGCGTCTACAAAGGTACTCAAGCGCAGCGACTTGTCCTGCGCCGCGCCGGGGACCGGGAACAGGAGCTCGATATTGCCAACGATACGCCGCGTGCCGCCCAAAGAGTTGCCCTCCGGGTCCCGCGGGCCGAGCGAATAATCCCTGTACCCGCGCACCGTTCCCGGACCGCCGGCATAGTAGTTCTTGAAAAACGGCAGGGGCTTGCCTCCCAGGCCGCTCGCGTAACCGATGTCGCCGTTCAGGAACAGCGTGAACGTCCGGCCAAGCGGCTGGAAGAACTGCTGATTGAATCCCAGCCGGTAGTATTCCAGGTCGCCTCCGGAGAACTCCCCGCTGATGCGCGACAGCCCGCCCTCCGTAGTAAGGATCAGGCTGTTGCGGGTGTCGCGCGTCCACGCCGTAGTCAAGGACCCGTACCTGTACTGATTGCCGAAACTGGCGACGAAATCCTTGTGGGCGAACGCACTGCTGGTGAACGTCTGCAGCTCGACGTCTTCCATGCTGGCGCCAAAGCTCACCGTATCGCGCTCGGACACCGGATAGCTGAATTTGATCCCGGTACCGATCGTATCCGTCTTGTAAGCGCCGATGGTCAGCGTCGAGGCATCGACGCTGCGCTTGTAGACGTCGAATCCCCGGCTGACGCCGTCCACGGTGTAGTACGGATCGACGTACGACAAGGCGTAGACCTTGTTCACGGTACCGCTGTTCACCTCGAGAGAAAGGAACTTGCCGCTGCCGAAAACATTGGGCTGCGTGATCGACGCGGAGACAATCAGGCGGTCGACCGAGGAGAAGCCCACGCCGACCATCAGGGCGCCGGTGGGTCTCTCTTCGACCGTGTAGGTCACGTCGACCAGGTCGGGCGAACCCTCGACGGGCGCCGTTTCAACGCTCACGTCGCTGAAGTAACCGGTGCGATCGACGCGCCGGCGCGACAACTGGATCCTGGACGCATCGTAATACGCTCCCTCGAGCTGGCGCATTTCGCGCCGCACCACCTCGTCCCGGGTCTTGGTGTTGCCGACCACGTTGATGCGGCGCACATATACGCGCCGACCCGGGTCCAGCAGGATGGTGAAGGCGACCGTGCGCTTTGCCTTGTCCACCTGCGGCACTGCGTTCGCATTGGCGAAGGCATAGCCGTCGTTGCCCAGGCGATCGCTGATCGCCTTCGTGGACTCCGTCAGCTTGCGGCGCGAGAACACGTCGCCTGGTTTGATTCGAATCAGCTTTTCCAGCTCCTCGCGCGGCACCAGCAGCTGCCCCGAAAGCTGCACGTCGGACACGGTGTACTTGTCGCCTTCGACGACGTTTATCGTGATGTAGATGTCCTTGCGGTCCGGCGTGATCGACACCTGGGTCGATTCGACGTTGAAATCGAGGTAGCCCTGGTCCAGGTAATAGGAGCGCAGTGTTTCCAGGTCGGCGGCCAGCCGCTGGCGCGAGTACTGGTCGTGCTTTGTATACCAGGTGAGCCAGCCTGGGGTGCGCAGCACGAACAAGTCGAGCAGCTCCTGTTCCGCGAACGCGCCGGCTCCGACGATATGGATGCCCTGGATTTTCGCCACCTCGCCTTCGATCACCGCGAAGCTGATGCCCACGCGATTGCGCTCGAGCGGGGTGACGGTGGTCTGCACCTCGGCGGCGTACTTGCCGCGCGAGAGGTATTGGCTCTTGAGCTCCTGCTCGGCGCGGTCCAGCGCGGAGCGGTCGAAGATGCGGCCTTCGGCAAGGCCCAGGTCGCGCAGCACGCGTCTCAGGGCGTCGGGCTGGAACTCGCTGACGCCGGCAAAATCCACTTGCGCGATCGCCGGGCGCTCCTCGACCCGGACCACCAGCACGTCGTTTTCGGTTTCCAGCCGTACATCTTTGAAAAATCCCGTGGCGAACAAGGCGCGCAACGCCTGTTGCGCCTTCAGTTCGGTGAGCATCTCTCCGACCTTGACCGGCAGATAGCTGAACACCGTGCCCGGATCAGTGCGTTGAACGCCTTCGACCCTGATGTCCTTGACGATAAAGGGGCGAAAAGACTGAGCCTGCGCCGCCCCGGTCGCGACCAGCAACGCCCAAGCGAGCGCCGCGACCAGGCGCATGTGCATCGGCAGGTCCGGTCTCAGCCGGCGAACAGCCGGGTCAGATCGTTGTAGAACGCGAACGCCATCAGCATCAACAGCAGGCCGATGCCCACGCGTTGCCCCAGGTCCATGGCGCGCTCGGAAGCGGGGCTGCCCTTGATGAGCTCGAACAGGTAGTACATCAGGTGGCCCCCGTCGAGCGGCGGGATCGGCAGCAGATTGAGCACGCCAAGACTGATGCTGATCAGCGCCAGGAAGGTGACGTAGGGTATCCAGCCCAGCTGGGCGGACTGTCCGGCAAAATCGGCGATCGTCACCGGACCCGACAGGTATTTCCAGGAAATCTCTCCGACCAGCATCATGCCCAGCATCTTCAAGCTGAACACGGAGATGTCCCAGGTTTTGGCGATGGCGTGCGTCAAGCTGGCGAGCGGGCCGTGGCGAACCTCCACAAAAATTCTCTGGGCGTGCGACGCGGGAATCTCTGGCGCGGCCCCGATGCGCCCGATCCGTGCTCCGTTCACGGAGACCGCCTCCGGTGTCACTTCGACCTGCATGCTCACGCCTGCACGCTCGATGCCCAAACGCAGAGGCTGCTGCGGCCTTTGCCGCACTGCTTTCACCACGTCGTCCCAGGTTGCAAGCGCCTGGCCTTCGGCGTGCGTTATCCTGTCGCCTGCGGCAAGCCCCGCCTTTTCCGCGGCACTGCCGGGGACCACCTGTCCGAGAACAGGCGCCAGCTTCGGGCGAAAAAGTCCCAGGCCTATGCGCTCCAGAACGTCGCTTTCGACCTCCGCAACCGGCAAGCCGCTCAAATCCAATACCAACGTCGATATCTGCTCGCGCTCGTTGATGACTTCGACGCTCAGTTGCTGGCGCTGCAATGCGGCCTGCACCACGCGCCAGCGCAGGTCCTGCCAAGTCGACACTTCCCGCCCGTCGACCGCGCGCACCAGGTCGCCGCCTCGAAATCCGGCGGCGCGAGCGAGCGTTGCAGGCGGCGGTTCCGCCACCACCGGCCGCGCTTCCGGCAGCCCGTGCATGTAAAGGCCGGCATACACTGCAATCGCAAACAGGAAGTTGAACAAGGGCCCTGCGATGACGATCAGAAAGCGCACGCCAACGCTCTGCCGGTTGAAAGCACGGTCCAGGTCCGCAGGCGGCACCGGCGCCTCTCGCTCGTCCAGCATCTTCACATAGCCGCCGAACGGAATGGCGGCGATGACCCACTCGGTCTGATCATGGCCGAGCCGCCAGGACGCCAACGGGCGCCCAAATCCCACCGAAAAGCGCAGCACCTTGACACCGCACAGTCGCGCGACAAGGTAGTGGCCATACTCGTGCACCACAATGAGCACGCCCAGCGCCACGATGAACGCGAGGACTGTGTGCAGCAGCGTCACGCAGCCTGTCCCAGGAGACGGTTTACGACTTCCGCAGCCGCACGCCGGGCACGTGCGTCGGCTTCAAGTATGCCGTCGAGCTCCTCCCCGGTCCCGCCGGCCACGCGTGCCAGCGCGTCTTCGACCACTTGGGCGATCGCCGTGAAACGCAGGCGGCCCGCCAGGAACGCCTCAACCGCGACTTCGTTCGCGGCGTTCAGCACTGCGGGCGCCGTGCCACCGGCGCGCAATGCATCATAGGCGAGAGCCAGGCACGGAAACCGCGCCAGGTCCGGTCGCTCGAAAGACAACTGGCTCACCGCACCGAGATCGAGCGCCCGCGCGCCGGACTCGATCCGGTCGGGAAAGCCGAGGGCATGCGCGATCGGTACCCGCATGTCGGGGTTGGAGAGTTGCGCGATCAAGGAGCCGTCGACATACTCGACCAGCGAATGCACGATGCTCTGCGGGTGGATCACAACTTCGATGGCTTTCGCCGGCAGGCCGAACAGCCAGTGCGCCTCGATGACTTCCAGCCCCTTGTTCATCATTGTCGCGGAATCGACGGAAATCTTGCGCCCCATGACCCAATTGGGGTGCGCGCACGCCTGCTGCGGCGTCACCCCATGCAGGCGCTCGATGGGCGTGGTGCGGAACGGCCCTCCCGACGCGGTCAGCAGGATCCTGCGCACGCCGCGCAGGCTTACCCCGCTGCCGTCCCGAGGCAGGCACTGGAACACCGCATTGTGTTCGCTGTCGATCGGCAGCAACGCGGCGCCCGCCTCGCGCGCCGCGCGCATGAACAGCGGCCCCGCCATGACCAGCGCTTCCTTGTTGGCAAGCAGCAGGCGCTTGCCGGCGCGCGCCGCGGCCAGCGTGGCAGGCAGGCCGGCCGCCCCCACGATCGCGGCAATCACGGCGTCGCAGTCAGGCGCGCCCGCCACTTCCTCAAGCGCTTGCGCGCCGAACAGCAGTTCGCATCCGACTTCGGCAAAGCGCCGGCGCAGCACGTCGTCTTCCGCGCAGCCCGCAAGCACGGCGCGGCGCGGCCGATGCTGCCGGCAAAGCTCCAGCAGGCGCTCGGCCGAACTGTGCGCAGTCAGCGCCTGGACGGCGTATCGGTCGGCATGGCGCGATGCCACGTCGAGGGTACTGGCACCGATCGAGCCCGTGGCGCCGAGCAGCACCAGGCCCAAAGGTCCGTGGGTGGCATCGCGCACGGATAGCGGCGTCAAGTCGCGGACATCCAGTCGAGTAGTAATGCGGCGATCGGCAAAGTAGACGTCACGCTGTCGATGCGGTCAAGTACGCCACCATGCCCGGGAAGCAGGCGCCCGCTGTCCTTGGCGCCGGCCCGCCGCTTGAGGGCGGATTCGAACAAGTCGCCCACGATGCTGAGTGCGCACAGGAGAACAACTCCACTCAGATACGGAACCCAGCCCACGCTGCGCACGCTATGTGCGAACGGCGCGCCTGGTACCGCGCAGATGATAGCGTAGATCAGGGTGGCGGCAACGGCGCCGGCCACGCCTTCCCAGGTCTTGCCAGGGCTGAGCGTGGGCGCGAGCTGGTGCATGCCGAATGCGCGTCCCGCGAAATAGGCGGCGGTATCGGCGATCCACACCAACCCCAGGACCAGCAACAGCCGCTCCGCGGGCAGCGCAAGCACCGCCAGGCCCGCTGGCACAAGTACGACGACGCCGGCAGCGGCGAGCATTGCGCGCCCACTGTGGCCAATGCCGTTGCGCATCCATGCGGGCGCCAGCGCAATCCAGAAAAACCCGCTGGCGGCAAACAGCCACGCCTGCGCGCCAGGCGCCGCGCGCAACGCAAACGCCGCAGTGCCGAAAAGCGCGCCACCGACGATTCCGTAGAGCACCGCGTTCGACCGGCCCAATCCCGCCAGCCGGCCCCATTCGTGCCCCGCCAGCGCGATGACGGTCCCCAGCAACACGGCAAGTTGCGCTCTGTCGAAGAGAAACAGGGCGGCGAGCAGTCCTCCCAGCAGCACCGTTGCCGTCGCCACCCGCAGCAACAGGCCTTCAGCCAGTCGCACTGGTCCGCGCGGACGCGACGCGCTTCGCCTCCTCCAGTTGGTCGCTGGTGCGACCGAAACGGCGCTCGCGGCGTGCATAGGACGCAATCGCGGCATCGAGCGCCACGCCGTCGAAGTCGGGCCAAAGCGTATCGGTGAAGTAAAGCTCGGTGTAAGCCAGCTGCCACAGCAGGAAATTGCTCATGCGCTGCTCGCCGCCCGTGCGGATGAACAGGTCGGGCTCCGGCGCGTAGCTCATTGACAGGTGGCGCGCGAGCTGCGCTTCCTCGATAGGGGCGTGCGCCGCCTCCGGACGTTCGCGCAGCAGCCGACCCAGTGCCTGCAGGATGTCCCAGCGGCCGCCGTAATTTGCTGCGATGGTGAGCGTGAGGCGCGCGTTTGCAGCCGTCAGGCGCTCGCCCTGTTCTATCAGCGCGCGCAAGCGCGGGTCGAATCGGCCGAGGTCGCCCACCAGGCGCAGGCGAACGCCATTGCGGTGCAGCTTGTCCACTTCGTTGCTCAGCGCGCCGTGGAACAACTGCATGAGCAGCGCAACCTCTTCGGCGGGACGGCGCCAGTTTTCAGAACTGAAGGCAAACAAGGTCAGGAACTGCACGCCGCGCTCGGCGCAGGCCTGCACGGTGCTGCGTACCGCCTCGACCCCGCGACGATGCCCGGCGAAGCGCGGCAGGTGTCGCTGCTTCGCCCAGCGGCCATTGCCGTCCATGATCACGGCGATGTGCCTGGGCACGTCGCCGAGCTGCGGGATCGCTTGCGTGGAGCTGTCGTGGGTCACGCAGCGCCTAGACCGCCAGCAACTCGGCTTCCTTCTGCTGCAGCAGCTGGTCGATCTCGGCGATCGAGCGATCGGTGAGTTTCTGCACCTCGTCCTGCGCCCGGCGCTCGTCGTTCTCGGAAACCTCCTTCTTTTTCAGCGCTTCCTTGAGGTGATGGTTGGCGTCGCGCCGCAGATTGCGTACCGCCACGCGCGCGTTCTCGGCCTCGTGTCTTACCACCTTGATCAGTTCCCTGCGCCGCTCCTCGGTGAGCGCGGGCATCGGCACGCGCACGGTATCTCCCATGCTCGCGGGATTGAGCCCCAGGTCGGACTCGCGGATTGCCTTGTCCACCGCCTGCAGCATCTTCTTTTCGAAAGGGGCTACACCGATGGTACGCGCATCGAGCAGGGTGATCCTGGCCACCTGGTTGAGTGGTGCCGGTGTGCCGTAGTAGTCCACCGTGATGTGATCGAGCAGCCCGGTGTGCGCCCGCCCCGTGCGCACCTTGGACAGGTCCACCTTGAACGCGTCCACGCTCTTGTGCATCTTCTGTTCAGTGGTCTTCCTGAGCTCGGCAAGCATAGGGCTCCCCGTCAGATGTGCACCAGCGTGCCCTCGTTCTCGCCGGCGACCACGCGCTGCAATGCATTCTTCTTGAAAATGCTGAACACGTTCACCGGCAGCTTCTGGTCCCGGCACAGCGTCAGCGCGGTGGCGTCCATCACCTTGAGGTTGCGCTGGATGGCCTCATCGAACGTCAGGCGCTCGAAACGCGTGGCCGTCGCGTCCTTTTTCGGGTCGGCGGTGTAGACGCCGTCCACTTTGGTGGCCTTGAGCACGATCTGCGCGCCGACCTCGCTGGCGCGCAGCGCAGCCGCCGTATCCGTGGTGAAGAACGGGTTGCCGGTACCGGCGGCGAACACCACGACCTTGCCTTCCTCGAGATAGCGGATGGCCTTGCCGCGGATATAGGGCTCGATCACCTGTTCGATATTGAGCGCAGACTGCACCCGGCAGTCAAGCCCCGCGCGCCGCATGGCATCCTGCAGCGCCAGGGCATTCATCACTGTGGCCAGCATCCCCATATAGTCCGCGGTGGCGCGGTCCATTCCGGCAGCGCCCGGCGCCAGGCCGCGGAAAATGTTGCCGCCGCCGATCACCACGCCGATCTCGACTCCCATGCGCACCACCGCGGCGATCTCCTCGACGATCGCCTCGATCGTCTGCCGGTTGATGCCGTAGGGATCGTCGCCCATCAGCGCTTCTCCGGACAGCTTGAGCAGGATGCGCTTGTACTTCGCGGCGACGCCAGCTTCGCGCGGCTTCATGGTGCGCGCTTAACGCCCGGCTCCTGCCGTGGCCATCACTTCGGCGGCAAAGTCAGTGCTTTTCTTTTCGATGCCCGCTCCCACCACCAGGAAGCGGTAGCCATTCAGCTTCGCTTTGCGTGACGCCAGCACCTTCTCCACCGACAGCTTGTCGTCCTTGACGAATGGCTGGCCGAGCAGCGTGATCTCGGCGAGGAACTTGTTGAGCGCGCCCTCGACCATCTTTGCGACGATCTCAGGTGGCTTGCCGGACTCCTTGGCCCGCGCCGCGGCGATGTCGCGCTCGCGCGCCACGACCTCGGCCGGCACTTCGGCCTTCGAGAGGTACTGTGGCTTGTTGGCCGCAACGTGCATCGCCAGGTCCTTACCAAGGTCCTCCGTACCATCGTGATCCACCAACACACCGATCTTCACGCCGTGCAGGTACAGCGCGAGGCGCCCCGCCGCCTGAATGCGCTCGAAGCGCCGGATGGAGATGTTCTCGCCGATCTTCTGCACCAGGCTCTGTCGGCGCGCCTCGAAACTCGCCAGCCCCTGCACGTCCGCCGGCTTGTTCTTCGCAACCGCCTCCGCCAGTTCCCGTGCGAAAGCGATGAAGTCCTCGTTCTTCGCCACAAAGTCCGTTTCGCAATTCACCTCGACCAGCGCGCCCAGCTTCGCGTCGGCAGACAGCCATGCCCCGATGACCCCCTCGCCGGCAATACGCCCGGCCGCCTTGCTCGCCTTGGCGCCGCTCTTGATGCGCAGCAGCTCCTCGGCCTTCTTCAGGTCGCCGCCCGCAGCGGCGAGCGCCCTCTTGCATTCCATCATCCCGAGCCCGGTAAGTTCCCGCAGTTCCTTTACCAGGCCCGCGCTTATCTGCGCCATCGCGTCATGCTCCCAAGATCAAAAAAAGGGGCCAAGGGCCCCCCTATGGTCCATGTATGCCGCCGGTTCAGTCGCCACTCCCCTCGGCGACTTCGACGAATTCGTCGCGCGACGCCGCGGCGACCTCTTCGACCGAATTCGAGCGGCCTTCCAGCACCGCGTCTGCGATGCCGCGCGCGTACAGCCGGATCGCGCGGCTCGAGTCGTCGTTGCCGGGAATCACGTAGCTGATGCCCTCGGGCGAATGGTTCGTATCGACCACTCCGACCACGGGAATGCCGAGTTTGACCGCTTCGGCGATGGCGCCCTTCTGGTAGCCGACGTCGATCACGAACAGCGCGTCCGGCAGGCCTGAAAGATCCTTGATCCCGCCCAGCGAACGTTGCAATTTGGTCAATTCGCGCTGCAGGCCGAGCGCCTCCTTCTTCGCCATGCCTTCGAACGTCCCGTCCTGCGCCATCTGTTCCATCTCCTTGAGCCGCTTGATGGATTGCTTGACGGTCTTGAAGTTCGTCAGCATGCCGCCGAGCCAGCGATGATCGACGAACGGCATGGCGCAGCGCAGCGCCTCCTCGCGCAAGATCTCGCGCGCCTGGCGCTTGGTGCCCACGAACAGGATGGCGCCGCGATTGGCCGCCAGTTGGCGCACGTATTTCAGCGCGTCCTGGTACATGGCCAGGGTCTTTTCCAGGTTGATGATATGGATCTTGTTGCGGTGACCGAAGATGTAGGGGGCCATCTTCGGGTTCCAGTAGCGGGTCTGGTGTCCGAAATGGACCCCCGCCTCCAGCATTTCACGCATGCTTGCCGACACTTTGCACTCCTTAGGGTTGATGTCTGCCGCCGCGGTCGAACTGAAAACCCTTACGGGCACCCTAACCGGCCGAGGCGGGAAATTTGGCCCGCTGCGCTGTTAAACGCGATGCAGGCCAGGCCAAAATTCTAGCATAATCAGCCTTTTTCCCCAGATGCCCGTCGCACTGAAGTCTCCCGAGGAGATCGGCAGGATGCGGATTGCCGGCCGCCTTGCCGCGGAGGTCCTCGACTACATCGCGCCTTACGTGAAACCGGGAGTGACGACGGGGCGGCTGAACGACCTGTGCCACGCATACATGCTCAACGTGCAAGCCACGACGCCAGCGCCGCTCAACTACGCTCCGCCCGGCTACAGGCCCTTTCCCAAGTCGATCTGCACCTCGGTCAACCACCAGGTCTGCCACGGCATCCCCGGGGAGCGGGTGCTCAAGCCCGGCGACATCCTGAACATCGACGTCACGGTCATCAAGGACGGTTTCCACGGCGACAGCAGCCGCATGTATTACGTGGGCGAGCCAAGCATCCAGGCGCGCCGGCTGGCGGAGGTCACTTACGAATGCATGTGGCGCGGCATCGAGCGCGTGCGCGCCGGCGCTCAGTTGGGCGACCTGGGCGCGGCAATCCAGACGCACGCGGAAAAGCACGGCTATTCCGTGGTGCGCGAATTCTGCGGCCACGGCATCGGCCGCAAATTCCACGAGGACCCGCAGATCCTGCACTACGGCAAACCGGGCACTGGACTGCGGCTCGAGGCGGGCATGACCTTCACCGTGGAGCCCATGATCAATGCCGGCAAGTCCGGCATCCGCGAGCTGGCGGATGGCTGGACCATCGTCACCAAGGATCACAGCCTTTCGGCGCAATGGGAGCACACGGTGCTGGTGACGGAGAGCGGCTGCGAGGTGCTGACCACTTCTTCCGGCACACCCGCGCCGCCGCCCCTGCAGTGACATGAGCGCCGTCCTGGTGCCGGCCGTGGAGTGGCGCGAGTCGCTGCAGGCCGGGCGCCATGCCCTGCGCGAAGCCTACCAGCGCCGCCCGTCGCCCCCCAGGCTGCTGCGTGGTCATACGCGGCTCATCGACCGCATTCTGCGCGGCCTGTGGCGCGATTTTCAGCCCGCTTCCAACGCGACGCTGCTCGCCACCGGTGGCTACGGTCGCGCCGAGTTGTTTCCCAGTTCCGACATCGACATCCTGGTGCTGCTGGCGCGCGAGCCCAGCGCCGCCGAACGCGAGCGCCTGGAGCGGCTGGTCGGGATGTTCTGGGACATCGGCCTGGAAGTGGGACACAGCGTGCGTACGGTGCGCGGGTGTGTCGAGGCCGGCGCGGGCGACGTCACGATCCAGACCACGCTGCTCGAGGCCCGGCACCTGGCCGGCAGCCGGGCACTGTTGCACAAGCTGGCCGGCGCAATGCAGCGCTCGCTCGACGTCCCCGCCTTCTTCAAAGGCAAGATCCTCGAGCAGGAGCAGCGCCACGCCAAGCACCAGGACACGGCTTACGCCCTGGAACCCAACCTGAAGGAGGCGCCCGGAGGGCTGCGCGACCTGCACACCATCCAGTGGATCGCGCGCGCCTGCGGGCTGGGCTGGCGGTGGCGCGAGCTGCGCCGCCGGGGCCTGCTGCTGCCCGCGGAGGCTGCGCAACTCGCGCGCCACGAGGCGCTGCTGCACGATTTGCGCATCCGCCTGCACTACCTTGCCGGGCGGCGCGAGGATCGGATCGTCTTCGACTACCAGGCCGCGCTCGCCGAGCAATGCGGCTGCCGCGGGTCGACGACGCGGCGCGCGAGCGAACAGCTGATGCAGCGCTACTACCACACGGCCAAGGGGGTCACGCAGCTCAATACCATCCTGCTGCAGAACCTCGAGGCCCGGTTGCTTCCGCAACAGGATCTGGTAGCGCGCCCCCTGAACGAGCGCTTCCAGGTGCGGGGCGAGCGCCTCGAAGCCTGCCGCGAGGACCTGTTCGAGCGCGAGCCGCGCTCGATCCTGGAATCCTTCCTGCTCCTGCAGCAACACCAGGAGCTGCGCGGCATGACCGCGCCGACGCTGCGCGCCCTCTGGCGCGCGCGCGCTCGGGTCGACGCCAGGCTGCGGCGCGATGCGGTGGCGAAACTCATGTTCCTGCAAATGCTGCAGCAGCGTCGCGGCATCGTGCACGAGTTCCGCCGCATGAACCAGTACGACGTGCTGGGGCGCTACCTGCCCGAGTTCGGGCGCATCGTCGGCCAGATGCAGCACGATCTTTTCCACGTCTACACCGTGGACCAGCACATCCTGATGGTGGTGCGCAACCTGCGCCGCTTCACGATGACGGAGTTTGCGCACGAGTTCCCGCTGTGCAGCCAGTTGATGGACGGCTTCGAGCGGCGCTGGCTGCTCTACGTCGCGGCCCTGTACCACGACATCGCCAAGGGACGCGGCGGCGACCATTCCGAACTCGGCATGAGCGACGTGCGCGCCTTTTCGCGGCGCCACGGTCTGGCGCGCGAGGATGGCGACCTGGCGGCCTTCCTGGTCGAGCACCACCTGAGCATGTCGGGCACCGCGCAAAAGGAGGACATCCATGACCCCGAAGTGGTGCAGGCCTTTGCGTGCAAGGTCGGCAGCGAGCGGCGGCTGATCGCGCTGTACCTGCTGACCGTGGCGGACATCCGCGGCACCAGTCCCAGGGTGTGGAATGCCTGGAAGGCGAAGCTGATCGAGGACCTGTTCCGCGCCACGCGCCGTGCGCTGACCGGCCAGACGCAGGGACTCGACGCGGCGCTGGCCGAGAAGCAGGCCGAAGCGGCCCGGCTGCTGCGGCTCTATGCGCTCTCGGACAGCGTCAAGGACGAGTTCTGGGCGCAGCTCGACACGGCCTACTTCCTGCGCCACGACGCCCAGGAGATCGCCTGGCAGACTCGCAACCTGCACTACCGCGTCGGCACGCCGGCGCCGGTGGTCAAGGCGAGGCTGGCCCCGATCGGCGAGGGCCTGCAGGTGATGATCTACACGCCCGACCGGGAAGCCCTGTTCGCGCGCATCTGCGGCTACTTCGAGCGCGCCGGCTTCAACATCGTCGAGGCGAAAATTCACACCACGAAGCACGGCTACGCCCTGGACACCTTCCTGATCATGGGCCAGGGCCCCGGCGCGCATTACCGCGACCTGCTCGAGCTGATCGAAAAGGAGCTGCCGCAGGAGCTCGCGTCCCAGGAGCCGCTGCCGTCGCCGCGCGGGGGGCGGCTGTCGCGGCGCGTGCGCCACTTCCCGATTTCGCCGGCAGTCAGCCTTCGGCCCGACGAGCGCGGCACCTACCAGGTGCTGTCGATTGTCGCCGCGGATCGCCCGGGTCTGCTGTACGGCATCGCCCGCAACCTCGCCATGCACCGCGTCAACCTGCACACCGCGAAGATCAATACGCTGGGCGACCGCGCAGAGGACGTTTTCCTGGTCTCGGGAGAGGCGCTGTCGAACCAGAAGGAAGTGCTGCAGCTCGAGCAGGAATTGCTCAAAGAGCTTCAGGTCCGCTAGCGCTCATTCCTCCGGCGGCAGTTCCTGCCCGGGAAACAGCGCCTCGATGAAGCCGAACTTCGAGAAATCGCGGATGCGCATCGGATACAGGATGCCGTCCAGGTGGTCGCACTCGTGCTGCACGACGCGCGCGTGGAAGCCTTCGACCGTACGCTCGAAGCGGCGCCCCAGTTCGTTGAATCCCGCGTAGCGCAGGCGCCGGTGGCGCGGCACGACGCCGCGCATGCCGGGAACCGACAGGCAGCCTTCCCAGTCTTCCTCCAGCTCCGACCCGAGGGGCTCCAGCACCGGATTGATCAGCACGGTGTCGGGAACCTCCTCGACCTGCGGGTAGCGCGGGTTGGATTTCACCCCGAAGATCACCACGCGCAGGCCGACGCCGATCTGCGGGGCCGCCAACCCCGCCCCGCTCAGATGCTCCATGGTGTCGCGCATGTCGCCAAGGAGCGCAGCCAGTTCCGGGGTGCCGAAGCGCTCGACCGGTTTGGCGACGCAGAGCAGTCCAGGTTCGCCCATCCTGAGCACCGCGCGAATCATGCCGCGATCAGCTGTTCGATGATGCGCCGCACCCGCCCCATGGCCTCGGCGAGCACCGCCTCGATGCGTTCCAGCGGGATGGAATGCGCGCTATCACCCCGGCCGGCAGCGAAATTCGCGCTTACCGCAACCGCGGCGTAATCCAGGTCCAGTTCGCGCGCCAGCGACGCTTCCGGCATCCCGGTCATGCCGACGATGTCCGCGCCGTCGCGCTCCAGGCGGTTGATCTCGGCCGCGCTCTCCAGACGCGGCCCCTGCGTCGCGGCGTACACACCGCCATCGATGATGCGCTCCCCGCATGCCACAGCGGCGGCCAGAATGCGCTGGCGCAGGGACTGTGTGTACGGCTCGGTGAAATCGATGTGCGTCACCGGGGCGCCGGCGCCCTCGAAATAAGTGGAGCGCCGCCCCCAGGTGTAATCGATGATCTGGTCGGGAACCAGCAGCACGCCCGGCCCCACGTCGCGGCGGATGCCGCCCACGGAAGCGACCGACACCACGCCCGCAACCTGCTGCTCCTTCAACGCCCAGAGGTTGGCGCGGTAATTGACTTCATGCGGCGGTACCGTGTGGCCGTAACCATGACGTGCGAGGAACACCAGGGTCTTGCCGCGAATGCGGCCAAAGGTCAGCGCGCCCGAGGGCTCGCCATAGGGCGTGCGCACCACCTTGCGCTGCGTGACTTCGAGGCTGGCGAGCTGCGACAGGCCGCTGCCGCCTATGACTGCAAGCATCATGGCTCCTTGATGGCGCGGATTTCCGGCAGATTGCGCCAGTAGCCTTTGGCGTCCATGCCGCAGCCGAATACGAAGCGGTCCGGGATGCGCAGGCCGACGAAGTCGGCTGTAACCGGTTTCGCGCGGGCCAGCGTCTTCTCCACCAGCACCGCGCAGTACACTTTCCTCGCACCCAGGGCGAGCAGCCTGTCGCGGATGGCGCACAGGGTCTCGCCGCCATCCAGTATGTCGTCGAGCAACAGCACCATGCGCCCGCGTACGTCCTCGGGCGGGGTCACCTTCCAGTCGATGCCGCCGCCCCGGATCGCTGCGCCATACCGGGTGGCATGCACGTAGTCGAAATCGATCGGGAAACGCAGCTTGGGCAGCATCTGCCCGGCGAATACCACCGCGCCGCCCATGACGACCAGGACCAGCGGGTATTGCCCGGAAAGCGCCTGCGTGATCTCTGCGGCCAGGCGTTCGATCGCCTTCTGGATTTCTCCCGCGCCTGCGACCAGGTCCGAGTTCTCCAGGAACTCCCAGGCTGCCTTCACGTCAGGCATCACGGCGTCCAGCGAGGAAACGCGCGAACGCCGCGCCGACTTCACCATGCTTCAGCCCCAACTCCACCGTGGCCTGCAAATAGCCCAGTTTGGAGCCGCAGTCGTAGCGCTTGCCGGTAAAGCGATAAGCCAGGACGCGTTCGTCCGCCAGCAGCGCGGAGATCGCGTCGGTAAGCTGGATTTCTCCACCGCTGCCCGGTTTTACGGTCGCCAGTTTTTCGAACACGCGCGGCGTCAGTACATAGCGCCCGACGACGGCGAGCGTCGACGGCGCCACCTCGGGCTTCGGTTTCTCGACGATGGCGCGAATCGCGCTCAGCTGCGCCTCGGGTCGCTCCGTGCTGACGATGCCGTAGCTTGCAGTATTTTCGCGGGCGACTTCCTCCACGCCGAGAATCGAGCTGCCTTCGGCGGCAAAATGCCGCGCCATCTGCGCCAGTGCCGGCGGTTGTCCATCGATGAGGTCGTCGGCGAGCAGCACGGCGAAGGGCTCGTCGCCGACCACCGGCTGGGCGCACAGCACCGCGTGGCCCAGGCCAAGCTGCTCGGGCTGTCGGATGTAGATGCAGCGGCAGCCAGCAGGCAGGACACCCTGCACCACCTCAAGCAGGGCGCGCTTGCCCTTCGCCTCGAGGTCGGACTCGATCTCATAGGCCGTGTCGAAGTGGTCCTCGATGGCGCGCTTGTTGCGGCCCGTGATGAAGATCAAGTCGGTGATTCCGGCCGCGGCTGCCTCCTCCACCGCGTACTGGATCAGCGGCTTGTCCACGATCGGCAGCATTTCCTTCGGGCTCGCCTTGGTGGCGGGCAGGAAGCGGCTGCCGAAGCCGGCCACCGGGAAAACCGCTTTGCGCAGGGGACGTGGCATGGGTATCAGGGCTTGTCCAGGATTCGTTTCAGGCCTGCCTCGTCGAGCACCTGGACGCCCATTTCCATTGCGCGTACCAGTTTGCTGCCGGCATCGGCGCCTGCAACGACGTAGTCGGTGCTCTTCGACACCGAGCCGGTGACCTTGTGGCCCCTCGACTCTATCAGCGATTTCGCCTCGCCGCGTGTCATGCCGGGCAGTGCGCCGGTGAGGACGAAGGTCCTGGCTTCGCGTGCCATCGCCGCTTTCGCCTCGGGTCTTACACGCACGCCGGCCGCCGGATCGACGAGGCGCCGGATCACCTCGCGATTGTGCGGTTCGAGCAGGAACTGGCGCACGCTCTCCATGATCTCCGGCCCCACCCCTTCGAGCGGCACCGGCTGCAGGGGCTCGCCGCGCCGCTTGCGCTTGGCGTTGTCCTTGCGAACCGATTCCTTCACCTGCGAAATGGTTTCCCAGTCGGCGCGCAAAAAGTCGGCCAGCGACCCGAAATGGCGCGCAAATACCTTCGCGACCTCCTCGCCGACGCCCGGCATGCCGAGGGCAAAGATGAACCGCGGCAGGCTCGCGTCCCGGGAGCGCTCGATGCTGGCCATGACGTTGCGCGCCGACTTCTCGCCCATGCGCTCGAGCGCGGCCAGGCGGTCCGGGTCGAGCGCGTACAGGTCGGCCGGGCTTTCCACCAGGTTCTGTTCCACCAGTTGCTCGGCAAGCTTGTCCCCCAAGCCCTCGATGTCCATCGCGCGCCTGCCCTTGAAGTGGAGCAGCGCCTGGATGCGCTGGGCACGGCAGTAAAGGCCGCCGGTGCAGCGCGTGGCCGCCTCGCCCTTCAGCCGCACTACTGGCGAGCCGCACACCGGGCAGCGCTCAGGCATCCGGAACTCGGTCGCGGCGGGCGGTCGCTTTTCCAGCCGGACCGATACCACTTCCGGAATGACGTCGCCGGCCCGCCGCACCACGACCGTATCGCCCACGCGCACGTCCTTGCGCCGCAGCTCGTCTTCATTGTGCAGGGTGGCGTTGGTGACGGTGACCCCGCCCACGAACACCGGCCTGAGCCGCGCCACCGGGGTCAGCACGCCGGTGCGCCCGACCTGGATGTCGATGCCCACGACCTCGGTCACTTGTTCCTCGGCCGAATACTTGTGAGCGATCGCCCAACGCGGTTCCCGCGAAACGAATCCGAGCCTCGTCTGCAGCGCCAGCTCGTTGACTTTGTAGACGACGCCATCGATGCCAAAGGGCAGCCGGTCGCGCTCCCTGCCCATGCGGCGGTGAAACGCGATCAGGCCATCCGCCCCCGATACCACCGCGCGATGGCTGTCCACGGGCACGCCCATCGCCTCCAGCGCGTCGAGCAACTCGCTGTGTCGCTGCGGAAGCTTCCAGCCCCGCATGACGCCCAGCCCGTAGGCGAAGAACGACAGCGGGCGCCTGGCGCTCACCCTCGCATCCAGCTGGCGGACACTGCCGGCGGCCGCATTGCGCGGATTGACGAACTCTTTTTCGCCCACCTGGCGCTGGTCCTCGTTCATGCGCTCGAAGTCCTTGCGAGTCATGAAGATCTCACCGCGCACCTCGAGCACCGGCGGCGGCTTGCCCCGCAATTTCAGGGGAATGCTGCGGATGGTGCGGACATTCTGCGTGACATCCTCGCCTACCTCGCCGTCGCCGCGGGTCGCAGCGCGCGCCAGCGACCCGCTTTCGTAGCGCAAGCTGATCGCGAGCCCGTCGAATTTCAACTCGGCCGCGTATTCGACCGACGGCGCCGCGGCCCGGAGCTGCAGTTCCCGCCGGATGCGGGCGTCGAAGCTCACGGCGCCCGTCTCGCCGGTATCGGTCTCGGTGCGGATCGAAAGCATCGGCGCCTCGTGGCGCACAGGCCGCAGCTCGCTCTGCGGCGCGCCGCCTACCCGTTGCGTGGGGGAATCGGGCGTCCGCAACTCCGGATACTGCAATTCGATCTGCTGCAGCTCCTGGAACAGGCGATCGTACTCGGCGTCGGTAATCTCAGGCTCGTCTTCGCCGTAGTACAAGCGGTTGTGGCGCTCGATCTCCTCGCGCAATGCCTCGGCGCGCTCGCGCTGGGACTTGGGAACAGCCATGCTTCAGGCGAAAAGTCGCAGCGCCGCCGGGCTGCCGGGCTCGATGCCGCGCGCCTCCAGGGCGCTGCGCACCGCGTCGAGCTGCGCGCCGATCGCCGCGAGCGCGCGTTCGTCCAGCGGCCGGCCATTGTCGTCCACGATGATGCCGCCTAGCGCGACGCACAGGTCGCGCGCGTGGAGCACCATCGCGTCGTAGCTGCGGCGCACCTCCGGGGTGCGCGGCACATCGAGCGCCAGCACGTACCCGCCATCGTCCCTGCGGCCCACGCCAAAGGCCTCCTCCGCGACCGCCGGCGCGTCTGTGGCAAACGCGCCTCCGGGTTGCGGCACCACGTGCAGCACCACCTGGATATCCGAGTCGGAGCACAGCCGGTCCAGTTCGCGGGCAGCTTCGACGGCCTGCTTGATCTCAGGCGCCGAAACATTGCCGCCGATGTGCGCGGCGAGCGTATCCACCGCGGCGCGAAACTCGATCAGCTCGGCCTCGCCGACCGGACCGGCGCGGCTCGCCAGCTGTAAAGCTGCCCGTGCTGCGGCGCAGTTGCCGGCGGCGGCGAGCGGCCGCCAGGCGATTCGGTCCGGGCTGACGGCAATCAATGCCCGGCCGGCAAAGCGGTGCTCGTAGGGCGCCCAGCGCTCGGCGACCTCGGCCGCTGAAACCATTTTGCGCAGCGCGAGTTCGATCACGTAGTCCAGGCGATTGTCGGGCAGCACCGTCTGCAGGGCGGCGCGACGCGGTGAGGCTTCAAACGTCGGTTCCTGGCGCTGCGCGGCGCCTTCCATCAGTACGTCGTCGTGGCCGGAACGAAAGGCGCGCTCGGCAGTACGCTGCGCCCGCCGTTCCTGCGCGGCGTTGTAACCGAGGACGCCGACCACCACCAGCACCCCGAGCGCCAACAGCCCGATCTGCAGGTCGCTCATGGCCAGGCCGGCGGCCAGCTCGCCGCGATCAGGCGGCGAGCTCCTCCCGGATGCGCAGCGCCTCCTCGATGTCCACCGCCACGACGCGCGACACGCCGGACTCGGGCATGGTGACCCCGATCAGCTGCGCCGCCATTTCCATGGTGATCTTGTTGTGACTGATGAACAGGAACTGCGTTTGCGCCGCCATCTTCCTGACCAGGTCGCAGAAGCGTACCGTGTTGCTGTCGTCCAGGGGCGCGTCGACCTCGTCGAGCAGGCAGAAAGGCGCCGGGTTGAGCTGGAACATGGAAAACACCAGCGCGATCGCAGTCAGCGCCTTCTCGCCGCCGGACAGCAGATGGATGCTGGTATTGCGCTTGCCGGGCGGTTGCGCCATGACCTGCACGCCCGCGTCCAGAATCTCCTCGCCGGTCATGATCAGCCGAGCTTCGCCGCCGCCGAACAGCACCGGGAACAGCGCACCGAAATGCCGGTTCACACTGTCGAAAGTCTCACGCAGCAGCTCGCGCGTCTCACGGTCGATGCGCCGGATGGCGTCTTCCAGCGTGTGCACGGCCTCGTCCAGGTCGGCCGCCTGCGCATCGAGGTAGCCTTTGCGCTCCTGGTTGGTCCTGAGTTCCTCCAGCGCCGCCAGATTGACCGCGCCCAGCGCGCCGATCGCCTGCGTGGCCCGGGTGATCTCGCCATGCAGCGAGGCAGGCCGCGGCGCGTGCTCGGCCTCCGCAGCGAGCCGCGGTTCGTCGGCTGCGGCCTCGCTCAATTGTTCTGCATGCTGGTCGTGGATGATCTGCGCCGCCTGCTCCTTGAGCCGCAGTTCGTTGATGCGATCGCGCAGCGGCGCCAGCCTGGTTTCGACCTGCAGGCGCTCCTCTTCCAGAGCGCGCAATGCGAGTGCGGCCGCTTCAACCGCGTTGCGCTCTTCGGCCAGCACCTTCTCGCGCACGATGCGCTCCTCGACCGACGCGTCCAGCGCGGCGCGCACGGCGGGCACGGGATCCACGGCAAGTTCCTCGGTGAGCTTCGCCACTTCGCCATCGGCACGTTCGATTTGCTGATCGATGAGGCGCACGGAACTGTCGACCTCGGCGATCTTCGAGGTGCATTCGCGCTCGCCGAAAACCGCGTCTTGCGCATCACGTTCGGCCTGCTGACCCGCCTGGCGCTGCGCCGCAAGTGCGCTCTGCGCTTGCGCGTGCGAGGCGCGTACTGTCTCCAGGTGCGCGCGGGCCGCGGCGATTTCCTGCGCCGCGCGGGCCACGGCCTGCGCGCATTGCGCGCGCCGCGTTTCGTCGCGCTGCACCTCGCCGGCGATCTCGGCAATTTCCCTGTCGATCAGCGCGCTGCGCTCGCGGTAGCGCTCCTGCGACTGCTGCAGCTTCAGCAGCTCGATCTGCACTTCGTGGCGCCGCTGCTGGCGCTCCGTCAGTGCGTCGCGTGCCGCTTCGATCTCGTTCTGGCGCGCTTCCAGGGCCGCAGCGGCCTGTTCGCTGTGTGCGCGCGCCACTGCGACCCGCTGCGCCAGCGCAAGCACGCGCCCCTGCAGGGAATCGATTTCCGCTTGCCTCGCGAGCAAGCCCGCATCCGCCGGATCCGGCGCATGAAAAGACACGGTATGCCGGGTGAACTGGTGCCCCTCGCGATTGACCAGCAGCGTCCCCGCAGGCAGCCGCTCGCGCTGCGTCGCGTCCGGCGTGCCCTCCCACACGAACGCATGCGCGAACCAGTCCGCCAGCGCGCCACCCAGGTCCGGGTTGGCCGCGTGCACTTTTGCGGCGAGCGAAGTTTGCCCGGCAAGCGCTGCGACGGTGCCGACCGGCCCGCGGCGAAACACGCTGGCCTTGACCGGCGGCACATCCGCGACCACGGCGTCCAGCCCCGACCCCTCGCCCAGATCCAGGGAATGCAGACGCTCCCGGAGCACCGATTCCACCGCCACTTCCCAACCGGGCTCGATACGCACCTGTTGCCAAAAACGCGGCAATGCGCTCAACCCGTGGCGGGCAAGCCAGTCGCGCAATGGTGCATTGTCCTCGGCAGCTGCCTGGATCTGCTGCAACGTGAATAACTGCGCCTCGGCCGCCGCGTGCTCCTTCGAGGCCACGGACAGCCCGTCACCGGCAGCAGCGCGATCGGCGTCGAGCGCATCGCAGGCGCCCTGCAGCAGGTTCAGTGCCTCCCCGGCAGACGCGATCGCGGCATCAGTGTCCCCGCGACGCAGCTCCTGGGCGGCAAGCGCCTGCGCATCCGGCTGCATCAGCGATTGCCGCTCGCCCGCCAGCCGTTCGCGCCGCAGCGCCAGCGTTTCCAAGCCGCGATCGAGGTGGGCCAGGTTTGATTGCTCGAGCTGGGCGCGACTTTCGGCGCGCAGTTGCTGGCTGCGCGCCTCGCCCAGCTGCTCTTGCGCCGCGTGAAACGCGCGTTCGGCTTCCGGCAACCTGGCGTTCTCGGCGGCGAGCCGCGATTGCGCACCGGCCGCCCGCTTGCGCGCGCCTTCGGCGCGGCCCACCCACAGGTGCAGCGCCTGGGTCAGCTGTGCGCGTTGCTCGCGCCAGGATGCCAGCTGCGTCCCGCGCTCGGCGTGCTGGAACTCCAGGCGCTGGCGTGTCTCTTGGACATGGCGCAACTCCGATTCCAGGCGCGCCACCTCGGCATTGGCCGCATACAGCGCCGCCTGCGCGGAGTTCATGCTGTCACCCGCGCCATAGTGCGCAACACGCGCCGTCTCGACCCTGCTCTCGACCTCGCGCAGGCTCGCGACCCCGGACTCCAGTTCGATCGCCTGCTGCGCGATCTCCCGCGCGTGGCGCTCGCGCTCGGCAGCGGCGTCGCGCCGGCGCAGGAACCAAAGCAGGTGCTGCTTGAGCTGCAATTCGGCCTGAAGTTCCTGATAGCGGGTGGCGACCTTCGCTTGCGCATCGAGCTTCTCGATCTGCGCGCCCAACTCGAGCCGGATGTCGGTGACGCGCGCGAGGTTTTCCCGCGTCTCGGCCAGGCGGTGCTCGGTTTCCCTGCGCCGCTCCTTGTACCGCGAGATGCCTGCGGCTTCCTCCAGGAACACCCGCAGCTCATCGGGCCTGGCCTCGATGACGCGCGAGATCATGCCCTGCTCGATGATCGCGTAGGCGCGCGGCCCGAGGCCGGTGCCGAGGAAGATATCCGTGATGTCGCGCCGGCGCACATGCTGGCCGTTGATGTGGTAGGTCGACTCGCCGTCGCGCTGCAGCACGCGCTTTACCGAGATCTCGGCGTACTGCGACCACTGGCCGCCGGCGCGACCCAGCGCGTTGTCGAATATGAGTTCCACGCTCGCCCGCGCCAGCGGCTTGCGATTGCCCGAACCGTTGAAGATCACGTCCTGCATGGAGTCGCCGCGCAGGGCGGAGGCACGCGATTCCCCCAGCACCCAGCGCACCGCGTCGATCACGTTGGACTTGCCACAGCCGTTGGGCCCGACGATGCCCACGAGCTGACCTGGAAAGTGAATCGAGGTCGGGTCGACGAAGGACTTGAAGCCTGAGAGCCGGATCTGGTTGAGTCGCACGCAGCGTGTTCTCGTTTTGAAAATGATACCATCTGCGCGCTCGCATCTTGCCGCGCAGCACCGCGTTTTCGATGACCTCGCGTCCCAGCAAGCGCCTGCAGACATTCCGCAACCCGTCGCCGGAACGCGACTATCGCATCCGTATGCAGATGCCGGAATTCACCTGCCTGTGCCCGCTCACCGGGCAGCCGGACTTCGCGCAGCTTGAGCTCGAGTACGTGCCCGACCGGCTGTGCGTGGAGCTGAAGTCGCTCAAGCTCTATCTCTGGTCCTTCCGCAACGAGGGCGCTTTCCACGAGGCCGTGACCAACCGGATTCTCGACGACCTGGTGCATGCCGCCCGGCCGCGCTACATGCGGCTCACGGCTTGCTTCAATGTGCGCGGCGGCATCGTCACCGCAGTTGTCGCCGAACATCGCAAGCGCGGCTGGAAGGCCGCGATTTGAACCCGCTCCTCGGACGCCTGCAGCCCTATCCGTTCGAGAAGCTGCGCGCCCTGCTCGCCGGGGTGACGCCGAACGCGGCGCTGCGGCCCATCAACCTGTCGATCGGCGAACCGAAGCACCCGACGCCCGAGCTGGTGAAGGCGGCGCTGGCCGCGTCGCTGGAGGGCTTGTCCGCCTATCCCGCGACCGCCGGCACGCTGGCGTTGCGCGAGTCGATCGCCGCCTGGCTGATACGCCGCCATGCCTTGCCCTCGATCGACCCCGCGACCCAGGTGCTGCCGGTGAACGGCTCGCGCGAGGCGCTGTTCGCGTTCGCGCAGACCATCATCGACCCGGCCGCAGGCGCGGCGCGCGTCGCCTGCCCCAATCCCTTCTACCAGATCTACGAAGGCGCCGCCCTCCTGGCCGGCGCGCTGCCCGTGTACCAGAACGACGGCATGGGTTTCGACGAAATCGACTGGCGCGGCGTGCAACTCGCCTATGTCTGCTCGCCGGCCAACCCTACCGGCCGAGTGCTGCAGCTCGAGGATTGGAAGCAACTGTTCGAGCTGTCGGACCGCCACGGCTTCGTCATCGCCTCCGATGAGTGCTATTCGGAGCTGTACTGCGACGAGGCGCACCCGCCGCTCGGTGCGCTGCAGGCGGCGCAGCAGCTTGGCCGCCCCGGCTTCGCGCGGCTGGTGGTTTTCTCCAGCCTCTCCAAGCGCTCCAACGCTCCCGGCATGCGCTCGGGCTTCGTCGCCGGCGACGCCGCCCTGCTCCAGCGCTTCCTGCTGTACCGGACCTACCATGGCTCCGCGATGAGCCTGCCGGTGCAGCAGGCGTCGATCGCCGCCTGGGGCGACGAGGAACACGTGCGCGCCAATCGCAAGCTGTATGCGGAGAAATTCCGTGCCGTGCTTCCCCTGATCGGCGCGCCCCTGAGCACCGCGATGCCCGGCGGCGGCTTCTACCTCTGGGTGCGTACGCCGGTCGACGATGCGGCCTTCGCACGGGAATTGCAGCGCCAATATAATGTGCTGGTGCTGCCTGGCAGCTTCATCGCGCGCGATGCACACGGCGCCAATCCCGGCCGCAACCACGTGCGCATCGCCCTGGTCGCCCCGCTCGCGCAGTGCGTTGAAGCGGTGCAAAGGCTCGGGCAGCTGGCGCGCAATCTGTAGAGGACCCATGGAGAAACACCAGAGCATCATCGACCAGGCCTGGGAGAACCGGGCCTCCCTCAACCCCGCCGCAGCACCCCGGGAGCTACGCGCTGCGATCGAATTTGCGCTCGCAGGCCTGGATGCCGGCACGCTGCGCATCGCCGAGAAGCGACGTGGCGAATGGATCACCCACCAGTGGCTGAAGAAGGCGGTGCTGCTTTCGTTCAGGCTGGAGGACAACCGGTTGATGGCAGGCGCCTGCACCAATTATTTCGACAAGGTGCCGGGCAAGTTTGCCGGCTACGACAGCGCGGCTTTCGCACGCGGTGGCTTCAGGGTGGTGCCGCCCGCCATGGTGCGACGCGGCGCGTTCCTGGCGAAGAATGTGGTGCTGATGCCCTCCTACGTCAACGTCGGCGCCTACGTCGACGAGGGCACCATGGTGGACACCTGGGCCACCGTTGGCTCCTGCGCCCAGATCGGCAGGAACGTCCACCTTTCGGGCGGCGTGGGCATCGGCGGCGTACTGGAGCCCGTGCAGGCCAGCCCGGTGATCATCGAGGACAACTGTTTCATCGGCGCGCGCTCCGAGGTGGTCGAGGGCGTGATCGTGGAGGAGAACAGCGTCATCTCGATGGGCGTGTTCCTCGGTCAGAGCACGAAGATTTTCGACCGCGAATCGGGTCAGGTCCACTACGGACGGGTGCCCGCGGGCTCGGTGGTGGTCGCCGGCACGCTGCCCTCGGGCGATCGGAGCTGCGCCCTGTATTGTGCGGTCATCGTCAAGCGGGTGGACGCGAAGACGCGGGCGAAAACCAGCCTGAACGAGTTGCTCCGGGGGGATTAAACTAGCGGGGTAGCGCACCCTGGAGGTATGCCATGTCGGCGATGAAACGCCTGTTCCAGCTGATGGCCGATAAGAAGGCCTCGGATATCTTCCTGTCGATCGGCGCGCCGATCAACATCAAGATCAACGGTTTGGCCATGCCGGTGAACCAGACCATCCTCACTCCCAGCGCGGTGCAAACCCTGCTCTACGAGGTGCTGAACGAGCACCAGGTGCGCGAGTTCGAGGAAGAGCTTGAATTGAACACCGCCTACACGATGGAAGGCGTGGGCACCTTCCGCATCAGCGCGTTCCGGCAAAAAGGCACGCCCGCAGTGGTGGTGCGCTACATCCCGGGCGCGGTGCCGCCGCTCGATTCCCTCGGCTTGCCGCCGGTGCTGAAGGAAATCATCATGCAAAAGCGCGGCCTGGTCCTGATGATCGGCGCCACCGGGTCGGGCAAGACAACCTCCCTGTCCGCGATGATCGACTACCGCAACGCCGAGAAGTCGGGCCACATCCTGACGCTCGAAGACCCGGTCGAGTTCATCTTCAAGAACCGCAAGTCCATCGTCAACCAGCGCGAGATCGGCACCGACACCAAGGCGTTCCACGTGGCACTCAAGAACGCCCTGCGCCAGGCGCCCGACTGCATCCTGATCGGCGAAATCCGCGATCGCGAGACCATGTCCATGGCGCTGCAGTATGCGCAGTCCGGCCACCTGGCCCTGGCGACGCTGCACGCCAACAACAGCTACCACGTGATGAACCGGATCATCAGTTTCTATCCCCTGGAGAATCGCACCTCGCTGCTGCTGGACCTCTCGGCATCGCTGCAGGCGGTGGTTTCCCAGCGCCTGGTGCGCACCAAGGCGGGACAGCGCAGGGTGGCCTGCGAGGTGCTGCTCAATACGCGGCATATCGCGGAGCTGATCGAGAGGGGCCAGATCAACGAGATCAAGGAAGCCATGGAAAAAAGCATGGCGCCGGGCTCGCAGACCTTCGAGCAGTCGCTGTTCAAGCTGTTCGTGGAAGGCCAGATCACCCAGGACGAGGCGATGCTGAACGCGGATTCTTCCACCAACATGCTGTGGCTCATCAACCAGGCCACCGCGGGCCAGATCACCTCCGGACAGGTCTCCGTGCCGTTGATCAAGATCAACATGACCACCTGAGGTGAATTCAGCCCTCGAACTCGCCCGGGAGCTGATCGGCCGCAGGTCCGTAACGCCCGAGGATGCAGGCTGCCAGGCCCTGCTGGCCGCGCGCCTTGCCCGGGCCGGCTTCCGCTGCGAAGATGCCGGCAGCAACGGTGTCACCAACCTCTGGGCCCGGCGCGGCAGCGCCCGCCCCGTGTTCTGCTTCGCCGGACATACCGACGTGGTGCCCAGCGGCCCGCTCGAACAGTGGCACTCCGACCCATTCGTCCCGACAGTGCGCGACGGCAGGCTCTACGGCCGCGGCGCCGCCGACATGAAGTCCTCGATCGCCGCCTTCGTTGTCGCGGTGGAGCAGTTCGTGGCGGAACGCCCGGGGCATGCAGGCTCGATCGCCCTGCTCATCACTTCGGACGAGGAAGGTCCCGCATCCGATGGCACGGTGCGCGTCGTCGAGCGGCTGAAGCAGCGCGGCGAGACCCTCGATTACTGCATCGTCGGCGAGCCCTCCTCAACCGCGGCGTTGGGCGACGGCGTGCGCATCGGCCGGCGCGGCTCCCTGTCGGCGAGAATCACCGTGCACGGCGTGCAGGGCCACATCGCCTATCCCGAGCAGGTGAAGAACCCGATCCTCCTGCTGGCGCCGGCACTGGCCGAGCTGGCCTCCATCGAGTGGGACCGCGGCAACGAAGCCTTCCCGCCGACCAGCTTCCAGGTCTCGAACCTGAATGCCGGCACGGGCGTGGAGAACATCGTCCCCGGCACCGCGGTGATGCTGTGCAACTTCCGCTTCTCGAGCGCCAGCACCGAGGCATCCTTGCGCTCGCGCTTCGAGGAGGTGCTGCGCAAGCACCGCCTGGACTACGCCATCGCGTGGACGCTGGGCGGCAAGCCCTTCCTCAGCGGCAAAGGACGCCTGATCGAAACGGTGCAGCGCTCGGTGCAAGCACATGCGGGCCGCGCGCCGCAGCTGTCGACCGCCGGCGGGACTTCCGACGGGCGCTTCATCATCGACATCTGCCCCGAGGTCGTCGAGCTCGGCCCGGTCAATTCCAGCATCCACAAGCTGAACGAGCACATCGAGCTCGCCGCGCTCGAGCAATTGCCGCGCATTTACCTCGACACGCTGCGCGCGCTGCTGCCTTGATCCTGCGGGAGCTGGTGCGCGAGGTTGCGCGGCGGCTGCGCAAGGCGCCCCTGCATTACGGCCACGGCACCTCGACAGCGCGCGATGAAGCCGTTTTCCTGGTGCTGCGCGGACTTGGACTGCCGTTCGATGCCGCCGCCG
This sequence comes from uncultured Enterobacteriaceae bacterium, assembly GCA_964582155.1. GTDB lineage: Bacteria > Pseudomonadota > Gammaproteobacteria > Burkholderiales > SG8-39 > JAABQT01. Next base: position 20,143 of record CAZOSA010000001.1, on the reverse strand, counting down.
AGCGCGTGGTCAGCCCACGCGAAGCCGCTCGCATCCATCGCCTCCTGCAGCACCGTATCCGGGAAAGAATTCCGGTCGCCTACCTCCTCAACGAGGCGTGGCTTGCGGACCAGCCGTTCTACGTCGACCGGCGCGTCATCATCCCGCGTTCACACATTGCAGAACTGCTGCAGGACCGCTTGCAGCTCTGGCTGCGCCGCCCAGTGAAGCGCGCGCTCGACTTGTGTACTGGCTCAGGTTGTCTCGCCGTGCTGGCCGCGCAAGCATTTCCGCGCGCGCGCGTCGATGCAACCGACCTGTCCTCAGGCGCGCTCGCGGTCGCGAAGCGAAATGTCGCGCGCCATCGACTGCGCAGCCGGGTGCGACTATTGCGCTCGGACTTGATGTCGGGCCTTGGAGCGAGCCGCTACGACCTGATCGTCGGCAATCCGCCGTACGTGGATGCTTCTTCGATGGGCGCCCTGCCGCGCGAGTACCGGCATGAGCCGCGCCTGGCGCTCGCCGGAGGCGCAGATGGACTGGCACTCGTGCGACTCGTGCTGCGGCAAGCGTTCGGCCACCTTGAGCCCAAGGGGTTGCTGGTGTGCGAGATCGGGCGGAATCGCAGGGCGCTGGAGCGAGCCTTCCCGCAAACGCCCTTCGTCTGGCCGCAGACCGCGGCGGGGACGGGTCAGGTGTTCCTGTTGCCGCGCGAGGACTTGCCGCGCCGGGAAGATGTGGGGTGACCGATGGGACTCGAACCCACAACAACTGGAATCACAATCCAGGACTCTACCATTGAGCTACGGCCACCATTGCGACGCCAATTCTACTGGTCTGCCCGGCGGGACTCGAACCCACAACCCCCAGCTTAGAAGGCTGGTGCTCTATCCGGTTGAGCTACGGGCAGCCGCCGGGCTTCCTTCTGGTCGGGGTGGAGAGATTCGAACTCCCGACATCTTGCTCCCAAAGCAAGCGCGCTACCAGGCTGCGCTACACCCCGAAAAGGGCGCCAATGATACTCTTTTTCCGGCTTGCTGCTGAGGGGCTTTTCTGCTAAAAAGGGCGCCTTTCATTTTTCAGGCTGGCGCAGGAAATGCCACTCGAGCTGAGCAGGAAAAGCTTTACACCCTATGCGCAGAAGAAGGGCGAAGATTACATGAACGCGAGAATGCGGTCGCATTTTCGCAAGATGCTGGAGCAGCTCAAGTCGGAGCTGTCCGAGGAGATCGACCGCACCGTGCACACGATGCAGGACGAGGCCACGGTATTTGCCGATCCCAACGACCGCGCCACCCAGGAATCCGACATGGCGCTGGAACTGCGCAATCGCGACCGCGAGCGCAAGCTGATCAAGAAGATCGACGAGACCGTCGGGCGCATCGACGCCAACGAATACGGCTATTGCGAGAGTTGCGGCGTCGAGATCGGGCTGAAACGCCTGGAGGCGCGGCCCACGGCCACCCTGTGCATCGACTGCAAGACGCTCGACGAGCTGCGCGAAAAGCAGGTCGCGAAGTAGGCGCGGCAGCCGCTCAGGCCTGCTTGGCCGCCTCCGGCGCGCCGATCGCCTTCATCGACAGGCGCACGCGGCCCTTGTCGTCGGCTTCCAGCACCTTCACCTTGACGATCTGGCCTTCCTTCAAGTGGTCCGAGACCGCGTTCACGCGCTCGTGGCTGATCTGGCTGATGTGCAGCAGGCCGTCGCGGCCCGGCATCAATTGCACGATGGCGCCGAAGTCGAGCAGGCGCAGCACCGGGCCCTCGTAGATCTTGCCAACCTCGACATCGGCGGTGAGCTCCTGGATGCGCTTTCTCGCCGCTTCGCCGCCTTCGGCGGACACGCAGGCGATGGAGATGGTGCCGTCGTCCTCGATCTCGATGGTGGTGCCGGTTTCCTCCTGGATGCCGCGGATCACCACGCCGCCCTTGCCGATCACGTCGCGGATCTTGTCCGGGTTGATCTTGATCTTGAAGATGCGCGGCGCGAAGCTCGAGAGTTCAGTGCGCGAACCATCGATCGCCTGCTTCATGATCTGCAGGATCTGCAGGCGCGCTTCGCGCGCCTGGTCGAGCGCGATCTTCATGATGCCCTGGTTGATGGACTCGATCTTGAGGTCCATCTGCAGCGCGGTGACGCCCGCCTCGGTGCCGGCGACCTTGAAATCCATGTCGCCGAGGTGATCTTCGTCGCCGAGTATGTCGGAGAGCACGGCGAAGCGCTTGCCTTCCTTGATCAGGCCCATGGCGATGCCCGCCACGTGCGCCTTGACCGGCACGCCCGCATCCATCAGCGCCATGCTGCCGCCGCAGACCGAGGCCATGGACGACGAGCCGTTCGACTCCGTGATCTCGGACACCACGCGCACCGAATAGCCGAACTCCTCGGCCGGCGGCAGCAGCGCCACCAGCGAGCGCTTGGCGAGGCGGCCATGGCCGATCTCGCGGCGCTTGGTGAAGCCGAAGCGGCCGGTCTCGCCGGTGGCGTAAGGCGGCATGTTGTAGTGGAACATGAAGCGCTCGCGGTACTCGCCGGCGAGCGCGTCGATGATCTGTTCGTCGCGCCCGGTGCCGAGCGTCACGCTCACCAGCGCCTGCGTCTCGCCCCGCGTGAACAACGCCGAACCATGGGTGCGCGGCAATACCCCGACGCGCACGCTGATCGGGCGCACCGTGCGGGTGTCGCGGCCGTCGATGCGCGGTTCGCCGTCCAGGATCTGGGTGCGCACGATCTTCGACTCCAGATTGAAGAACACGTCTTTGGCGGCGTTCGGCTCCAGCGCCAGCCCGGTGGCCTTGGCCTCCTCTTCCAGCTTGGCCATCGTCGCCTTGCGGATCTCATTGAGCCGCGAGTTGCGCGCCTGCTTCTGTTTCATGTCGAATGCGGCGCGCAAGTCGCTTTCCGCCAGTGCCGCGACGCGCTCGATCAGCGCTTCGTTCTTCGCCGGCGGCTGCCAGTCCCAGGCGGGTTTTCCGGCGGCCTCGGCCAGTTCGTGGATCGCCTGGATCGCGGCTTGCATCTTTTCGTGCCCGAACACCACGCCACCCAGCATCACCTCTTCGGACAGCTCCTTTGCTTCGGATTCGACCATCAGCACGCCCTGCTCTGTGCCGGCAACGACCAGGTTGAGCTTCGATTCCTTGAGCTGCGTCGCCGTGGGATTGAGCACGTATTGGCCCTCGAGGTAGCCCACGCGGCAGGCGCCGATCGGCCCGTTGAAAGGGATTCCCGACAGGGTCAGCGCCGCCGATACCGCCAGCATCGCCGGGATGTCGGAATCCACCTCCGGATTGAGCGACAGCACCTGCGCCACCACCTGCACTTCATTGAAGAACCCGTCCGGAAACAATGGGCGGATCGGGCGGTCGATCAGGCGCGAGGTCAGTATTTCCTTCTCCGAAGGGCGTCCCTCGCGCTTGAAGAAGCCGCCGGGGATCTTGCCTGCGGCATAAGTTCTCTCGGAATAGTCCACCGTCAGCGGGAACCAGTCCTGGCCCGCTTTAGGTTCTTTTGCGCCCACCACGGTGGCGAGCACCACGGTGTCGTCGATGGTGCAGATCACCGCGCCATGCGCCTGGCGCGCGATTTCGCCGGTTTCCAGCGTGACTTGGTGCTCGCCCAGGGTGAAAGTCTTCTTGATCGGATTCAAAGGATGTCCTCGGTGGTGGCCCGCAAACAAAAAACGCTCATCGAGCGATGAGCGTCCATTGCAGCGGCATCAGTGGGAATTACTTGCGCAGACTGAGCCGCTCGATGATCGAGCGGTACTTGTCCGCATCCGTGCGCCTCAGGTAATCGAGCAGCTTGCGGCGCTGCGACACGAGCTTGAGCAGCCCGCGCCGGGAATGGAAGTCCTTGACGTGCGACTTGAAGTGGCCAGCCAGGCTGTTGATGCGCTCGGTGAGCAGCGCGATCTGCACTTCGGGCGAGCCGGTGTCTTTGCCGGAGCGCTGGTACTGTTGGACGACTTGCGCTTTCTGCGCAACCTGCAAAGACATGCTTACTCCTGCTTTTGTCTTGTGTAGGCCGGCATTTTAACCGACAGCCGCGAGGCTTCACAAGGTTGTTGGATGTTTTTCAGCCGCTTGCGTGGAATCCGGCGTTCGCGCGAAAAGGCGCCGGGGCCGCAATTCCCCTTGCGGTCCACTCTCGCCCAACCCCAACAGCCCGCCTCGCGCGCCGAACACTGCGCAGCGCCCCGTCAGCGGCCGGTCCAGACGGACAGTCTGGCCTTGGGCGAATCGCTGGGCCAATGCGCCGGCAAGGTCCACCCTCGGCAGGCCCGCGAGAAGGCGCTCCACCGGCAACAGCCTGTGGTCGCGTTCGGCCGGCGTCGCGGTCTGGATCTGCTCGAGGGTCGCCGCATCCGATATGCGAAAATCACCCGCCACCGTGCGGCGCAACGCGCACAGGTGAGCACCGCAACCCAGCGCCCGGCCGAGGTCTTCGACCAGGGTGCGCACGTAGGTGCCCTTGCTGCAGCGGACTCGCAGGTCGAGGCGGTCGCCGTCGACTCGCAACAGCTGCAGTTCATAAATGTGCACACAGCGCGCAGCGCGCGCCACGCTTGCGCCCCGTCGGGCGAGCGCGTACAGGGGCTGGCCCGCGTGCTTCAGCGCCGAGTACATGGGGGGTACCTGTTCGATGGCACCGCGCAAGCGCGCCAGCGCCGGCTCGATGGCGTGCTCTTGCACCTCGACCGCCTTGCGTTCCAGGACCTTGCCCTCGGCATCTGCCGTGGTGGTAGTGATGCCGAGGCGCGCGCTTGCCAGGTACTCCTTGTCGGAGTCGAGCGCGAGCTGCGAAAACTTGGTGGCCTCGCCGAACAGGATCAGGAGCAGCCCGGACGCCAGCGGATCGAGCGTACCGGCGTGCCCGGCCTTTTCTGCCTGATAAAGCCGCTTCACCGCCTGCAGGGCGGCGTTGGATCCCGGCCCGGACGGCTTGTCGAGCAGCAGCACGCCGTCCAGGCCGCGGCGCATCAGCCTTTGGGTCGGACGCTGTCGATCAGTTGTGACAGGCGCGCGCCGCGCTCCACCGATTCGTCGTACTTGAAGCGCAACTCCGGGGTGGTATAGAGCTTGATGCGGCGCGCCAGCTGACTGCGCATGAAGCCCGCGGCCTTGCGCAACGCGCGCCCCGCCGCCTCCGCCTGGGCCAGGTCCAGGCAGGTGAAATAGACCACGGCGTGGGACAGGTCGGGCGCCGCGTCCACCGCGGTCACGGTAAGCAGATTGAGGCGCGGGTCCTGCAGCTCGCGCCGCAGGATCTCGGAGAGCTCGCGCTGGATCTGGTCGGCGACCTTGCGCGGCCGGCCGCGGCTCACAGCGTACGCGCCACCTCGAGGATTTCGAACACCTCGAACTGGTCGCCTTCTTTCAGGTCCGAGAAATTCTTCAGCGAGACGCCGCACTCGAACCCGGCCTTGACCTCGCGCGCGTCGTCCTTGAAGCGCTTGAGCGCATCGATCTCGCCGGTGTGGATCACCACGTTGTCGCGCAGCACGCGCACCTGCGCATTGCGCTTGACCAGGCCGTCAACCACATAGCAGCCCGCCACCGTGCCGACCTTGGAAATGCGGAACACCTGCCGCACCTCGACCACGCCGAGGACCTGTTCCTTCTTCTCCGGCGGCAGCATGCCGGAGAGCGCCGCCTTGATCTCGTCCACCGCCTCGTAAATGATGTCGTAGTAGCGCACGTCGATGCCTGCGCTCTCGATGAGTTTGCGCGCCGTGGCATCGGCGCGTGTGTTGAAGCCGATGATCACCGCGCGCGCCGCCATGGCCAGGTTGACGTCCGACTCCGTGATCCCGCCCACGCCCGCGTGCACCACTCCGACCTTCACTTCCTCGGTGGACAGACGCGTCAGCGCGTGCACCAGCGCCTCCTGCGAGCCCTGCACGTCCGTCTTGATCACCAGAGACAGCACCTTGTGCCCGCCCTCGCCCATCTGCTGGAACAGGTTCTCGAGTTTCGCCGCCTGCTGCTTGGCCAGCTTCACATCGCGGTACTTGCCGTGTCGAAACGCCGCGATATCGCGTGCCTTGCGTTCGTCGACGAGCGTCGTCATCTCTTCGCCCGCGTTCGGTACGTCGGACAAACCCTGCACCTCCACCGGGATCGAGGGGCCGGCGGATTCGACCGGGCGGCCGTTCTCATCGAGCATTGCCCGCACGCGGCCATAAACCGCGCCGATGAGCACCACGTCGCCGCGCTTCAAGGTCCCGGACTGCACCAGTATCGTGGCCACCGGACCGCGCCCCCTGTCCAGGCGCGCCTCGATCACCACGCCCTTGGCGGGCACATCGACCGGCGCCTTGAGTTCCAGAACCTCTGCCTGCAGCAGCACGATCTCGAGCAGGGTATCCATCCCCTGCCCGGACTTCGCCGATACCGGCACAAAGGGCGCGTCGCCGCCAAACTCTTCCGGCACCACGCCGTGTTGCAGGAGTTCGCGCTTCACCTTCTCCGGGTCCGCCTCGTTCTTGTCGATCTTGCTGATCGCCACTACCAAAGGTACCTTGGCCGCCTTGGCGTGATTGATGGCTTCCACCGTCTGCGGCATCACGCCGTCGTCAGCGGCCACCACGAGGATCACGAGGTCGGTGACCTTGGCGCCGCGTGCACGCATGGCGGTGAATGCCTCATGGCCCGGCGTATCCAGAAACGTGACCACGCCCCGCGGCGTCTCCACATGGTAGGCGCCGATGTGCTGCGTGATTCCGCCTGCCTCGCCTGCCGCCACCTTGGTGCGGCGGATGTAATCGAGCAGCGAAGTCTTGCCGTGGTCGACGTGGCCCATCACGGTCACCACCGGCGGACGCGGCCCCCCGGCGGGCGCCTCTGTGGACTCTTCGGCGAGGTAGGCCTCCGGATCGTCCATCTTCGTCGCCTTCGCCTTGTGTCCCATTTCCTCGACCAGGATGATCGCCGTTTCCTGGTCCAGCACCTGATTGATGGTCGCCATGGTGCCGAGCTTCATCAGCGCCTTGATGACTTCCGCGGCCTTCACCGACATGCGGTGAGCGAGCTCGCCCACCGTGATGGTTTCGGGCACCGCCACCTCGCGCGCCACCGGTTCGGCCGGCTGGCTGAAGGTTTGCTGCTCGGCGGGCGACCCGCGGTGGCGCGAACCGCCCCGCGCATGCCATCCGCCCACGCCGCCCCCCATGTCGCCGCGCGTCTTGATGGTGCGGCGGCGCACGGAATCGTCGCGCATGGTGGTGGTGGGCTTGGCCTTCTTCGCTTTCTTGTCGATCTTCGCGTCGGCCGCCTTGGGCGCGTGCAGCGTGCCCTCCACCTTCGCGGCGGGCTGCGCCTGGGCCTTGTCGATCGCCGCCTGCGCCTCGCGCTCGGCCATCTTCTGCCCGGCGTCGCGCCGCTCGCGCTCCTGCTTGTCGTGCAGCTCGGCCGCCTGCAGCTCGGACAGCTGCTCGTGGCGTCGCGCCTCGACCTTGCGCAGTTCGAGTTCCCTGGCGTCGATGGCCGGCGCGGCAGCTTGCGGGGCGGGGGCTGGCGCCGGTGCGGGCGCCGGTATTTCCGCAGCACTTGCCGCCGCGGCCAGCTCGGAGAAATCGCGCTTCACGAACACGCGTTTCTTGCGTACTTCGACCTGGATGGTGCGCGCCTTGCCCGAAGTGTCGGACTTCTTGATGATCTCGCTGGACTGCTTGCGCGTCAGGGTGATCTTGTTCTTCGCATCCGCGGAACCGTGCGACCTTCGCAGGTACTCCAACAGGCGCGCCTTGTCGCCCTCAGTGAGGGAATCGTCCGCAGCCGCCTTGTCCACGCCGGCGGCGCGCAACTGCTCCAGCAGCACCGAGGGCGGGACTTTCAACTCGCTGGCGAACCGGGCGACGCTGGTCAGGGCCACGTTACTGCGCCTCCTTGAGCTGCGCCTGGTCTTCCTGCTCGAACCAGTGCGCGCGCGCTGCCATGATCAGCGTCTTGGCGCGCTCGTCTTCGATTCCGGTCATCTCCGAAAGTTCGTCCACGGCCAGGTCGGCGAGGTTGTCCCGCGTCTTCACCCCGCCCTGCGCAAGCTTGGCGGCCAACTGCGTATCCATGCCTTCCAACTGCAGCAGGTTCTGGTCCACGCCTTCCACCTGCTCCTCGCTCGCGATCGCCTGCACCAGCAGCGCGTTGCGCGCCCGGCTGCGCAGTTCGTTCACCGTGTTCTCGTCGAAGGCCTCGATCTCCAGCATTTCGTTGATCGGGACGTAGGCGATCTCCTCCAGGGTAGAAAAACCTTCCTGGATCAGGATGTTGGCGACTTCCTCGTCCACGTCCAGGCGCTGGATGAACAACTCGCGCACGCGCGTTGATTCCTCCGCCTGCTTCTTGGTGGAATCTTCCTCGTTCATCAGGTTGATGGTCCAGCCGGTCAGCTCGGAGGCAAGGCGCACGTTCTGGCCGCTGCGGCCGATGGCGATGGCGAGGTTCTCCTCGTCCACCACGACGTCCATGGAATGCTTTTCCTCGTCCACCAGGATCGAGCTGACTTCGGCGGGCGCGAGCGCCCCGATCACGAACTGCGCAGGGTCCGCCGACCAGAGCACGATGTCGACGCGCTCGCCGGCCAGTTCCTGCGTCACCGCCTGCACGCGCGAGCCGCGCATGCCGACGCAGGTGCCGATCGGGTCGATCCTGCGGTCGTTGGTGTGCACGGCGATCTTGGCGCGCACGCCGGGATCGCGCGCCGCCGACTTGATCTCCAGCAAGCCTTCCTCGATCTCGGGCACCTCGAGCTCGAACAGCTTCATGATGAACTGCGGCGCCGTGCGCGACAGGATCAGCTGCGGGCCGCGCGCGCCGCGGTCGATCTTCGCCACCCACGCGCGCACGCGGTCACCGACGCGCAGATTTTCCTTGGGGATCATGTACTCGCGCGGCAACAACGCTTCCAGGCGTGCCGACTCGACGATGGCGCTGCCCCGCTCCATGCGCTTCACCGCGCCGGTGACCAACTCGTCGCCGCGGGCAAGGAAGTCGTTCAGGATCTGCTCGCGCTCCGCGTCCCGGATGCGCTGCAGGATCACCTGCTTCGCGGTCTGCGCCCCGATGCGCCCGAACGGGATCTGCTCGATCGGTTCTTCGATAAAGTCCTCGAGCTTGAGATCCGCATTGCGTCCCTGCGCCTCGGTAAGGGTGAGCATCTGCGCGGGAATTATCTCCGGCATGTCGTCGGGCACCACCTTCCAACGGCGAAACGCATCGAAGCTGCCGGTATTGCGGTCGATCGCGACCCGCACGTCGGCGTCCTCGGTATAGCGCTTCTTGGTGGCGGAAGCGAGCGCCATCTCCAGCGCGCCGAACACCACGTCGCGATTGACGTTCTTCTCGCGCGCCAGCGCGTCCACCAGCAGCAGAATTTCCCGGCTCATCGTTGCTCCAAGCTCATCGTTCTGGAACGAGCCGCGCCCGGTCCATGCCGTCCAATTGCAGCGCCACCAGCGCACCATCCACTTCGACGGTTGCGCTAGCCCCATCGAACCCCCGCAGCAGGCCCACGAAACGCCGCCGGCCGCTCGCGTCGGCGAGACGCATCCTGACGTCGACCTTCTGGCCGGCAAAGCGCGCAAAATCCGCAGCCTTGCGCAGCGCCCGGTCCAGGCCGGGCGAAGAAATCTCCAGCCGGTCGTAGTCGATGCCCTCGACCTCCAGCACCCGGGAAAGGTGGCGGCTTACCGCCGCGCAGTCCTCCACCGTAATGCCGCCAGGCTTGTCCATGAAAATGCGAAGGAAACGACCCCGGTTGGACACTTGCGCGTCCACCAGCTCGAACCCCATCCCGGCTAAGGTGGGCTCCAGAATGCCTTCCAGCACGCTCGCCACAAACAAAAAATGGGCCGAAGCCCACCCACATGAAACGGCTTGAAGTTTAACCGCTTTTCAGCGTTTTCACAATCTCCGCCACCCTTTTCGCGTCCAGTTCGATCCATCGGCCGGGTCGCAGGTCGCGCGGCAGTTCCACCGGGCCATAGCGCACGCGCAGCAGGCGGCTGACCTTGCGCCCGATGGCCTCGAACAGGCGCCGCACCTCCCGGTTGCGGCCTTCGCGCAACACCACGCGGTACCAGCGGTTGGCGCCTTCAGCGGAACCGGAAGGCTCGAGCTTGTCGAAGCGCGCCGCACCATCCTCCAAGGCGATCCCCGCGAGCAGCCTGGCGCTCTCCTCGGGGCGCAACTCGCCGAGCACCCGCACGGCGTACTCGCGCTCCACTTCGTAGCGCGGATGCATCAGGCGATTGGCGATTTCCCCGGAGTCGGTCAGCAGAAGCAGGCCCGCGGTGTTGATGTCCAGGCGGCCCACGGCCACCCACTTTCCGCCGGGAATCGCAGGCAGCTGCTGGAATACGGTGGGCCGGCCCTCGGGATCCGAGCGAGTCACCATCTCGCCGTCAGGCTTGTGATACAGGAGGACGCGAGGCTGGGCACCTGCAGCCTTCAGCGTCAGGGCCTTGCCATCCAGTTCAATCAGGTCGCCTGACGCGGCGCGGTCGCCGAGTTTGGCTGCTGCGCCATTGATCTTCAGGCGTCCGGCCGCGATCCAGGTCTCGATCTCGCGGCGCGAGCCCAATCCCGCCGCAGCGAGCAGCTTCTGCAGCCGCTCAGGCTGCGGCGGGCTCGTTGGCGGCTTCGGGGACTGCGGGGGCCGGGGCTGGCTCAAGCTGCAGGGTCCTGGCGATCTCCTCGAGCGGCGGCAGCTCCTGCAGCGAGCGCAGCCCGAGGTCGTCGAGAAAAGTTCTGGTGGTCGCGTACAGCGCGGGCTGGCCCGGCGTTTCGCGGTGCCCGACGACGTCGATCCAGCCGCGGTTCTCCAGGGTCTGGATGATCTGCGTCGAAACCACCACGCCGCGGATGTCCTCGATGTCGCCGCGCGTCACCGGCTGACGGTAGGCAATGATGGCCAGCGTCTCCATCACGGCGCGCGAGTAGCGTGGCGGTTTTTCAGGCTGCAGTTTCTCTGCGAACGGCTGGAACTCCAGGCGCGTCTGAAAGCGCCAGCCACTCGCCAGGCTCACCAGCTCGACGGCACGGCCCTCCCAGTCCCCGCGCAGCTCGGCGAGCAGGTTGTTCAGCGTATCGCCGCCGACCTGATCGTCGAACAGGCGCTTGAGGTCGGCAAGAGACAGCGGCTCCTGCGAGGCGAGCAGCGCCGCCTCCAGGATGCGCTTGGCCTCAATCGGGTTCGGCATGGGCCAATTTTACGTAAATCGGCGCGAAGCTTTCCGACTGCGTGATCTCGAGGAGCAACTCGCGCGCCAGCTCCAGCACCGCCAGCAGCGTCACTACCAGCACCGCCACGCCGCGCGCGGGATCGAACAGCTCGCCGAACTCGAGCACACGCCGCTCCTGCAGCCGGCGCAGCACGCCGCTCATGTGCTCGCGCACCGAAAGCTCCTCGCGTGACACGCGGTGGTGCGCCGACATGCGCGCACGATGCAGCAGCGTGCGCCAGGCCTCGGCCAGATCCTGCGGATTTACATCGGGCAGGCGCTCGGCAACCGTGCGCTCGACCCACACCGAGACCGCCATCACATCGCGGCCGACCTGCGGCAGCTGGTCGAGCTGCTGCGCCGCTTTCTTGAACTGTTCGTACTCCAGCAGCCGGCGCACCAGTTCGGCGCGAGGGTCATCTTCGATTCTCTCGGCGCAAGGCGGCCGTGGCAGCAGCAGGCGCGATTTGATCGCCATGAGCATCGCCGCCATCACCAGGTATTCCGCGGCGAGCTCGAGATTCCTGGAGCGCATCACTTCCACGTACTCGAGATACTGGCGTGTCAGCGGCGCCATCGCGATGTCGAGTACGTCGAGATTTTCCTTGCGGATCAGGTAAAGCAGCAGGTCGAGCGGCCCTTCGAAAGCATCGAGGATCACTTCGAGCGCATCCGGCGGGATGTACAGGTCGTGCGGGAATTCGATCAGAGGCTCGCCGTAGATACGGGCGAACGGGGTGGCAGGCGCCAGCGGCGCGGGTGCGCTCATCAGGTATAGGTGAGGCCCATGGCATCGCGTACGTCGCGCATGGTTTCCACGGCAAGTTTGCGCGCCTTGTCGCAGCCGTCGGCGATGATGCTCTTCACCAGTGTCGGGTCATCAAGGTAAGTCTGGGCGCGCTCGCGCATCGGCGCGAGCTCCGCCAGCACCGCATCGATCACCGGTTGCTTGCACTCCAGGCAGCCGATGCCCGCCGTGGTGCAGCCCTTCTGCACCCAGGCGCGCCTGGCGTCGTCCGAATAGACCAGGTGCAGCGGCCAGACCGGGCACTTCTCCGGCGTGCCCGGGTCGCTGCGCTTCACGCGCGCCGGGTCGGTCGGCATGGTGCGGATCTTTTTGGCCACCGCCTCGGGCGCCTCGCGCAGGCCGATGGCGTTGCCGTAGGACTTGGACATCTTCTGCCCGTCCAGTCCCGGCAACCGGGCCGACTCGGTGAGCAGCGCCTCGGGCTCGACCAGGATCTTGCGGCCGCCGCCCTCGAGCCAGCCGTGCAGGCGCTCGCGGTCGCCGCGCGGCAGGTTCTGTTGCTCGTCGAGCAGCGCCTCGGCGCGCTTGAGCGCGTCAGCATCGCCGCCCTCGAGGAACTTGGTGCGCAGCTCGTTCAGCAGGCGCACCTTCTTGGTGCCCATCTTCTTCACCGCGGCCCTGGCCTTGTCCTCGAACCCCTCCTCGCGGCCGTACAGGTGATTGAAGCGCCGCGCGATCTCGCGCGTCATCTCGACGTGCGGCACCTGGTCCTCGCCCACCGGCACGTAGCGCGCGCGATAGATCAGGATGTCCGCGGACTGCAGCAGCGGGTAGCCGAGAAATCCGTAGGTCGCCAGATCGCGGTCCTTGAGCTTTTCCATCTGGTCCTTGTAGGTCGGCACACGCTCCAGCCAGCCCAGCGGGGTGATCATCGACAGCAGCAGGTGCAGCTCCGCGTGCTCCTGGATGTGCGATTGCACGAACAGGGTGGCCTGGTTCGGATCGACTCCGGCGGCGAGCCAGTCCACCGCCATCTCCCATGCATTCTGCTCCACGCGCCCCGGATGCTCGTAATCCGTGGTCAGCGCATGCCAGTCGGCGACGAAGAACAGGCAGGGGTACTCGTTTTGCAGCCTGATCCAGTTCTTGAGCACGCCGTGGTAATGGCCCAGGTGCAGCGCGCCGGTGGGGCGCATGCCGGAGAGGACGCGGGTTTCGAACATCGCGCTAGATCTGGAACATCGTGCCGAGCACCCGGTACGAGAAGCTGATGACCGGCGCCAGGATCACGCCCAGCGCGCTGGTGAACAGCAGCACCAGCAGGATCGGGAAGCCCCAGGGCTCGAGCTTGCCGTAGCGCAAGGCGATGCGCCGCGGCAGCAGGCCGGCGAGGATCCTGCCGCCATCCAGCGGCAGGATGGGAAGCAGGTTGAGCAGCATGAGGATCACGTTCACCTGGATGCCGGCCCCGCCAATCTGCTGCATCGTCTGCGTGAAGGTGTTCGCGGGCAGCACGTCGGCGAGCTTGAACAGTGCGGCCCAGGCGATCGCCATCGCGAGGTTGGCGGCCGGGCCGGCCGCCGCGACCCACATCATGTGCTGGCGCGGACGGCGCAGCGCCGAGTAATTGACCGGCACCGGTTTGGCCCAGCCGAACAGCAACCCGGCTCCGCCGGCAAGCTTGCTCAGCACCAGGATCAGCACAGGGACGATGATGGTCCCGACGAGATCGATATGGCGCGCAGGGTTCAGACTGACGCGCCCCTGGGCATACGCGGTCAGGTCGCCGAAGTGGCGCGCAACGTAGCCGTGAGCGGCTTCGTGCAGTGTGATCGCGAGGACTACCGGGAGCGCGTAAATCGCGATCGTCTGTACGAGCTGGGTGAAGTCCATCGTGCTGCGGCGAATCTTATCAGAGCGCCGCGGCGCGGCCGAACGCGGAGAGCGACCCCTTGCCCTTGCGCAGCACCGTCGGTTCGTCGCCGGTGAGATCAACCACCGTCGTCGGCTCCACGCCGCAAGAGCCGCAATCGACGATCAGGTCGAGTTCGTGCTCGAGGGCGGTGCGTATCGCAGGCGCGTCGGACAGCGGCGCCGAAGCGCCGGGCAGGATCAGGGTCGACGAGAGCATCGGCTCGTCCAGTTCCGCAAGCAGCGCCAGCGCTGCGGCGTGCGCCGGCACGCGCACGCCGATGGTCTTGCGGCGCGGATGCTGCAGGCGCCGCGGCACCTCGCGCGTCGCACGCAGGATGAACGTGTAGCTGCCGGGTGTCGCCGCCTTCAGGACCCTGAACTGCGCGTTGTCGATGACGCCGTAGATCGCGATCTCCGAAAGATCGCGGCACATCAGCGTCAAGTGGTGCTTCTGATCCACGCCGCGCACGCGCCGAAGTCGTTCCTGCGCGTGCGCATCGCCCAGGTGGCAGCCGATCGCATAGCACGAGTCGGTCGGATAGGCGATGAGCCCGCCGCCGCGCACGATCCCGGCCGCCTGCCGTATCAGCCTGGGCTGCGGGTGCGTCGGGTGAACCGAAAAATATTGCGCCAACGGCTCAAAGCGCCCAGTCGCGCCACACCGGCCGCAGCGCCGGATCCAGCGGCGGCAGGCTGCCGAACTCGGCGCCCTCCTCCGGACCGTGGAAATCCGAGCCGCGCGAGGCCGCGAAGCCGTATTGCGCAGCCACCGCACCGAAGTGCTGGTACTGATCCGGCGAGTGACTGCCGGTGACGACCTCGATGGCTTCGCCCCCTGCGTCGCGAAATTCTCCCAGCAGGGCGTCCATGGCGCCTGCGGAGAGTCCGTAGCGTCCCGGATGCGCCAGCACGGCCTGACCGCCCGCTCCCCGGATCCAGTGAACCGCGTCGGCCAGCGCCGCCCACTGGTGCGGCACGTAGCCAGGCTTTCCAGGCACCAGGTACCTGCGGAACGCGTCCTTCATGTCTTTGACAGCGCCGATCTCGGCCAGGAAGCGCGCGAAATGGGTTCGGCTCACCATCGCCGGATTCTCCGCATGGCGCATCGCACCTTCAAAGGCGCCCTCGATGCCGGCTTCCTTCAATTCCTGCGCCATCAGCCTGGCGCGTTCAATCCGCCCGCCGCGCACGCCGGCCAGGCCCGATATCAGAGTGTCGTTGTGCGCGTCGATGCGCAATCCGACGACATGGATCGTGCTGCCGCGCCAGGTCACCGACACCTCGGCGCCGGCAATGAATTGCATCCCGGCCGCTACTGCCGCCTCGCGCGCTTCGGCGAGGCCGTCCAGCTGGTCGTGGTCGGTCAGCGCCCAGACCTCGACGCCATTGCGCGCCGCGCGGCGCGCCACCTCGGCCGGCGGCAGCGCGCCGTCCGACACGTTCGAATGGCAATGCAGGTCGATGTTCATGCGAGAAGAAAACGCTCGATCAGGCTCGCCACCTGTTCCGGCTGGTCGTGGTGCAGCATATGGCCCGCATTGTGCACCGTTGCGTATTGCAGGTTGCCAAACACCGCCCGGCGTTCGGCGCATTGCTCGGCGGTAATGCCGATGTGCTTCAGCGTTTGCGACTCGGCGGCGTCCACCCACAGCACCGGCGCGGTGACCTGCGCCCAGCAGGCGCGCGTCTCTTCGTAGCGGTACAGCACCGGGTTCACGATCTTGTGCGCCGGATCGCCGCGCAGCAGTACCCGCCCGTCCGGTGTTTCGCGCCCCCAATGCCGTGCCAGGAACTCCGCGCGTTCGCGCGCGAGGCGCGGATTGTTCTTCTGCAGCCGGTCGGCGAGCGCGCCGAAATCGGGATACGGCCTGAGGCCGCTTTTTTCGTGCAGTTCGTCGAGCCAGCGGCCGTAGCGTTCCGGCGCCTGCTCGGGCTGGGTGGGCGCCATGCCGAAGCCTTCCAGGTTGACCAGGCGCCGGATGCGTGCCGGTCGCACCCCGGCGTAGAGCGCCGCGACGTTGCCGCCCAGGCTGTGTCCGACGAGGTTCACCGGCGTCTGCGGCTGGATGCGCTCGAGCAGCAGGTCCAGGTCCGCCAGGTAGTCCGGAAACCAGTAGCAGTCGGACTTGCCCCAGTCCGTCAGGCCGTAGCCGCGCCAATCGGGCGCGTACACGTCCCAGTCCGCGCGCAGCGCGTCCACCAGGAACTGGAACGACGCGGACACGTCCATCCAGCCATGCAGCAGGATCACGCGTCGTGCGGCGTCTCCTTGCCAATGCCGCACGTGGTAGCGCAAGCCGCGGATTTCGAAATACAGCGCTTCGCTTTGTTTCATCTTCTCAGCGGAACCTGAAATCGACTTGCGGCCTGCGCCCGGAAACCAGCTCGGCCAGCGCGCGGCCGGAGCCCGCGGCCAGCGTCCAGCCGAGCGTGCCGTGGCCGGTATTGAGGAACAGGTTGGCGTAGCGCGTGCGGCCGATCAGCGGCAGGTTGTCCGGCGTCGCCGGCCGCAAGCCCGCCCAGTATTTCACCTCGCCTGCGCCCGCCAGCGCCGGGAAAAGCCGTTCGATGCGCTTGAGGATCGCCGCGCAGCGTACTTGGTTCACGGAGGTGTCGTAGCCGGTCAGTTCCGCGGTACCCGCACAGCGCAGGCGCTCGCCGAGCCGCGAAATGACGAGCTTGTGCGCCTCGTCCGTCAGGCTCACGCTCGGCGCCCCCGCGGCTGCCTCGGCCGAGAGCGGGATGGTGATCGAGTAGCCCTTGAGCGGATACACCGGGATCGAGATGCCGAGGTGCGCGAGGAGCAGCGGGCTGTAGCTTCCAAGCGAGACCACGAATGCGTCCGCCTCGAGGCGCCGGCCTCCGGCCTGCGCGGCGACGACGCGTCCGCCCGTGAGTTCCAGTCCCTCCACGGTGGTGGCCCGCAGGAATCGGACGCCACGCGCCTCGGCCAGCCGAGCCAGCCGCACCGTGAACTCATGCGCGTCGCCCGACTCGTCCTGCGGCGTGAACACGCCGCCGACCACCGGCGCCAGGGATTGACGTAGCGCGGGTTCGATCTCCAGGCACTGCGCCGCAGTCCTGGTCTCCTCATGCGCAGCCAGCGCATCGAAATCGGATTGCTCGGTGCAAAAGTGCAGGATGCCTTTGCTCAATTGATGGTATTGGATGCCAGTTTCGGCGCGCAGTTCGATCAGGCTCTCGCGGCTGTACGACGCAAGCCCGGCAAGCTGCCGCCTGTTGCGTTCGAAGCGTCCCGGGATGCATTCCAGCGCGAAGCGCAGCCCCCACATCCATTGCGCGAGATCGGCACGGGGCCGGAATAGCAGCGGCGCATCCTCGCGCCCCAGCCACTTGAGCACCTTGGGCAGGACCGAGGGCCTGGCCCACGGCTCGGCGTGGCCCGCCGAGATCTGCCCGCCATTGGCGAAGGAGGTTTCCATGCCCGCCTCCGGCTGCCGGTCCACCAGCGTGACTTCATGCCCGGCGCGCGCCAGGTACCACGCGCCGGTCACGCCGATCACCCCTGCGCCGAGGACTGCGACTCTCAAGATGGGATTCCAGCCGGTATCATAGCGGCCCACCATGCCCCTCTACTCCATCGGCGACAAGCGCGTGGAACTGCGCGGCGCGCACCATTACATCGCGCACGACGCCACGCTGGTCGGCGCCATCACCCTCGAGGCCGACGTCAACGTCTGGTTCAAGGTCGTGATCCGCGCCGAGAACGACGTCGTGCGCATCGGTGAGGCGACCAACGTCCAGGACGGTTCGGTGCTGCACGTGGACCCGGGCTTTCCGCTGACGCTTGGACGCCAGGTCACCATCGGCCACAAGGTCATGTTGCATGGCTGCAGCGTCGGCGATGGCAGCCTCGTCGGCATCAACAGCGTGGTGCTGAACGGGGCGAAGATCGGCAAAGGCTCGCTGGTCGGCGCCAATACGCTGATCCCCGAAGGCAAGGAGATTCCCGATGGCGTGCTGGTGCTCGGCTCGCCGGGCAGGATCGTGCGCGAGCTGAAAACCCAAGAGCGCGACTTCCTGCTGAAGGTCGCCGCCGGCTACGTCGAGCGCTCCAGGCGCTACAAGAGCGAGTTCCGGGAGCAGCCGCTCCCGCCTTCGGCGCAATAGCGGGCTTACTTGGGCGCCATGCGAATGGCGCCGTCCAGGCGGATGGTCTCGCCGTTCAACATCTCGTTCTCGATGATGGCGCGCACCAGCTGCGCGTACTCGACCGGCCGGCCGAGGCGTGAAGGGAACGGCACCTGCTTGCCCAGGGACTCCTGCGCCTCCTTGGGCAGGCCTTGCATCATCGGCGTCTCGAACAGGCCCGGCGCGATGGTGCATACGCGGATGCCGTTGCGCGAGAGGTCGCGCGCGATCGTCAGCGTCATGCCGACCACGCCGCCCTTGGAGGCCGAGTAGGCGGCCTGCCCGATCTGCCCGTCGTACGCCGCGACCGAGGCGGTATTGATGATCACGCCGCGCTCGCCGGCGGCATTCGGTCCCGCTTTCGCCATCGCATCGGCAGCGAGGCGGATCATATTGAAGCTGCCGATCAGGTTCACCTGGATCACGCGCGAGAAGCGCCCAAGATCGTGCGGCGCTTCCTTGCCCAGCGTGCGTTCCGCGATCGCGATGCCCGCGCAGTTCACCAGCACGTGCACGCCCCCGAATTCCTTCAGCGCCAGTGCCACCGCCGCCTTGCCGTCGGCTTCCGAGGTGACGTCGCACTTGATGAAGCGCGCGCCGATTTCGCTGGCGAGCTTCCCGCCGAGGTCGGCCTGCATGTCGGCGATCATCACCTTGGCGCCGTTCTCGGCGGCCATGCGCGCGGTGGCTTCGCCCAGACCCGAGGCGCCGCCGGTGACGAGGAAAACGCAGTTCTTAATAAGCATATGAGCCTCGGTGCGTGGAGAGGCACGATTATAATTCACGCACCTGCCGATGCTGCGTCTGCGCTTCAACCTTTCCTTCGAGGATCTCTATTCGCGCGACGGCCTGGTGCGCGTCGACGCTGCGTTCCTGAAATTCCTGGGCGAGGCCGATGCCGGACTGCGCGAGCGTCTCCTCGCGGCCCGCGCCGGCCCGCCGGCGGCAAAGGAGGAGTCCGAACTCCTGATCGCGCTCGCGCCGCACCTGGAGGATTTTCTCGCGCGCCTCTTCGGCATCGAAGCCGAGGCACAGGCGCTGGCGGCGAGGCATCACGAACTCGCCCCGCTCTACTCGGTGAAGCGGCTGTTCGTGCAGCGGCGCGCACTTCACAAGGTCAAGCCCGAGGACGCAACGCCGGACGGATTCGAGTTCACCACCGAGCTCGACTTCGCCAACCGGATTACCGGATGGCAGAAGGAAGAGACTGCGAATGCGGCGCAGCTCGAAGCCGCGGCGCGCTACGCCGCCTGGGCCGTGACCACGCCTGCGGGCAAGGAGAAGCACCGGCACGGAGTGTTGTTCAAGACGCCGCACAAGCTCGATACCATGCGCCTGATCCCGGTGCACACGGAACTGCGCCCTCGCAACGGCTTCCAGCTCACCGACGCCGGCACCGACCTCGCAGGCGCGCTGGATGAGGCGAACTACTGCATCTGGTGCCACGAGCAGGGCAAGGATTCCTGCTCCAGGGGACTCAAGGAAAAGGGCCCGGCCGCCGGCTTCAGGAAGACCGTGTTCAACGTGGAGCTCGCCGGCTGCCCGCTCGAGGAAAAGATTTCCGAGTTCCACCTGGTGAAGGCGCGCGGCGAGCCGCTGGCGGCGCTCGGCATCATCGCGGTGGACAACCCGATGGCCGCCGCCACCGGGCACCGCATCTGCAACGACTGCATGAAGTCCTGCATCTACCAGAAGCAGGAGCCGGTCAACATCCCGCAGGCCGAGACGCGCACGTTGAAGGACGTGCTGGAGCTGCCCTGGGGCTTCGAGATCTACTCGCTGCTCACGCGCTGGAACCCGTTCGACCTGCGCCGGCCCTATCCCAGGCCGCCGAGCGGCCGCAGGGTGCTGGTGGTGGGTCTGGGCCCGGCCGGCTTCACCCTGGCGCACCACCTGATGAACGACGGCCACACCGTGGTCGGTGTCGACGGCCTCAAGATCGAGCCGCTGGAGGCGGCGATTTCAGGCGTGGATCCCCTGGGCAACCGGGTCGGGTTTGCTCCGATCAAGGATATTTCCCAGCTGCGCGAGCCCCTGGACGAGCGGGTCATGGCGGGCTTCGGCGGCGTGGCCGAGTACGGCATCACGGTGCGCTGGGACAAGAACTTCCTCAAGATCATCCGGCTGC